>NC_020054.1:5342554-5644902 GCF_000331105.1 Fibrella aestuarina BUZ 2 | reverse complement strand
ATTCATTCGTATAACACCATTCCTTCGTCTGCAATCAATGCCTCAGCGCCCCTACGTTACGTTGTTTTCGCTGCCCGTGATCGTGTCGGCGCTTGGATTTTTTGTCGACGTATACGACATGCTCATCTTCAGCATTGTGCGGGTGCCTAGCCTGCAATCGCTGGCGTTGAGCAAGGCCGAGGTGTCGAGCGTGGGCGCATTTATTCTTAACTGTCAGCAGGCGGGGTTGCTCGTTGGCGGTATTCTGTGGGGTATCATCGGCGACCGGCGGGGGCGCATGTCAGTGTTGTTTGGTTCGATTATCATGTATTCGCTGGCCAACATTGCCTGCGGATTTGTGCCGGTCGTTCGGTTCATGGCCCCTACCGATTATTACGCCCTGATGCGGTTTGTGGCGGGCGTGGGGCTATCGGGTGAGATCGGCGCGGCAATGGTGCTCGTGTCGGAAATTCTGCCCAAAGCGATTCGGGGCTTCGGGACGTCGGTGGTGGCCGGTACGGGTTATCTGGGCGCGGGTATGGCCTACATCGTCAACAGCCTGTTCGACTGGCAAACGGCGTTTTTTGTGGGCGGCGTCATGGGTTTGCTGCTCCTGTTGCTGCGCGTCAGCGTGTTTGAGTCGGGTTTGTTTACCAACCTGAAACAGGAGCGCCACGAAGTCGATCGGGGTAATTTTGGGCACTTTTTCAGTAGTACAAAACAGGCCGTGAAATACCTGCGGTGTGTGGCGCTGGGGTTGCCTACCTGGTTTGTGGTGGGCATCCTGGCCACGTTTGCCAACGAATTTGGCGAGGCGATGGCCATTGGCACTACGATTGATCCGGGGCGGTGCGTGATGCTGCTCTACGTGGGGCTGGCCGTGGGCGACCTGCTGTCGGGCCCCATCAGCCAATGGTTGCACTCGCGTAAACGCGCTGTGGCGGGATTATTGCTAACCAGCGTGACACTGTGCGCCATCTACCTGTTTGGCGGGCTTAAGACGCCAGGTACGTTGTATGCGGTGATGGCGCTGCTCGGTTTCTGCACGGGTTATATTGCCATGTATCTGACGATGGTAGCCGAGCAGTATGGGACTAACCTGCGCGCTACGGCTACGACCTCGGTGCCGAGCATCGTGCGGGGCATGCTGATCCCGATGACGATGGCCTTCAAAGCCATGAAGCCCGGTCTGGGTACGTTGGGCGCGGCGGGCGTGCTGGGCGTAGTCATTTTTGCGCTGGCGTTCTGGTCGCTGAGCCGCATGGAAGAGACCTTCGCCAAAGACCTCGACTTTGTCGAAGCCTGACCGGGACGCCGCTGCGATCCAACTGTTTGCAGGCGGCACGGGTCTTACAAGAAAATGAACACATCGCTATGACTCGCTGGATCTTTGTTTTGCTGCTGACGTCGTTGTTGAGTTGTACCGACAAGGCAACGCTCAACCCGGAAGGGGGCGACGTACTGGAAAGTAGTGCTACCCTGCGTGGCAACAGCTTGCCCGTGGATGGGTGTGATGCGCACTTATGGCTTATGACAACTGGTACATCTTCCGATTCAAGAACCTACATTCGGCTGCCGACGCAGGTTACCCGACCGCTGATGGACCGGGTAATACAGGCGCAAGTGGCCGCCTCGGGCACTGGCTACTGGATGGGGAGTAAAGACGTGACGATCCGGTACCGCGAAACGGGCCAAACCACCACCCTGCAATGTGGCTGGGGGGCCACGCAGGAAGTCAAAACGATTGACTTGCTCGACATTCGGTAAGAACGAAACAGGGGCAGACGCCTGGTTACCGAGCGGTACAAACCGCTGATTGGTAGCCAGGCGTCTGCCCCTGATGCATATCTACTCGTTGACCTGAATGGAGTGGATACGGTATCGGCCGGGCGCCGTCTGCCTCATCAGCACATTGACGCGAAAGGCTTGTGAGCCAGACCAATACGTGCCGGTGGCGTAGCGAAGGTGGGGCGTCAGCCCCTGATCGGAGGGCTGAAAATGGCGAGGTGGAAATTTTTTGAAAAAAGACCGCATGATTAATTCCGCCTGGCTGGCCCGAACCGACGGGTAATCAACCCCGACCGGATCGATGCGCAACTCAAGGTTGGCGTCGAAATAAGAGGCTAACCGTTTGGCTTCGCCCAGTCGCATCGAGTCGCCGATCGCCTGCGTTGGATTGGCTTCCGACGAGAAACAGGACATACTAACCCAGAGCAGACAACTGATGAGCCATAGACAGTATGACTTCATAAACGATTTGTAAAACAGTATTGACTAGGAAGTGAATGGAGATATACCCATCCACTAACAGGCGAAAACTGTGCCAGAATCCTATTTCCGCTTAGCTGTGTATGGTAACATATGAAAACATGTGCTAATCGGCGAATACGGTCAATATGCGGAGGGCAGGGGCGAAATCCAGCGTCTTTATAGTACAATTGCAGCTTCATTCTGGCTTTTGGCCTATCCTTTGTATGGCAGTGACTCCTATCCTGACGGCGACGCAGATTCAGCAGAAAATCCGGCGTATTGCCAGTCAGCTTTACGAAACCAATTTTGACGAGAAAGCGCTGGTGCTGGCGGGTGTAGCCGGCGAGGGCTACGAACTGGCCCGGCGACTGGCCGACGAACTCCGGCAGATTGCCCCGTTTGCGGTGTCGCTGGTGCAGTTGACGATCGATAAAACGCAGACGACGCAACCCACGATGGCCCTGCCCGACCCGGTGGCCGACTATAGTAATAAAGTGGTGGTGCTGATTGACGACGTGCTCTACTCGGGCCGGACGCTGGCCTTCAGCCTGCAACCGTTTCTGTCGGTGCCGGTCCGGAAAATTCAGGTGGCGGTACTGGTGAACCGCAACCACCCGCGCTACCCCATCGCTGCTGATTTTATTGGCCTCGAACTGGCCACGACCCTCAACGAGCACATCGAAGTGATCCTCAGCGACAAAGACCGGGAAGGGGTGTATCTACGGTAAGTTCAAAGTCCAAGGTTCAAAGTTGGCTGGCGCGCACTACGCTGGTGCCAGCCAACTTTGAACCTTGGACTTTGAACCTACTTTATACTTCCTCCAGCAGCGTCCGGAAGGAGGTGTAGCGGTTGGTATAGCGGTCGGCGACTTGTTGTTGCAGGGCCGACTGGTAGCGGCTCTGGTACGTGAGGAAATCTTCCATCGTCTGAAACCAGTACTGAAACGTGTAGGTGGCGCCGCCATTGTCGATTTCGGTGAGCAGTTTCAGCACGTTGTTGTTGATGGGCAGGCCCGTATTCATGACGTCGGGTACGTGTACGTCCTTCATCCAGCGTAAAAACTCCCGCTCAATCCGCAGATCGACGTTCATTGTGATGTTGTAGAGAATCATTGTCGTTTCTTTGCACCCAGTTCACATTAGCTCAAATTACACCATGTATTCTGGATTAGTTCACGCCCACTCCGGGCTTCGCTGGTTGGCTCTACTGCTGTTGGTAGCCGCCGTTTTTGTATCGGTAAGCCGCTGGATGGGTAATCAGTCGTTCACCGACGGCAACCGGAAATTGTACCTGTTCACCCTTATTTCAGTGCACCTCCAACTGGTGTTGGGCCTGATTTTGTATTTCATCAGCCCTAAAGTCAACTTCAACGGCATGAGCGAGCGCGTGATTCGCTTCTACACGGTTGAGCACATCACCATCATGCTGCTGGCTATCGCGCTGATCACGGTGGGTTATTCGCGTTCGAAACGCGCCACCAGCGATACCCAAAAGCACCGGCTCGTGGGTATCTTCTACGGCATCGGTCTCGTTCTTATTCTGGCCGGTATCCCCTGGGCCTTCCGCAACCTCGGCGCGGGTAATTTTTAATCACAATGACTAATGTATAGTGAAGAATGTACAATGGGCTAGCGCAACGCTTCTGGCAGCGTACATTATACATTCTTCATTATACATTAGTCGTTCCGTTTCACCTCATGACTCGACACCCAGTCGAGGGAGGAAATAGCGGCGGCCAGCGATAGTTCTCCGGCCGCAATGACACCCGCCACAATCTCGGCAAACTTCATCACTTGGCCCGGTCCATAGCAATCCATCAACTCGAGGCATTCGCGCTGAGTAGGCAGACCCGTGCCGCCTCCGTGCGTAGCGACAATCAGTGAGGGCAGCGTCACCGACCCATACAGGTCGCCATTGGGCAGGATCTCGGAGTAGGCGATGGCCGCCGACGATTCGGCCAGACAGGCCACATCCTGACCCGTCGCGATAAACAGCGCCGCCAACCCATTCACCGAATGCAGGCCGTTGTTGTTGGTGCCTGCCAGCCACGCGCCCACCTGCCCCACGCGGGCATGCCGGTGGAGCTGCTCAGGCTCCACCTGTAATTCCCGAATCAGCAGGGCGCGCGGAATCGTAACCTCGGCCGTCACCCGTTTGCCGCGGGTTCGCAGCACGTTGATCTGCGACGGCTTCTTGTCGGTCGCCATGTTCGATTCCAGAAAAAAGTGCTGAATCTGCCCGTCAGGGTACTGCTCAAGAATGTAATTGCAGGCCGCCAGCGTGGCTTTCGTCACCATGTTCTGGCCCGCTGCATCGCCGGTGGTGTAGCCAAAGCGCAGAAACGCCAGTTTGCCGTTCAGGTACGTGTCCACGTAACGCAGTTTGGCGTAGCTGGACGTCGTCTGTGCTTCGGCGGCTAGCTGTGGCTGTCGCGCCTCGATCCAGCGGACAAAATCACGGGCGGCGCGGGCGTCGGCAAACTCGAAAACGGGCGCACGCTGCATGGCGTCGTCCTGAACGGTACAGGTAACGCCCCCGCTGCCGTTGATGAGCTTGATGCCCCGGTTGTAGCTCGCCACCAGGGTACCTTCGGTAGTGGCCAGCGGAATCAGAAAGTCGCCTTGTGCCCATTCACCGTTCACGCGCAACGGCCCGGCCAGCCCGATGGGCACCTGCGCTACCCCTACGAAGTGTTCGATGTTCCGCCGCACGGTATCGGGCGCAAACGACGCTTTGAAAAGGTGTTGCGGCTGCGTCTGGGTACGTTCCGCCAGGTAGCGTTGCCGCTCGGCGACGGCTTCGGGCGTGTAATCGTCGGCCTGCCGGGGAATGCTTAGGGTAGCGGGAGCGGTTAGCTCGTCGACTTCACCGAACAGGCCGGGCTGTAGCTCATCGTCGACGCGCAACGTGATGGTGCCAAACGGTTTGGTATGCAGCGTAATTTCCAGCTGATGCAGACCCGGGTCCAGTTGGGCCGTCTGCGCCACCACCCGCACCGACTGGCGCAACGGAAAGGGGAGGGGCCGTGCCGGTGAAATCGCGGCTACCGTGACCGCCTCACCCGTGTCGGGAATAAGCTGAAAGGCCTCGGCCGGGTAGTCGATCCCGTCGATGCGGGCGCGCTGCAGGCCGGTAAACTGGGCGTCGGCCAGCCGGTTTTTGAGCGTGAACGTAATGCCCGTTGGCGTGTTTTGTAAGCTACTGCGTGTGTATAGCTGTTTAAGCAGCACGCCCGGTATAAACTGAAACATGGTGTCTGTATCGATTATCATTCCTACGCTTAATGAGGCGGCCGATTTGCCCCGCACCCTGCGTTTAGTGCGACAGCTCTGCCCCGAGCCCGTTGAGGTGTGGGTAGCCGATGGAGGAAGCACCGACCAGACACTGGCCCTTGTGCGCGCGGCCCAGACCGATTGGCCCAACCTGCACCTGCTATGCTGCGATCGGCTGGGGCGGGCTACGCAGATGAATGGGGCAGCCCAGCGCGCGCAGGGCGATCTGCTCTGCTTTTTACACGCCGATACCATCCTGCCCGACGATGCGCTGACGGTGATTGGCCAAACGCTGGCTTGCCCAACAGTAGCGGCGGGCGGCTTCATCTCGATCATGCGTGGCCCCACGAAAACCCGTTGGCTGACGTCGCTGCACAATTTCCTGAAAACCTACTACGCCCCGCTGCTGTTCAGGCCGCACCTGTTTTTCTTTCGTGGGGCGCGGCTGCTTTTCGGCGATCAGGCCATCTTTTGCCGGCGCGAGCAGTTTCTGGCCATCGGTGGCTATGCCGATGACATGCCGATTATGGAAGAGGCCGATCTGCTGCTCAGGCTGGTGCGCTACGGGCGCGTTCGGCAGGTGGGGCGGCTAGTCGAATCGTCGGATCGGCGGGTGGCGAAGTGGGGGTTTTGGAAAGCCAACGCCATTTACCTGACCATCGGCTTTTTGTGGGGCATCGGCTACCCGCCCGCCAAGCTAAAACGCTGGTACGCCGACGTGCGCTAAGGAGTACCCCCCCCGGCCCCGGCCCTTGAAATAAGGGGAGGGGGGATGCCTGACGGCTACTATGAGGTTACTCCACCAGCAGTTTGACTTCGCCACCGAGTTCGATCTGGTCGCCAGGGACGAGCAGGTAGCCGACGCCGGGCATATCGGCCCGTTCGAGGGTGTCGTTAGCGTGCAGAATCTTGGTTTTGTTGCCGTTGGTGGGCAGGCCGCCGGGATCGACGTAGAGCCGATAGCGGCGGGCGGTCTCGTCGAATTTGATGGTGGCGTGTTGGCGGCTCACCACCTGGTTGACCTCGCCCCGGCGCGGGTCGAAGGCGGGGTCTTCGGGGTCGACAAAGACAATATCGTTGGTTCGGATGCGGCCTGATGCCGTCTCGACGGTGGCCCCCCGGCCCACACAGTACGTCAGTTTCTGCGATGGGTCGAGCAGGTAATCGGTTTCGGCGGTTTGGCCCGTGAGCGCGCGCAGCCGGAGTTGGGTGGGGTGCACCGCCGTGGCTACGGGTTTAAACACGACCGTCAGCCCGAAATTGCCCTGATGATAGGTGCAATCGACGGGGAGTTCGTCGGTGACCAGTTGCCATTCGAAGAGCCAGTTGGGGGCCAGGGCGATGTAGTGGTTGGCCAGGTGGCGGCTCAACTCTTCCTGAAAGCGGCCCGGCTGATTGGCGTAGAGCACCACCTGCATCAGCTGCACGTCGTCGGGCGTGGGGCAACGTACCCAGAGGCGCAGGCCCAGGGGGGCGTTATCGGTTTCGTTGGCGTAGGGCGTCAGTTTCTCGATCAGGAACCGAAACAGTTCCTCGCGGCGCTGCGGGGCTGGTGGCGGTTTGGGAGCCGACGGCGCCGCCGGGGCGGGCGGCGGGGTTGCCCGGGGCCGGTTGGCTGGCTCGTCGGGCGTGGGTTGGGTAGCCTCGGGGGGCGCCCCGAGGCCGAAAAGCTGCTTGAGTTTGTCCGAAAAAGCCATGTTCACATCCGTTGACTTGTTGGTTCTGTTTGTCTGCTGACCAAAAATAGGCGCAGCCCGACGAATAGAAAGCGACAACCGCCAAAAGATAAGCGACCGGATGGTGGGACCCATGAAGTAAACTCAACGCCGTAGAGCAACTAGCTAGCTGATTGCGCTTACGGCGGTTGAACTGGCTTTAGTTGGGTCGGGGACCCGTAGTGTGGCCGATCCCCGATTGGCCACCACATTTCTAATGACGATTAATTCGTCAGGCGTTGGCCGTCTTTGAGCAGAACGGCCTTCAACTTCTCGTAGGGCAGGCGCTGCGGCGATACCTTGTTGTCGATGGACAGCACCGCCGCCGTAGCTGCCGACTGCCCCAGAATCATAAAGACCGGCTCCATCCGGATCGACCCGTAGGCGATGTGGCTGGCCGATACGCAGACCGGCACCAGCAGGTTACTGCACTCGGCTTCTTTGGGCAGAATCGACCCGTAGGCGATGGAATAGGGCTTGTCGGGATGCACGCCGATGTCGCCTTCGTTCTGCACGTAGCCGTCGGCTTTCACATACCGCTGGGCCTGGTGCGCGTCAAGCGTGTAAGAACCCATACCGATGGGGTTAGGCACCTGCGTTTTGCCTAAGGCGTCGGCTTCTTTCATCACGAACGTACCCAGCATACGCCGGGCTTCGCGGATATAGAGCTGATGCGGCCAGCCGCCGTTGTCGGTAAACTCGTCCTTCGGCAGGCCCCATTGCTGCATGGCCTCGTGCACGTCGGCCGGTACGTTCGGGTCGTTTTGCAGGAAATACATCAAGCCTTTCTGATACCGTTCATGGTCGCGGATGATGGCGCGGCGGCGTTCGTAAGTCGCTTCGGGGTAATCGTAGTTTTTGCCGATGTAGTCGGTGCTGAACGGCCCGTGGTTGTTGGTGTCGGTTTTCCGGTTCGGAATGGGGTCATACTTGGCAAACGTCTCGCGCCAGCCCGACGCGAAGACCCGCGTCAGTAGTTCATAGCGGGCCGGGTCGTAGCCGTCCGGTTTCGGGAAGGGCAGGCGGTTGTCGGGGTGATTGCTGAGGCACATCCGAAAGCAATAGGCCTGAATGCGCTTGTCGCCCGCCCCTTTTTCACCCGGTGGGTCCGCCGACACTTCGGGCAGCAGGCCGCTTGATGGGTCTCCCGCAATTTTATACGGGCTGATGTTCATCATGAAATGGTGGCGGTGATGAAACACCTCCGTTTGGATGCCGTTGTGTTCTTCGCCGTACACACTGTTGGCCTCGCGCCCAACGTGGTATTTTACACCTGCCGCCGCCATCAGATCGCCTTCGTAGGTGGCGTCGATAAACATCTTGCCCCGGTACTCGTGGCCGCTCAGCGTGCGGAACGATTGAATGACGTTGCCTTTTTTGGATATACCTGTCGCGGCCCGGTCGAGCCATTCGTCGCGGTAGATGGTGAGTTTATTTTCCCGCACAAAATCGTCGAAAACGCGCTCTGCCGCGTGGGGTTCAAAGATCCACATCGTCCGGTTGGTGCCATCGATGGCGGGGGTACCCTGCCCTTTGTTGCCATACTCGCCTGGCTTCTGCCATCGCCAGGAATCGGGCTGCTGGTAATGGGCGTAGAGCCGCTGGTAAAACTGGCGCGACAGCCCGCCGATCACCTCCTTGTTGCCTGTATCGGTGAAGCCAAGGCCGCCCGCCGACAATCCGCCCAGGTGTTTGTCGGGCGAGACGATGATGACCGTTTTGCCCATCTTTTTCACCTGAACCGCCGCCGTGACGGCCGCCGAGGTGCCGCCGTAAATGATAACATCGGCTTGCCGAACAGCCGGTTGCGCCCATACATGGCTCATAAACAAACTGTAAAAGGCCGCCAGAAGAAAACGCTTACGCGATAAGGAAATCATACGATTGAGTTTAGAAGCAAAACAAAAAGAGAGCGGCCGCCTACCCGGCGATCAGCCGCTGTAGGTAGGCTGGGTACGTTTGGTCATCGGCATCGCCTCGGGTGATGCTGTCGCCGAAGCACACGATTCGGTTTCTGAGCAATTGCCGTTGGGCCAGAAAGGTGTACAGCGTAACAGCCATGAGCCGGTAGCCGTCGGGGGTGGGGTGAACACCGTCAGTTTTGCCACTGTTGGCTTCGTTTTTCAGCAGGCTGCTCCGGTCGAGCCCGATGTTGCCCACCGACGCGAAGACATGGTGCATATCGAGCCAGGGAAACTCAAACGACGTAGCCGTGTCGCGAACCAGCTGGTTTAGCTGCCTTGTGCGGGCGGGGTGCCCCTCGGGTTTGTAAAAATTGGGGTCGTGGCGCGTCATCAGGTAAGGTTCGTATACCGGCAGTATGGTCATCAGGACGACCTCGCTGCGGGCGGCTTTGAGTTTGGTGCAAAGCTGCCGCAGGTTCTGCCCGTAGGCGTCAACAGGTACGTGCTTCCGGCTGTTGACATCGTTGGTACCGATCATCAGGATGGTCAGCTCGGGCCGGTGCGCCAGACAGTCAGCCTCGATACGCGCCAGCAGGTCGACGGTGTTGTTGCCGCCCACGCCCGCATTGATGATCACCGACTCGCCAACGGGTTGTTGCGTGAAAGGACCAACTGCCCCGGCACCATAAGGCGCCAGGGCGAGGGTCGTTTGTAGGAAAGTCCGGCGTTTCATGAGTCAATCCGTAGGTACGTGTTCCCGTCAGCCGTGATCAATATCCCGGATTTTGGGTCAGGGCGGGGTTGACGTCGCGCTCGGTTTGAGGGATGGGCAGCAGGTAATGCCGGTCTTCGACCAGAATGCTGGGGTTTTGGGCCTTCATGGCGCTGATGAGTCGTTTGGTCCGAACCAGATCATACCACCGGTGCCCTTCAAAAGCCAGTTCGAGCCGCCGTTCCAGCAGCACGACCTCGCGGAATTCGGCCTGCGTCAATCCCGACAGGTCGGCGATCCCGGCCCGGCGGCGAATCCGGTTGATGGCCGTGTAGGCGTCGGCATTGCCCGCGCCCTGCTCGTTCAGCGCTTCGGCATACATCAGCAGCACGTCGGCGTAGCGGATGATCGGGAAGTTGTTGCTGCCTTCACCGTTGGCCGTGGCCGACGGGTCGAGGTATTTGTAGACGTACCCAGGAAACAGCACGCTGGCGGGCGCTGCCGGGTTGGTGGTGGCCGAATACAGCTTGATGGTGACGTCGCGGCGTTTGTCGGCGGCGCTGTAGGTTTTATACAGGTTTTCCGTGGCCGGGTCATCCCCGAAGCCCGCTACGCCATTGACGCGGTCGAAGTTGGGGCGCATGTAGCCCTGCATCCAGCTGCCTTCGCCCACGCCGCCGCCCAGCGCCTGCATCTCGAAGACGGCTTCTTTGCCGTTTTTGTTGGCGATCAGAAACGCTTCGCCGAACGTGGCCCACAAGTCATACACGCCGAGGTCTATTACCTCCTTGGCTTTAGCGGCGGCGCGGGGCCAGTCCTGCCGGGTGAGGTATACTTTGGCCAGAAACGCCTTGGCTGCGCCCTGCGTAGCCCGGCCCCGGTCGGCACCGCTGTAGGTCGTCGGCAAGACGGCTTCGGCTTCCGTAAAATCCTGAATCACCTGCTTATACACATCGTCGACCGATGCCCGCGCCACGTTCAGGTTGTCGAGCGAGGTGGTCTCGGTGAGTTGCAGCGGCACACCGCCAAACAGCCGCACCAGCGTGAAGTAGTAAAAGCCGCGCATGAATTTGGCTTCGGCAATAAACCGGTTTTTCAGCGCGTCGTCCATCGGGATGGCGGGTACCCGGGCAATGACCGTGTTGGCTCGGTTAATCGCCTGATACACCGTGCTCCACACCGACTGAAACGTGCTTGTAGCGGGCGTGAACGTGTATTTGTCGAGGTCGTTTTTGGGCTGGTTGGCTGTCGACCGGCCGTTGCCCCATTCGGCATCGTCGGTCGCCTGATCCTGAATAATCCACATCACCTGCGCGTACAGGTTCGATGAGTTCAGCGGGTCGTAGATGGTACTGACGGCGGCGCGGGCATCGTCGGCGTTGCGGTAAAAATTGGCGGGTGTGAAGGTGGCTTCAGGGGTTTGTTCCAGTACCTCACAGGCGGTCAGCGAGACCAGCAGACACAGAATAGAGAGAATCTTTTTCATGGTTTTGTGGGGTATTCGTTTAGAATCCGACGTTCAGGCCAAACAGCATCGTTTTGGCGGCGGGGTAGCTGGCGTAGTCGAAGCCCTGGCTCCGGCCGTCCTGCCCGAAGCGGTTCACCTCGGGGTCGTAGCCCGAGTAGTTCGTAAACGTCAGGTAGTTCTGGGCGGCCACATACACCCGTAGCGACTGGATATTCAGCGCCCGCACCGCCGCCGACGGCAGGTTGTAGGCCAGCTGAATGTTCTTTAGCCGCAAATACGAACCATCTTCGATCTGCCGGGTCGAGATGCGGTTGGCGGGGCGGGTGGTCGAGGCGCGGGGTACGTCGGTATTGGTGTTGGTGGGCGTCCAGCGGTTCAGGATGTCGCGGGTCTGGTTGGTGGTGGCGTTGAGGTATTCCAGCTCGAAGCGGTTGGCATTCAGGATGCTGTTGCCGTAAACGCCTTGGAAGAAGACGGTCAGTTCGAGGCCCTTGTAGCTGAAGGTGTTGTTCAGGCCGCCCACCAGCTTGGGTTGCGCCCGGCCAATGATGGTACGGTCGTTGTCGTCGATTTTCTTGTCGCCGTTCAGATCGGCGTATTTCCGGTCGCCGGGCTTGCGGGCCTGCGGATCGGCCAGCGCCGTTAGTTCGTCGGGTGTTTGGTAGAGGCCGTTGGTAACGTACCCAAAGAACGACCCCAGCGGTTCGCCGACGCGGATAATGCCCGAGTTCAGGTTCTGCCCGATGTTGGCCACCTGGCCGGCGAAAATCTGCGGCGCCCCGCCAATATCCAGCACTTTATTGCGGTTCATGGCCAGGTTCAGGTCGGTATTCCACTTAAACGCCTTGTCCACGTTGCGCGACGAAATGCCCAGTTCGAGGCCTTTGTTTTCGACCCGGCCCAGGTTCTTGATCGCGCTCGAATAGCCCGACGTGCTCGGGATGGTCACGCTCAGCAGCAGGTTCTTTGTCTGCTTCAGGTAGGCGTCGGCGGTGATGGTGATACGGTTGTTGAACAGCCCCAGATCGATGCCCAGGTCAGCCTGTGTGGTGGTCTCCCAGCCCAGGTCGGGGTTGGCAATCTGCGCTGGGCCAATACCCGTGGCGACGGCATTGCCGAAGACGTAGTTCTGCGTACCCAGCAGCGAATAGGCCGGGTAGTTGCCGATGCCGTCCTGGTTGCCGGTTGACCCGTAGGTGGCCCGCAGCTTCAGATCGCTCAGGGCGCGGGCGTTTTTCAGGAACGCTTCTTCGCTCACCCGCCACGCTAGGGCTGCCGACGGGAAATAGCCATACCGCTTGTTGGCCCCAAAGCGCGACGACCCGTCGGCCCGGATGCTGGCCGTGAGCAGGTATTTGTCTTTGTAGCCGTAGTTGACCCGCGCCAGATAGGATTGCAAGCCCCAGGTGCCGATGCCTGACGAGGGCGACAAGGGTACCGCTGCCGAGCCCAGATTGCCCGAGCTGAGGTTGTCGTTGACGAAACTACGCGCCGCTGCCGTGCTGCTTTCCGAGCGGTTGGCCTGCTGCGTGAAGCCCACCAGCGCCCCGATGCTGTGCACCGTGTTGATGGTGCGGTTGTAGGTCAGCAGGTTTTCGTTGAGCCACGTAACCGCCTGCCCGTTGGCGATGGAGCCGGCACCGCCCTGCGCCAGCCCACTCGACACCGAGCGGGGCAGGTAGTTGTCCTGCTTCTGCAGAATGGCGTCGACCCCCAGCAGCACCCGCAGGTTCAGACCGTCGATGATCTGGTAATCGCCGAAGACATTGCCAAACGCCCGGAAGGCGGTGTTGCGGTTGCGGCTCTCGCGGGCCAGCGCCACCGGGTTGTCGGCCGTGAAGTTCGAGGCCCCGAGCAGGTAGCTGCCATCGGCGTTGTAAACAGGCAGGATGGGCGGGAATTGCAGCGCCGCGATGGTCACCAGCCCCGCGCTGCCCAGATCGCCATCGGTGCGCGACTGGTTCGTGACGGTCCGGCTGACGGTCAGGCTGTTGCCGATCTTGATGCGGTTGGTCAGCTTGCGGTCCAGGTTAATGCGGAACGAATACCGGTCGAAATCGGAGTTGACCACCACGCCGCCCTGCCGGAAATACCCGCCGCCAATGGCATACTGGGTACGTTCGTCGCCCCCGCTGAACGAGAGTTGGTAGTTCTGGATGGGGGCCTGCCGAAAAATTTCGTTTTGCCAGTCGGTGCCTTCGCCAAACGCGTCGACCTGCGCCTGCGTGTAAACGGGGGCGCGGCCTTCGTTGGTGTTGGCGTCGTTGACAAACTGGGCGTATTCGCGGCCGTTGAGTACGGGGTATTTGCGCCGCACGGTTTGAATGCCGTAATACGCATCGAGGTTGATGGTCGATTTTCCTGCCTTACCCCGTTTGGTTGTGATGATCACCACACCGTTGGCCCCGCGTGAGCCGTAGATGGCCGTTGACGAGGCGTCTTTCAGGACCGAAATACTCTCGATGTCGTTGGGGTTGAGCGTGCTGAGGACGTTGAAGCTTGAGCCGCTGCCCGCCCCGTCGTTTTTAAACGGAATACCGTCGATCACATACAGCGGTTCGTTGTCGCCCTGGATGGAGTTGCCACCCCGGATTCGGATGGTGGTTGAGCCGCCTGGCGCGCCTGAGTTCTGGGTGATCTGCACCCCGGCGGCCCGGCCCTGCAACGACTGATCGAGCGAGGTAACGGCCACCTTCCGGATTTCGTCCACCGGCACCGTCGCCACCGAGCCCGTCAGGTCGCTTTTCTTTACCTGCCCGTAGCCCACTACCACCACTTCGTTGAGAGTTTTGTCGCTCACCGCCAGCGCGACGTTGAGGGTCGTTTGGTTGCCGACAGCCACTTCCTGGCGCTCGTAGCCAACGAAGCTGAACACCAGCGTCGTGTTCGGATCGGGCACGCCGAGTTGGAAAGTCCCGTTGCCGTCGGTGGTGGTGCCGCGCACGCTGCCTTTGATGACCACGCTGACGCCGGGCAGCGCTTCGCCTTTTTCGGCATCGGTTACCCGCCCCCGGATGATGATCTCCGCCGCCCGCTCGACCTGCTTGAGCGCCAGCTGGCCAATCTCGCCGAAGTTGCTGCGCTCCGTTTGGGAAGCTAGTGGGTCGGCTTCGGGTTGCGGTTGGCCGTCGGGAAATCGGGCGCCGACCTTCGGTAGTTTGCGTTCGGTGACCAGGTACGTGCCCGCCTTTACTTTTTTATACCGTAGCCCCGTCTGTTGCAGGGCTAGGTCGAGGTTGCGTTCCAGCGCCGCCGACCAGTCGAGTCGTTGCGACACCGTCAGGCCGTTTACCAGCCGGTCGGCAAACAGAATATCGACGTTGTAGTGCGATTTCAGTTCGATCAGTACGTCTTTCAACTGGCGGGACGCTGTCATCTGTTGCGTTGAAAACGCCATCGAATTGGCCGATACCGTGTGCATGCGGGCCATCGCCTGCGCCATCCCCGGCGACCCGTTCAGGAGCCAGAGCGCAGCCATTGGACAAACCAGCCGGAGTGAGTAAATGAGTCGGTTCATGGTACTGGGGGTTATGCGTTGTTATCGTTAAGCACTACCTGCTGGTCGTGGCGCACCACGTTGATACCCAGCACATCGGAAATCGCCTGAAGCAGCTCGTCGGCATTTTCGGCGTGGAACGAGCCGGTGATGGTCTGGCGGGCCAGTTCGTCGCCCAGGATACGTACCTGAAGGCCATAGTTGTCGGTGAGCAGCTGGCCCACCTCGCGCAGAGACGTGTTGTTGAAAATGAATTCGTGCCGTTGCCAGGCTGCGTAGTCGCGGGGTTTGGGGGTCGTGGCGCGCTTGAGCCGGCCGCCACTGTCGAGGGCCACCACGTCGCCGGGTTTGAGGGTCAACTGCTCCGTTCTCCGGGCCGACGTGGGGTAGTTTACCAGCACCTTACCCTTGGCCAGCACCACCTTGGTTTCGCGGGGGCGGGCAAACACCGTAAACTCCGTGCCCAGCACCACCACGTCGAGCCCTTTGGCCGTGTGCACCACAAACCGCTGGTCGTCGGGCGTGTGAACGACGGCAAAATTGGCTTCGCCTGTCAGCTGTACGTGGCGGCTCTTTTCGCCCCAGATCGCTTTCCCGAAGCCGAACCGGGGCACCCGCAACGAGGAGTTGGCGTTGAGCACCACCGTGCTGCCATCCGCCAGTTGCAGCGACCGGGTTTCGCCGTAGGCGGTCTGAATGGTCTGGTACAGCAGGTGATCGCGTAATAGCCAGCCGCCTGCCAGCAACGCCAGCGCCACCGACGCTGCAATGAGCCCGCTCCGGGAAAACCAACTGCGGCGAATGGCCTGAAACGGCACTGCCGTTGGCGGCGGTTCGGCCGTGGCGGCCACGGTGCCGGGTGGAGTCTGTTCCAGAAAAGCGCGGTAGGTGGGCAGCGCGGCGGTCAGGTCGGCAATGTATTGGGGTTTGCGGCGCTCCCATTCGTCGAGGCAGCGGTAAAACGTTTCTTCGTTGGCAGGGTCGCGGAGCCAGTCGGCAATCGTTTCCCGTTGCAGGGCCGTCACCCGCCCGGCAAAGTAGTCGAACAGAAGCTCGTGGCTGACAGTGGTGTTCATACAGAGAGCGTTAACAGGGTGAGGAGCGACAGGGTCCACTTGGTCCGCAGCAGGTCGCGCAGAAAATGGCTGGCCTTCCGAATTTGGGATTCGACCGTTTTGGGAGCCAGGTGCAGTTCGTCGGCGATTTCGCCGTATTTCTTCCCTTCGAAGCGGTGCATGAGGTAGATTTTCCGCCGTTGCAACGGCAGCGAGTTGATGGCCGCCTCAACGTCCTGGTACAGTTCCTCATACTGAGTAACGTTGTCGGGCTGCTGCGACTCTCCCGTCGAAAAGCCTTCGGCCGAGGTCAGGTCAACTTGTCGGCTCACTTCCCAACGCAGGTAGTTGTAGGCCTGATGCCGGATCGTCTTGTAGAGATAAGCCCGGTAGGAGGTGGTGATGGTGGCAAACACCTGATTGGTGTAGAACCGGCAGAATACCTCCGACACCAGGTCCTGGGCTACGTCGCGCGCGCCCACAAACCGGACGGCGTGACTGCACAGGGGCTGATAGTACAGCCGGAACAGCAGCTCGCAGCCCAGCCGCGGGTCGGTGGCAAACGTGTTACGGATAAACACCTCGGAGTCTGGCGCAACGGCCTCCTCGGGCTCCTCATTCGCCATGCGTAGCGGGACTGGTCTGCCCTGTCGATCTGCCTGATTCGTAGCCATCGCCCTCCTGTGAATTGGTCTATTTTTCCATAGACAAGTACTATGGCGCAAAACCATTACTGCTTTGGGCTCTTTTTTTTCTGATTAGTTTATGGGCGGTTTCGGGAGCAACAGAGGCGCTTTAATCAATTTTAAACGCAAAGGACCAAAAGGATCTAAGGTGGCTATGTAATCGTAGGTTTATTTAGCAGAAACATTTACTCGACTTTAGTAACCTGAATGAACCAGTTTTACAGCCTGTCTATAACTAAACTTGTCTTTTTCTGGTGGGTCAGTTTGCTCAGTCTGACGAGTCAGGCGCAACGCATCGGGCCGGTGGCATTCCAGCAGTTACCCCAACCTTACCAGCTATACCCGCGTAATGCGCAGAGCACAGCGCTGATCCCGGTAGCAGGGCGAGTTGAGGAGGCCGGTTGGGAAGCCCTTTCGGTCCGGCTCTTTCGGAACAAACAACCGATTGCGTCTCGCCGGGTGCCGCTAACGTATGCCGGCAACAGCGCGGCGTTCCAGATCGACCCGCTGCCCATCCGGGCTGAAAAAGCTGAATATGATGTGAGCGTGACACTCTGGAAAGGCACCGACTCGGTCAACGTGGTCACGCGCACCAATATCGTGGCGGGCGATGTGTTTGTGCTGGCGGGGCAGTCCAATGCCGGGGCCTTTTTCCGCGACACCCGTACCAACGAATTCTGCCGCACCTTTGGCGTCATCAGTGAGAACTACGGCAAAGGCGTGTACAACCCGGCCGATACCGCCTGGGCCCTGTCGAACCAGACGCTCTACACGCAGAACGTGGGTAACCTCGGGTTTGGCATTCAGCAATACATACTGGAGAAATACGGTATCCCCACCTGCCTCATCAACGGGGCCATGCACTGGTCGTCGATGAACGAGCAGGCCATACGCACGGCCACAAACCCTACCGATCTGACCACCGGTTACGGGCGGCTGCTCTACCGGCTGCAAAAAGCGGGCGTGGCCAACGCCGTGACGGCCTGGGTGTATCGGCAGGGCGAAACCGAAGGCTACGGCGAAAGTACCGACTGGCTCGGTGGCTTTGGGCGCTATTACCAGCAGCTGAAAACTGATGTGCCGTCGGTGAAGCAGTTTTACGTGTACCAGATCGACATCATCGACCCGGCGGTGGGGGCGGCCCCGTTCGTGCGTGAGTCGCAGCGCACCCTGCCCCGTACTTACCCCGACATTCAGGTGGTGGCCTCGGTGGGAACGGAGGGTTTCGACGGGCTTCATTACTCCGACGCTGGTTACGACCAGAATGCCATGGAAGTGGCCCGCCTGATTGGCCGTGATTTTTACAACGATCCCGATCAGGACAACATCGACGCGCCCAACCTGCGGCAGGCCTATTACTCAACCGCCGCCCGCGACGAAATCACGCTTCAGTTCAACCCCGGTCAACGCATGAACTGGACCGACGGGCACGGCAGCCTGAAACTAACCCAGTTTCTGTACCTCGACGGGCAGGCGGGTAGCGTGCAGAGTGGCCGGGCCGAAGACAACCGGATCATTCTGAAACTAAACGGCCCCTCGGGTGCCAGCAAGCTAACGTACCTGCCCGCTACCTATACCAACCAACAGCCCGACTACCCGTACCGCGGCCCGTACCTGACCAACAAACGGGGCCTGCGGGCGCTGTCATTTCTGGACGTACCCATCGCCGCCAATGGGCCATCCGACGTACCCACCGTGGCTACGCCGTCGCTGTCGGCATCCGTAGTATCGGCGTCCTCCGTGCGGCTGACGTGGTCGGCCGTGGCGGGGGCGACTGGCTATGTGTTTGAGGCAAAAGCGCCGTCGGCCTCATCCTTCGCGACGCTGGCCCAACTGCCCCGCGACCAACAGGCGTTTGTGGTGGAAAATCTGCCGCCCGGCGCTGTTTACGCGTTCCGGGTAAAAGCCATCCGGCGCGACGATGAATCGGCCTACGCGCAGGTCGACGTGCAGACGCCGGCCGTGTTGACAACACCCGAGTTGCAGGCCACCGCCACCTATGCTACCGCCGTGCGCCTCCATTGGAACGCCATCGCCGATGCCCAACGCTATGTGCTCGAACGGCGGACAACGGCCGAAACCAGCTTCACGGCTGTGGCCACGCTCCCGCCCGCAACGCTTCTGTTCCAGGATAGCCTGTTGGTGGCTGGGCAGCGCTATACGTACCGGCTCAAAGCAACCGGCCGCTTCACCGACTCGCCCTACGCGGAGGTGACGGTGCAAACGCCCGCCTACCTGCCCACCCCCGAACTAACCGTGGCGCCCCAGTTCAATGACGCACTCCTGGTAAGCTGGAAACCCGTTGCCAACGCCACCCACTACGCGCTGTGGCGCAAAACCGGTACGTCGGCGCTGGTCGCGCTGGGTACGTTCGAGGCGTCGGTAACGGCGGTGAGCGACGCCGGTTTGCAGCCGGGTACGACGTATACCTACCAGCTACAA
Organism: Fibrella aestuarina BUZ 2; assembly: GCF_000331105.1. Lineage (NCBI taxonomy): Bacteria > Pseudomonadati > Bacteroidota > Cytophagia > Cytophagales > Spirosomataceae > Fibrella > Fibrella aestuarina. The sequence goes on along the minus strand of NC_020054.1, from coordinate 5,625,922 downwards.
GCCTTCGGCGACCGCACCGAATCGCCCATCGTGCGCGCCGATGCCCAGACGCCCGGCCTGCTGGCCACACCCACGATGAGCAGTACGGTTGTGTATACGAATGCCATCCGGCTGGCCTGGATGGCGGTGCCCAACGCCACGGCCTACCAACTCGAACGCATGACCGACGGACAGGCTTACCGCGTAATCGGCTCGTATGGCCCCACCGTGACCACGCTGGTCGATACGGCGCTGGCACCGGGAACGGCCTATGCGTACCGGGTGAAGGCAAAAAGCCCCCTGTCCGAATCGGTGTACGGGGTAACAAGCGCCACCACCACGACCCTGCTGAGCACGCCGGTGCTGTCGGTGACGGTGCTGTACAACAACGCCCTGCGGCTGGGCTGGGCGTCAGTGCCCGCGGCGACGTCGTATCAACTAGAGCGGATGGCCGCCGGGCAATCCTTCCAGACCGTGGGTACGTATGGCGCGGGCGTCAGCGCTGTGCGGGATACGCTGCTGGCCCCCGGCACTAGCTACACCTACCGGCTTCGGGCGTTGGGCGACCGGACCGAATCGCCCTACGGCACCCAAACCGCCCAAACTCCTGCGCTGCTGAGCACCCCCGCGCTCAGTGCAACAGCTGTGGCCTTCGATACGCTGCGGCTCCGTTGGGACCCCGTGCCCAGCGCGGCCTACTACTGGCTCGAACGCCGCAAAACGGGCGAATCAGCCTACAGCTACACGACGCGCGTCGACGCAGGGACCACGCAGTATGTCGATGCCGGTTTGTCGCCCAGCACCACCTACCAATACCGGCTGACGGCCTTCGGCGATAAAACCCAGTCGGCGGCGGCCACGGCTTCGGGCACCACGCTCGTCTTGCTGGCCACCCAGTTTGAACCGGCGGCTCACTTCAGGCTCTGGCCCAACCCCGCTCGTGGGAAGGTGACGCTTCAGTTTGCCCGGCCCACCACCGGAACCGTGCAACTGATCGATTTGCGGGGGCTGGTTCATAAGCGGCAAACCGTGCAGCAGGCAACCGAATCGCCGCTACTCTTGCCCGATGCCCCCGCCGGAACGTACCTGATTCGGGTGGAAAGTGGGGCTGATGTGTACGTGCAGAAACTGTTGATTGAGTAGCTTTGGCCCAGATTCGTCGCCCTAGTTTCTCATCAACCCTTCTTCGTCCCGTGACTACGCTCGTGAACACGCCCCTGCGTTTGCTCAGCCTGCTAGGCTGTTGGTTGGCCGTTCTGGTCAGTTATGCCCAGCCCGCCACCACCAAAGACCTGTACCAGAAGTACGAATACCAGATTCCCATGCGCGACGGCGTGAAGCTGTTCACAATCGTGTATGTCCCGCGCGACGCCTCGGCGACCAACACGTACCCGATGGTGATGCAACGTACCTGCTACAGCGTGGCCCCCTACGGCCCCGATGCCTACCGCCCGCTTATCAGCCCGTCGGCCACGATGATGCGCGAGAAGTACATTGTGGTGTATCAGGACGTGCGCGGGCGCTGGATGAGCGAAGGCACCTGGACCAACATGACGCCGAACGTACCGGACCCGGTAGCCGCCCCCGCGTCGACCAAACGCGGAAAAGCTAAAGCCAAGACCACCAGCCCGGCGAGCCTGTCGGTGGATGAAAGCTCGGATACCTATGACACCATCGAGTGGCTGCTGAAGAACGTACCCAACAACAACGGGCGCGTGGGCATGTGGGGCATCAGTTACCCCGGTTTCTACACCGCCGCGGCCCTGCCCGATGCCCACCCGGCCCTGAAAGCCTCGTCGCCGCAGGCCCCCGTCAGCGACTTTTTCTTCGACGATTTCCACCACAACGGGGCGTTCATTCAGGCCTACCTGTTCACCTTCCCGGTCTTCGGCGTGCAGCATCCGGCCCCCACGACCAAATCGTGGTACGATGATCAGATGATCAAAACCGGCACCCGCGACGGCTACCAGTGGCAACTGGATTTGGGGCCACTGAAAAACGCTAACCGCTACTATAAAGACAATTTCTACTGGCAGGAAACGATGGCGCATCCCAACTACGATGCGTTCTGGCAGCAACGGAGCATTCTGCCCCATCTGAAAGGCGTCAAACACGCCGTCATGACTGTGGGCGGCTGGTTCGACGCCGAAGACCTCTATGGCCCGCTGAACATCTACAAAACGCTGGAGCGCAACAACCCCACGATGGCTGCCAACACGCTGGTGATGGGGCCGTTTGGGCACGGGCGCTGGTCGGCCGAGACGGGCCACACGCTGCACAGCAACATCTATTTTGGCGACAGCATCGCCACCTTTTACCAGCGGAACATCGAAGCGAAATTCTTCCGGGCGCACCTCAAAGGCGATGGCAAGAGCGATCTGCCCGAAGCCTACCTGTTCGATACAGGTCGGAAAGAGTGGAAAACGTTTGACAAATGGCCCGCCGCCAATGCCGAGACCCAGACGTTCTACCTCGCCGCCAACGGGAACCTGACCAAGCAGGGAGCCACGCTGGCCGCTTCCGAATTTGTGAGCGACCCCAATAAACCGGTGCCCTACACGGAAGACAACACCACGACGGCGAGCTTTACACCCTTCAACTACATGTCGGAAGATCAGCGCTTTGCGGGCCGCCGACCCGACGTGCTCACCTTCCAGACCGATGTGCTGACCGAAGACCTGACGCTGGGCGGCGAGATCACGGCCAAGCTGAACGTGAGCACCACCGGCACCGACGCTGACTGGGTTGTCAAACTCATCGACGTATACCCCGGCGACGAGCCGAACCACCCCTATATGCCGAACAAAAACGTGATACTGAGTGGCTACCAGCAGATGGTGCGGTCGGAGGTTATGCGCGGTCGTTTCCGCAATTCGTTCTCGACACCCGAGGCGTTCAAGCCCAACGAACCTACCAACGCGACCTTCCGGCTACAGGATGTGCTGCACACGGTCAAGAAAGGCCACCGGCTGATGATTCAGGTGCAGAGCACCTGGTTCCCGCTCATCGACCGTAACCCGCAGACCTTCGTGCCCAACATTTTCCTGGCTAACCCTGCTGACTTCCAGAAACAGACGCACCGGGTTTACGGCAATTCGGCCATTGAGGTGCAGGTGCTGAAGTAAAGGATTGTTAGTTCCCAATTTATCAGTTGCCGCTTATCGTTCCCCGTTTTTATGATCAATCCCAATCAACTCCGCCCCCTTGTTTCGGCCCTGTATGGCCTGGTTGCCACGGTCATCCTGATGCTCATGCTCGTGGTCGTGATGGTTTTTCTGATGCCTGCTGAGACGCCCGCCATGGCCGATGCCGGCGGCGCACCAACCCCGACCGCAACTAGTGGTGCACCGACTGCCGCTCCCAAAGCCCCATCGGCTGATGCAGTGGCGGGCAAAGAAATTTTCAATAACAACTGCGCCGCCTGCCACAGCGCCGGGGCCGACAAACTGGTCGGGCCGGGGCTAAAAGGCGTGCGGCAACGTACCCCCGGCGAGGCGTGGCTCCAGAAATGGATTCGCAATTCATCAGCCCTGATTGCTTCCGGCGATGCCTACGCCGTGAAAGTGTTCAACGATAACGGGCAAGTACAGATGACCTCGTTTGCCAGCCTCACCGATCAACAGATCAAGCAGATTCTGGACTACGTAGATTCCAGCAATTAAAGTCGCTAAGTGTGTGTCGCTTTTAGGGAAAATTTGTGACATTTGGTTTGGGCAACGGGCGTATGCTATTGTCCCTTAACCGTTACCAGACCAACTGTCATGAAAAAAGGTTTTTTCGTCCCGCTGCTGCTCGGTGCATCGCTACTGTGTGGCTTCGATCAGCCCATCAAAATCGTACGTACTTCGACTGACGCCGACATCCGGGCTGCCGAGAAAAAGGTGATCAGACGTTATAAAAACAAAGTAGTCATTACGGTCTTCAACCGCAATGCCCAGCAGGAGATCACGACCATCAAGGCCCAACGCTACTACCCGGCCGAAAACCGAATAGGTGGCTCCTGCAAGTCGGATAACTTTGGCGAAATGGTCATAGGTGCGGCTAGTTTTTCGATCAAAGACTATGGCGAAAACTAGTCTGACTGTACATTCGCTGACAGCTGGGCTTACTAATTCGTCGGCGGACAATTACGTGTCGTACAAGCGATACTTTTTGGTTTTATTTAGCTTTCGTATTGTTTAACGCTGCTTACTTTTCCGTTGCTGAATTCGATGGCCAGAACGTCAGGATCAAGGATTGTTAAGCCCGGCCTCATCCCAAGTTGATAGGTCCAATGGTCGCTTTCGTTCGTGTTGCCTTCATCGCCAAGTAGTTGCCTGACTTCCGATTTTGTTTTACCAAGAAGCATTTTTCGCTCAATAATGTCCTCTGACAGTTCATACCGCTTTCGTTTGTTCGCAAACCATTTTTCCTGGTCGAAGCTGTATGTTGGGTGATAGCTTAAGCTAAAAAGCAAAAGCATGACAAGGCCAACATACAGCATTGGCGTTGTTAGAATCGTTATTACCCATGTCGCTATAGTCCTTATCCGCTGGTCCTTGATGAACTTGCTAACTAACCAACGCCAGAGAAAGAAGGTCGGCAAACCAAGACTCAATAAGATAAAGTAAACCTCGATGCTTGCCCCGAAAAGGCTTGGTATATAGAGTGCTATCGCCATATCAATGTAAAGCAAACTGTGTGAATTATAAGGCTCTATCGATAGGCTTACTCAGGATTACTCCATAAAATAGCGTTATACAGGTATATAGGATAAATGCTGGCCTCCTTTGAAATAGGCTTAGTATACAGCTTACTTGGATCAAACTCTTCGCCACAGCTTGTTTTAAAAGCGTTAAAATCGATCATACAACTAACCTTAGGCGAACGTTGCTTCAGCGCTTTAATTACGTCGGTAATCCGTTCAGGCAGCCAATCTTTACAGATAAATAAGTCCGTGCCCGTTTTTAGGTGATAATACAAACCCACCATAATACCCTCGCTCTCGAGATATACCTTCTTCCGTTTTATGTATTGATCTCGGATCGGGACATAAACAGTGAAGTAGATCGTTGCACTGGCTAATAGTAAGTGGCTCAAAATAGCTGATTCAGTCAGTTGATCAACGTGCATAGTACAGGGGGACTTTGTTTACCAGATTAGACAAAATTTTCGCCAGTTTTCACAAACTGGTAATTGAACTATCCCGATTTTTATAGAACTACATATTCAGGAAATAAACGCATTTAATCGTTTAATTCACTGGACTTTTATGCAACAGGCTACAATGCCTGAAGGAAGCTGTCCTTCTGGTAGGCTGGTAGGCTGGTAGCTAGGTTTCAATGGCTATTTGCTAGATACGTATTGCGTTCCAAGCGCTGCTCAACGCTATGTAACTAATTAGTGGGGTCAATCTGCCCAGATTGGTAAAAGATCTGGCTGCGACGGCGCCTAAAAGCAGGTCCGTAAAGCTTACATTGCTAACCTTCCCGTTAGCAATGTTTAGCGCGTTTTGTTACCTTCACTGCATGTAAACCGATGATCATCAGCGTCAAGTGCTTCTGAAACTGCCCTATATCGACCCTGTCGACTTTGCCAGCGCATTGACTGGCGAATATGGCTTTACGTCGCAGGAGGTGTGGAATGCCCATCAGATCAACCTGCCCGAGGTAAGCGGCGTAGGCTCGTTGCTCCTGTTCGTTCGTAAGGATATTCATTTCTTTCGGGGCAAATGGACTTTCAAAAACCCAACTGCCTTTCTCTCGCCTGATGAAGTCGGAAAAAATAATGTGATCGACCTGCGGATCAGTTCGGATGGCATTATTGATTCGGCAGCTCTGAAGGGACAGGATAAATTTCAGTATGATATTACCGACGTTGACGGAATGCGCCTGTTTATTCCGGAGCGCTACCTGCCGGGAGACCGACGGAAGATCGCCGCTACCCTGGATTATTTTTGCCTTAATCCCCATGTGAGTGAGCTATTCAGGCAGCTTTTTTATATCGACTACGAGGCGCTGGGTAACTCTATTCTGGTCGAGAGTAAGATGCTGGAGTTCCTTCACCTGTTCGTCGACTTTCTGAAGAAAGTAGATAACCGTGTTGCCTACGGCGAGCTATCGCAGCGCCAGCTTGCCTGCCTTAAAATGGCCAAGGAGCTCATCGATCAGCAGACACCTGCTACCGTTTCGATCAACGAACTGAGCCGGAAACTTGGCATCAACGAATGTGATCTCAAGAGTGGCTTCCGGAAACTGTTCGGCTTGCCGATTCATCAATACGTAATAAAGACCCGGCTCGAACGAGCACGTGAGCTGATCATTCATACCGATACGCCTATTCAGCACATCTGCGATCAGGTGGGGTACACAAACCGAGGCCACTTTGCCCAGCTTTATCTGAAAGTGTACGGGGTCACCCCGCTCAACGACCGGCAACGCGCCATCCGGTCCGTGACCCGATAGCCTTTCGTAAGGGTGCGGGCTTATATTCCTATTTCGTATCAAATTATTTCTATTCCGATCGGTAGCCCTGCCTACAGGTTGCGATCATTGTTCCCGCATGCACTTTCTAACCCGGACGCCGGAATGCCAAGGCGGACGGAACGGACCTTTGCCAACATGGCACTGGCCGGAGTGTGTATGCCGCCACGACGGGAACAAGCAACCCACCAAACCGAGACGAATGGATCAAAACACGTACCTCACCGACACCCCGGCCCGTTACCGGCTGAACGTTCTTACGCTGCTAACGCCTTCGGCGAGCTATTGGCTGGTCATGCTTGCCACATTGACGCTAATCGGTTGCGGCACGGGCAAAACGGCCATCGGACGTTATAACCAGCAGAAAATCAATGACGTTGCTTACGGGTCGCATCCCCGCAATGTCATGGATGTGTACTTGCCGGCCAACCGGACCGCGCAAACCCCGTTCGCGATCCTGATTCACGGCGGAGCCTGGGTCAAAGCGGGCAAAGAATACGTGCGCGACATTCAGGATACGTTGCTCAACCACGGTATTGCCGTTGCCAGCATCAACCACCGCTACGCCGACACCACCGCTATTCATTACCCGCAGATGGTGGCCGATGTCGATCAGGCAATGGCGTATTGCCGTAAGCATGCTGCCGAGTGGCACACCCGCCCCGACGGGTTTGTGTTGATCGGGGCTAGTTCTGGCGGGCACCTGGCCCTGCTAACCGCCTAAACCACCTCCAACACTATCAAGGCGGTGGTGGACTTTTCGGGGCCCACTGATTTTACGGATACCACGCTGCTGAACTATGCCGCAAAGGTGGGCCTGATCGAGGTCGTTCAGATGATGACCGGTAAACGCTATGTCAACGGCAACGTACCTGACCCGGCGTATGGCCTGGCCAGCCCGATAACGCACGTCAAGCCCATTCCGACCCTGCTCGTGCACGGGACAACGGACGTGGTGGTCCCATACGCGCAGTCCGAGGTCCTGGACCGCAAGCTTACCGCCCTGGGCATCGAACACAAGCTGCTGACCATCCCGAACGCAGGCCACGATCTCAACATGAACGATAGCAAAACCCGGTCGCTGGTGCTGGGCACGGCCGTCGACTGGGTGTTACGCTTCGGGAGATAACCAACCAACTGCCGCCAGATGGCGAGTCAGCCCCGCTTTGTTTACCCATCAATTCCTGCCACTATGAATGTTAACTATTTACTAGTCAGGCCAACACGTTGGCTGCTGATGCTGGTTTGTGTCTGGTCGGTCAGCACGGCGTTTGCCCAGACAAAAACGATTACCGGCAATATCTTGGGTGCAGACGGGAGCGCATTGCCCGGGGCTAACGTCGGCATAAAAGTGGCCAACCGGTTTACCACGACCGACGGCAATGGCGCTTTTACGCTCACTGGCGTGCCCAACGAAGCGGTTACGCTGGTGGCCTCCTACGTGGGCTACATGACCCAGGACGTAAGGGTTGCGGCCGGCCAGACCAACGTGCGGATTGTATTGACCAGAGACGAGCGCGTGCTGGATGAGATCGTGGTGACGGGCGTATTCGACGAGCGGAAACGGATGGATGCCTCCATTGCCATCACCACCCTTAGCAGCCGACAGATCGAGTTGCAGGTGCCCAACAGCGCGCCGGATTTGCTCAGAAACGTACCCGGCGTGTATGTGAACTCGTCGGTGGGCGAAATTCGGAACAGCGTATCGTCGCGCGGCATCACGATCGGGTCCACCGATGGCAGCTTTGGCTACGAGTACGTATCCATGCAGGAAGATGGCCTGCCCGTGACCAACACCACCTACTTCAGCTACGGTCCCGACTTTTTTCTGCGGGCCGATGCCACGCTGGGCCGGCTGGACGCTGTACGCGGCGGGCCCGCGTCTGTGGCGGCTGCCAACGCGCCGGGCGGTATCTTCAACTACGTGTCGAAAACCGGAGGTAATGCGTTTGCGGGCGAGGTGCGCCTGAAATACGGCCTGCTGGGCGACGGGCAGAACAGCCTCGGTCGGATCGACGGCGACCTGGGTGGGCCGCTGGGCCGCAACTGGTTCTACAACATCGGGGGCTTTTACCGGTACGATCAGGGCGCGCGGTATCCGGGCTACCCGATGAACGTCGGGGGGCAGGTGAAGGCAAACCTTGAGAAGAAATATGCCCGTGGTAACCTGAAGATTTTCCTGAAATACCTCGATGATAAAAATGGATTCGCGCAGCCAATGCTGACGAAGGGCTACGAAACCCCCGAACTGGCCCCCGGCTTCAACAGCAGCGCCACCAACTTTCCGGACGCCTTCAGCTATTCGGGGCAGGACCTGGTGAACGGGGGGCGCTATTCGTTCGATTCGCGGAATCAGGTGAAGAGCAAGTACAAGTCGGTTGCCTTCACCTGGGATCACGACCTGGGCAACAACTGGAGTTTCAGCAACGCGACGAAATATTCCGATAACGCGGTGCTCTACAACACGCTGGGCGGGGTCATTCCGTCGTCGATCACGGACCTGGTTCCTTATTTCTTTCTGGGTGGTTTCGGGGCTGGCCTGCCCGGATCGTTTACCTACCGCAGCCTGAAAACGGGCGAAACCCTCGCCAACGTAGCCGTTACCGGCGGCGTACCGAAGGTTACGTCGAGCCAGTTGCCGGGGCAGGACGTGCTGCCAAATTCGGTGCTGCTCATCCCGCTGAGCTTCTACGACAACACGGTAAACGAATTGCTGGAGCGGTTTTCCATCAAAAAGAAAACCGCCACGATGAGCTTCAATCTGGGTGGTTACTACGGCTATTCAAACGCGCACCGGTATTCGGGCGGCGATATTGCGCTGGCTACGATCGAGAACCACCCGCAACTGCTTTCGCTGAGCTTTACGGGCGTACCGCTCTACGGCGTGAGCAACGGCGTGCCGATCACGGGGCCATCGGGGACCTACCAGATAACCAATCCGGTTGGGGTTGGCCAGGGCACGGGGAATCTGGGCGCTTACATCTCATTCAACGCGACCCAGAACCAGGGAGCGTTGTTTTTCGGCCACACCTGGAACCTGAGCGACAAATGGACGTTCGACTGGGGTGCCCGCTACGAACGGGTGAACATCAAGGGCTACAACGTCAGGCCAAACCTGGTTGGCTCGCCGCTATCGGGCGGAACGGACGGCAACCCGCTGACGACCTTCGACAACAACCGACTCGATACGCTGGGTACGTACCGCTTCGACTACACCATCAACACCCTCTCGTACTCGGCTGCCTTAAACTATAAACTCAACGACAACCTGGCCATCTACGGGCGTTATTCGCAGGGGAAGAAGGCCCCCGACCTCGACTTCTATTTCACGCTCAACACGCCGCAAAACCTGAAGCTGTACCGGCCACAAGTACGTAGTACGGAGCAGATCGAGTTTGGGCTGAAGGCCGGATTCGGTAAATCCAACCTGTTCGTTACGCCGTTCTGGAGCGTGCTGAGCGGCGTGCCGGTTGGGCAGATCTTTCAGGATACCAACGGGTCGTACTACTTCCCGCCCCGAACCTACGCCAAATACCGAACCGCCGGGGTCGAGATTGAAACGAACGTATACCTGAATCCCCACTTGAGCGTGCGCGGGGTGGCCACGTTCCAGAAATCGCTGCTCGATGAGTATACGGTGTGGGTGGCCAATGCCAACGGCCCCGCCGATGACACGCAGCTATCGTATTCCGGCAACGAAGCCGACAACAGCCCGCGCGCGATGCTGAACATCACTCCGACCTATACCGCCAATAAATTCTATACCTTTCTGACCTGGTCGTATCTGGGGGCGCGGCAGGCCAATGCGGCCAACGTGTTTAAGCTACCGGCGTTCTCGCAGTTTGACTTCAGCGCGGGCTACACGGTTTCCAAGTCGTTTCAGCTTGCCTTGAACATCAACAACCTGTTCAATACCTACGGGGTGATGACGTTTCAACGGCCCGGCAGCTTGGCCCAGGTGCTGGGGGGTAATGCCAGCTTCTCGAAAAAAGAGTACGATGCGGCCGTAGCCGCCAATACGCCCTATTCGACCGTTGGGATACAGCCCCGGGCGTACTACCTGACCGCTACCGTTAAGTTCTGATCGGCCTGCCCCGGGCGGCTACGCGTGTGGTGGCCCGGGGCAGGCGGATTAACCCTGTTTTAGACAAAAATGGCGATCATGAAAACAGTCTGGAAATACGTAAAATGGCTGCTTATTGCCCTGGCCGTCGCGCTTATCGTCGGGGCGGGGTACGTCTACTTCATATATCTGGCCAAGCCGGCCCGTATCAATGACATGGCGGAGGTAAAAGACCCGCAGTGGCGGACGGTCGATCTGGGCGGCCGGTCGTTGTGCAGCGATGGGTCTCCCTATTTTATCTTCGTCAGGAAGGGCGCGTCGGACAACCTCATCATCCATTTTTCGGGCGGGGGCGCCTGTTGGGACGATACGACCTGTTCGGCACCCATCACCCTGCTGGGCGCGCTGACGCAGGGCGACGCGAAAGACCTGAAAGCGTTCTACTACCCCAAGACGCTGGACTTCTTCGACCGCTTCCTCAACGGCGTTTTCGACCGGCAGGCGCCAAAAAATCCCTTCAAAGACTGGAGCGTCGTGTTTATTCCCTACTGCACGGGCGATTTCCACGTGGGTGACAAAACGACCCGCTACAACGTGGGCGGCACGGAAACGGAAGTGCATCACAATGGCCGCGACAACACCCTGAACGCCCTGGCCTGGGTGTTTGACAACTTCAGGAGCCCCAAAAAAATACTTGTGTCGGGCGAAAGTGCGGGTGGGTTTGCATCGGCCTACTGGGCACCTTACGTAGCCAACCAGTATAAGGGCGACGAGAGAATTTATCAGCTTTCCGACTGTTCGCAGCTAACGTCGGCCCGCTGGCCTGCCATTCTGAATTCGGTCTGGAATAGCAAACCGGAGGCGCTATTGGGGTTTAGGGTCGAGAACGACGCCTACGCCGATGCGTTGCTTAACCGGACCGACTCCCTCCGCAAGCCCATCAGGCACCTGAACAGCAACACGCTGTACGACGGGGTGCTGCCCCGGTTCTCGGCGGTGCTGCATCACCAGTCGACCGACAACAAGGCGTACATCTATGACTGGTCTAAGGGCATGCGAACGTCGGTCAAAAAGCTCGCTGCCGCCAACATCGATTACCAGTTTTTCCTGACCGACTGCCGCTACGATCCCCAAAAAGTGTCGACACCGCACACGCTGATGGGCTCCGATATAAGCCTTTACGCGTGCAAATCCGACGGGCTGACGTATATGGACTGGCTTCGGAAGAATGTGATCGACGACACGCCGGTCTCCGTCGGGGGGGCGTTGCTGGATAAGCCCAATCCGAACTAGATGGAACCGCAACGTACCTGGTCGGGTCGCCACGCCCTGAAAAAATTGCTCATAGTAGCTGCGCTGCTTGTGCTGATCGGCATGTCGCTGGTTGGGCTCGTGCTGCTGTTCGGAACCTTCACCAACTGGCCCATGTACCTGGGCGCTTACGCGGGGCTTCTGGAATCGCATTATTCCGTGCTGATTTTTGGTGCCTTCCTGCTGCTGCTGGTACTGGCTTATCTGTTGCACCGGGCGCAACGTACCCGGCTCACCAACTATGTTTTCATCGGCGTTACGTCCCTGTTTTTGTGGCAATGTGTCGTGTTGGCCGTTCTGTATGGCTGTGCGTGGTCAAATGCGCTCCCGCTTTCCTTTACCAGGGCACTGACGATCAATTTCGGCGAAAAGAGCCCACACCAGACCATCCCGTACCTGACGCTGGATGGCAACGAGTACCTGCTCGATGTCTACCGCCCGGCCGACTCCAGTCGGCGTTCCATTCCGGTCGTGCAGGTGCACGGGGGCGGTTTTGTGGCGGGTTCCCGCACCATGGACCCGCACCACCGCTGGTTTACCGACAGGGGACTGACAGTGTTCGACGTGGACTACCCGCTGGGCACCGACAGCGTGCAGACCTGGGCCACTGCGCCCCGGGCGGTGGCCACTGCCCTGAGTTTCGTTAAGGCGAATGCGGCGAACTTCAACCTCGATACCACGCAACTCCTCCTGTGTGGTGGCTCGGCGGGTGGGGGCCTGGTGATGCAGGTTGGCTACGGGCTTGGGGTTGGCCGGGTGCAATCGTTTTCGGCACCGACCCCGAACGTACCCACCGCCATCATCGCCATCTACCCGCCCGTGGACATGACGGGCCTGTGGAATCAGACGTCGGATGCGCTTGATATGACCTCAAACGCAAAACGGTACATTGGCGGCTCACCGACCGAGTTCCCGGAGCGATACGCCAGCCTCGACATCATCAATATGGCCCGCCGCGACCTGCCCCGGACGTTGATCATTACGGGAGCCAGAGACCACGTGGTGCCGGTGGCGGGGAGCCATAAACTGGTCCGACGATTGCAGGCGTTGAAAGCGCCCATCACGTACCTGGAAATTCCTTTCGGGGAACATTATTTCGACGGCAATGCCAATAGCCTGAGCGGTCAGCTCAAATGGCAGGCTATGGACCAGTTTCTCCGGCAGATAGGCCTCATACGTCGCTGAGGTAGCGATCAGTAGCCTATTAAAGACCAGCGAGGGGCCAACGGATAGCAAGGCTGGCGTCCCGCAGCGTTGGCAGTCGGCGCGGCTTCGCCCAGATGCCGGTTTTCACGCTCAACGGCTCCGGTCGTTTCGGTGGCATGGCGGCATGGGTATGGGCCGTTTGCTAGGTACGTGTTATGTTCGGGGCTTATTACGCTTCGCAACGATGATCGACGCTACCGTACTTATCATTCCCGGTTTGGGCAATTCGGGCCCGCAACATTGGCAAACACGCTGGGAAGCGCGCTTTCCTGTCTTTCAACGCGTCGACCAGCAGGATTGGGAGACCCCCGTCCGGCACGATTGGGTCGAACAGATCGACCGGGCTGTGATGGCGTACGACCCGGCCAGGGTGATCCTGGTGGGGCACAGCCTCGCCTGCACCACCATCGCCTACTGGGCCGATACCCACAACAGGCGTATCAAGGGTGCGCTACTGGTGGCCCCCAGTGATACCGAAGCGGCCACGTACCCACCCGGCACTACGGGCTTTGCGCCGATGAAGCTGATTCGGTTGCTGTTTCCTTCCATCGTCGTCGCCAGTACAGACGATTATTACGTGACGCTGGACCGGGCCACGGCGTTCGCGAAGGCCTGGGGTAGCGAGTTGGTCAACATCGGAGCAGCGGGTCACATCAACGCCACCTCGAACCTCGGCGATTGGGAAGCGGGTCTGGCGCTGCTCGCCCGGCTGGATGGCCGTACTGGCGGCTAGCCCCCTCTGCCAACTCACTGGCCGACCGGCTGGCGGTTGGCCGTCAACACCAGCCAGAGCAGGCAGGCTCCGGCGATCGTGGCGACAAACAGTCCAATCGTTGGGGCTGTGACGTAACGCTGGGCATGACCCGACACGAACGCGCCGATAACATCCGACAGGTTGATCAGCGCCATGTAGGTCGTGAATTGCGAACCCTCAACGTCAGGTCGGCAGAGTGCCATCAGGATTGGGATGGCGGCTACGCTCAGGCTGGGGTCCATCATATTCCAGCAAACGGCGCCGAGCGAGGCTACCGTCGGATTGGTCCAATAAGGGGCAAGCAGGTTGATTGCCAGCAGGTACGTTACGTGAAACCCGACGATGTAGGGCAGGAGGCGTTTGGCGCCGACACGGTCGGCCAGCCAGCCACCGAGCAGAATTACGACGACCACAATGGCCACGCCGTAGCTGCCCGTCAGACCCGACAGTTCTGTATCGCGCCAGCCCAATTGCTGAATCAGGTGCACGTTGTAGGCGCGGATGAAGGCGTTCTGGCACGAATACACCAGCAGAATGGGCACGAACCAGCGCAGGCTTTCCCGCGAGCTCAATCCCCGGAACAACTCCCTGAAGAGCCAGCCGATGCTGTGCTGATGTTGCTGATGCGCCCGAACGGCGGCCGCTGGCAGGGCTTGGCCGGGGAAGAGGGCATCGGTGGCTTTTTCACGAATGAAAAAAGTGAGCACCGTCAGCGTCAGCAGAAACGCCGATTGGGTCAGCACGGCCGTGTGGAAACCCGCGTGCCGCAGCACGTAGGCCAGCCCTGCCGCCCCCATCCCCGTCCCGACCAGAAAACCGCCCCGCATGAAGGCATTGATGCGACCGCGCTCATCTTCGGGAATGGTCGAAATGGCCATGGCATCCACGCTCGCATCCTGCACCGACGCCACGGCGCTGTGGATGAAAAAGGCGATACCCAGCAGCGTGACGTTGCCGACGGGATCGTCGACAACCAGCATACCCAGCGATGCGATCACGGCCAGACTCTGCGCTGCCAGCACCCAGGGCCGCCGCCGCCCCAGCCGCGACCCCTGAAACTTATCGATGAACGGCCCCCAGACAAACTGAAACGTCCAGGGGAGGCCCTGCATGGCCACGAACGTACCGATCCGGTCGGAGCGGAGCCCCTCGGCTGCAAGGTAGTTGGCGAGTGCGGTGGTGGCAAAGCCAGCCGGCACGCCCTGCATCACGTAGAGGTAAAAAAAGGCAACAAAACGCAGCGGCTTGTTCTGACTCAGAACGAGCGTTGGCCGGCTGGGCGGAGTCGACGAAAAAGTCGTCGAAAGCGGATTTTCCATGTTACTGGAAAGCTACAGGTTGGATCGCCATAGTCTGTCCCGTCCGGTAAAATGTTAGGGCCGTCCGTAAATTGGGCGGGTTAGCTGCCAGCCTTTGTTTTTGTTCATATAACCGTGTCGTATCCTGCCAAACAACCGTACATTTAGCCTGCGAACGGGGCGGTTAATCGTGAGGTAACGAAGAAACAGGCTGTGTAGTTGGTAAAGGATCGGATACACAATGCAGACGGAGTCAACCGGGCAGATATACGCGTCTTTGTGGGGAAATGGCGAGATGGCTCGCCTCATGCGGCAAAAGGAGTGGTCGCAGTCGCGGATGGGTACGCCCGACACCTGGCCGCAGAGTTTACGCACGGCCCTCAGCATACTGATGCGTTCGCGCTTCCCGATGTTCATTTTCTGGGGACCCGATCTGATCTGTTTCTATAATGATGCCTACCGCCCCAGCCTGGGTAACAACGGCAAACACCCCTCGGCGCTGGGCGAACCGGGTGAACAGGTCTGGCCCGAAATCTGGGGCATCATCAAACCACTGATCGATCAGATTATGGCGGGTGGCGACGCTACCTGGAGCGAAGATCAGCTGATTCCGATCTACCGCAACGGACAACTCGAAGACGTGTACTGGACGTTTAGTTACAGCCCGATTGGCGATGAAGCGGGGCAGATCAGCGGTGTGTTCGTTACCTGCATGGAAACTACGAAGGTAGTGCAAGACCAGCAGCGCATGGCGGAAAACAGCATTCGGCTCAATCTGGCGCTCGAGGCCTCTAAGCTGGGGGTGTGGGAAGTCGATCTGGTTCGGAATAAGAGCATTCGCTCGTTACGGCACGATGAGATCTTTGGCTACACCCGCCCGCAAACGGCCTGGGAGAAAGATGAGTTTTACAGCCACATTCCCGTGAGCGACCATGCCCGCGTGGAGGCGGCCTTTATGTACGCGTTTCGCGAAGGAATGCTCAATGTGCAAACGCCGATCATCAAGGCAGATGGCTCGATGGCCTGGGTCGACATACGCGGGCAGACGCTCTTCGACGAGACCGGGCAGGCCGTTCGGCTGCTGGGCACCATTGCCGACATTACCGAACAGCAACGCGCCGCTGAGAATCTGGAATCCCTGGTGGCCGAGCGGACGGAGTCGCTGCGGCAGGCCAATCAGGCACTCGAACGCTCGAACCTCGACCTGATGCAGTTTGCGTCGGTAGCCAGCCATGACCTGAAAGAACCCCTGCGCAAGGTGCAGACCTTCGGCACCCGCCTGACCGACCTGATCGCCGACCGCCTGACGGCAACGGAAGCCGACCTGTTTCAGCGGATGATCAGCGCCACGGGCCGGATGCAAACGCTGGTCAACGATGTGTTGCAACTGTCGCAGCTATCCGACCAGACGATCCGCTTCGAGCCGGTGCCGCTCAACGGCATCATCGACCAGATTCGCGACGACCTGGAACTGGTTATGCTGGAGCAGCAGGCGACTCTGACGGCTACAGACCTGCCTGCCGTGTGGGGTGCCGCCGGTCAGATGCACCAGCTCTTTCTGAACCTGATCGGGAATGCCATCAAGTTTCAGGCGGGGCACCGGCCCGTCATTACCGTATCAGTCGTGGCGGCGTCGGCTGTGCCACATCGGCAACTGCCGCCCGATCAGTACGCCGTCATTGCCGTGAGCGATAACGGCATTGGCTTCGATACCAAACACAAAGACCGCATCTTCGGAATGTTTCAGCGCCTGCATAACCGGGGTCAATATGCCGGCACCGGCATCGGGCTGACCATCGTCAAGAAGATTGTGGACAACCACAAGGGCTTTATCGACGTGCAGAGTGAACCCGGCGCCGGCACTACGTTCTGGATCGCGCTGCCGCTACAGGCACTCGCCTGATCGCGTCATTTGCGGCTCACGAACCGGTTGCCCTGTATGTAATAGCGGTAGGGGAGGTCGACTCCCTGCGTAATCCCAATCCGCGTCGTCGTAACCATGTCGAAGTCGGTCAGCACGCGGGGTCGGATGTAAATGGGGCCGGTTACCAGCGACGAGCCATTGTGTTCGGTTCGGCTGATTCCCAGCGAAATAACCAGCTTGCCCGGGCCATTGCACAGGTTTCGGAAGCCGTCGGCCGTGCTGCTATCGATGGTGTTCTGGCGGTAGCGGGCAAACCCGGTCTTAAAAGCTTCGTTGCGGCGCAGGGTCATCAGGTCGATGCCTTCGGTGGGTTGCAGGGCCCGAATCAGCACCGCCTCGCCCACGCCCTTCGGTCCCGTCACCACGTTGATGCAGTTGTAATGATTGTAAATCTGATAAACATACAACGTACCGGCGGGGCCAAACATGGCGGCGTTGCGCTTGGTTTCGCGGCGATAGGCGTGGCAGGCGGGGTCACCGGTCACGTAGCCTTCCGTTTCGACGATGATGCCTGCCGACGGGCCTTCGGGCGAGTCGTGGACGAATTCGCAGCCCAATAGCTGTTGCGACAGCGTGAGTGTGTCGTGGTCTTCGTAGTAGGCGAGGGGCAGTCTGTCGGGCATGGTTGGCTGGTTGGGGCGTTGCGCCGGGTACGTTGGTTGGTGCGTTTCCGTGCGTTGCGCGCACGGTCTAATTTCCTACCTTCAACCCTATGAAAGCACTATTGTTCTGCCTGCTGCTCGCGCCGTTTGTGGCGTCGGCCCAGCGCCATGGCTCGACCCCGCCCCTGACCAACCGCCGGGGTACGTTGAGCGTATCGGCTATCTCACGGGGTGTTTACCAGTACGTGCTCACCGACCTGACGACCAACGCCAGGTACGTACCCACCAACCTGACCGACTCGCTGAAGCAGGAAGCCCTGGCCTATACATCGGCTAAACAGGCCCCGCTGCCGGTTGTTTTTTCGGGCGTTGTTGGCTCGAAAAGCAGTTCGATTTACAAACCCGGCCCTACCGACGTACCCAGCGCCACGGATAAAGCCAAGTCGGTACGACTAACGGCCATACGGAAAGAATAAGCGTTTCGGCCTAACTTGGGCAACCGTTTGCCGATGGCCGTGGGCCCGATGAACCGGCAGCGGATGTTCTCATGACAGCACTCATTACCGGCGCCTCGTCGGGTATTGGCTGGGCTACTGCCGAGGCCTTTGCCCGCCTGGGATACCGCCTGATTCTTTGCGGCCGCCGGGCCGATAAACTGGCCGAACTAACGGCTTCACTGGGCGATCAGGTTGAGACGTATTCGCTCACGTTCGACGTTCGCGACAGCCAGGCCGTTGCCGCCGCCATTGCCTCGTTGCCCGACGCCTGGCAGGCCATTGATATTCTGGTGAACAACGCGGGAAATGCCCACGGGCTATCGGCCATTCAAGACGGCGATCTGGCCGATTGGGACGCCATGATCGACGGCAACGTGCAGGGCGTTCTGTATGTATCGAAAGCGGTCATGCCGGGCATGGTGGCGCGCCAGCGGGGGCATATTGTCAACCTCAGCAGCATCGCCGGCAAGCAAACCTACGCCAACGGGGCCGTTTACTGCGCCAGCAAAGCCGCTGTTGAAGCGTTAAGCACGGGCATGCGCCTCGACCTGACGCAGCACGGCATCAAAGTGACCAACATTGCGCCCGGTGCTGTCGAAACCGACTTTTCGGTGGTCCGCTTCAAGGGCGATACCAGCCGGGCTTCGCAGGTATACGCGGGTTTCGACCCGTTGCAGGCCGCCGACATTGCCGATACGATCGTTTACGCCGTTACGGCTCCGGCTCACGTAACCATCGCTGACATCACCATTCTGGCCGCCGCTCAGGCCGCCGCCACAACGATTTATCGAACGTAGCGGCGCAAGGGATTGCGTCTCTACAAAAAAAACTACGCTATGAACATCAACGGACCGGGTAAGGCGCAGCAGACCTACGATGCCATCGTGATTGGGTCAGGGATTAGTGGAGGCTGGGCGGCCAAAGAACTCTGTGAAAAAGGCTTGCGGACGCTGGTGCTGGAGCGGGGCCGCGAGGTAAAGCACGTGGAAGACTACCCCACGGCGATGAACAATCCCTGGGATTTTCAGCACCGCAACCGCATGCCGCTGGCTTTCGACGAGGCCAACCCCATTGCTACCAAATGCTACGCGCTCGACGAAGGCACGCAGCATTTTTTCGTGAAAGATGCCCATCACCCCTACGTGCAGGAAAAACCCTTCGACTGGATTCGGGGCTATCAGGTAGGCGGTAAATCGCTGATCTGGGCGCGGCAAACGCAGCGGTGGAGCAAGTATGACTTCGAGGCCAACGCCCGCGATGGCGCCGCTATCGACTGGCCCATCCGGTACGATGACATCGCCCCCTGGTACAGCCACGTCGAGAAATTTGCGGGGATCAGCGGCAACAAAGACGGCCTCGACGTGCTGCCAGACGGCGAGTTTCTGACGCCCTGGGAGTTGAACTGCGTGGAGAAGCACGTGCAGAAAACGGTGGCCTCGCTCTACAAAGACCGGCACGTGATCATTGGCCGCTGTGCGCACCTGACCTCGCCGAAAGACGTGCACCGGGCGCAGGGGCGGGCGCAGTGTCAGGCGCGGCATCTGTGTTACCGGGGCTGTCCGTTCGGGGCCTATTTCAGCAGTAATTCGAGCACGTTGCCCTGGGCGGCCAAAACCGGCAAGCTCACGTTGCGGCCTTTCTCGGTGGTTGAGT
This sequence comes from Fibrella aestuarina BUZ 2, assembly GCF_000331105.1. Taxonomy (NCBI): domain Bacteria; kingdom Pseudomonadati; phylum Bacteroidota; class Cytophagia; order Cytophagales; family Spirosomataceae; genus Fibrella; species Fibrella aestuarina. The sequence goes on along the minus strand of NC_020054.1, from coordinate 5,606,174 downwards.
CGATTTTGTACGACGAGCAGAAAGGTAAGGCCACGGGTGTGCGCGTGATCGACACCAACACCAAGCAGGTAACGGAGTATTTCGCCCGGATCATTTTCGTCAACGCCGCCTGCCTCAATACCAACCTGCTGCTATTGAACTCCACGTCGCGGCGGTTTCCCAACGGGCTCGGCAACGACAATGGGCTGATGGGTAGGTACGTTGCCTTCCACAACTACCGCGGCTCGATCAGCGCTACTTACGATGGGTTCGAGAATGACTATTACTACGGTCGGCGGCCCACGACGGCCTTCATGCCCAATTTCCGCAACGTGCACCGGCAGGAAATGGAGTTTCTGCGGGGCTACATGGTCGCGTTTAGTTCGGGGCGGGGGCAGGGCGTACCGGGCGAGGCCACGTTTGGCGCTGATTTCAAGGAAAATCTGACCAAGCCCGGCCCGTGGCACACCTACATGATGATGCAGGGCGAAACCGTGCCGCGCTACGAAAACCACGTCCGGCTCAGCCGCGATTTGAAAGATCAATGGGGGATTCCGCAACTCGTTACCTCGGTCGATTATACCGATAACGACGAGAAAATGAGCCGCGATTTCCTGGAACAGGGCGTCTACATGCTCGAGAAATCAGGCCACACGCACATCCACCCCGACTTCGACAAACGCAACCCCGGTCTCGATATTCACGAGATGGGCGGCGTCAGGATGGGGCGCGACCCAAAAACGTCGTTACTCAACGCACACAATCAGCTGCATCTGGTCAAGAACGTATTCGTGACGGATGGTGCCGCCATGACCAGTACCGGCACGCAGAACCCGTCGATCACGTTCATGGCACTCACCGCCCGCGCCGTCAACTTCGCCGTCGCCGAGATGAAGCGCAAGCAGTTGTAATGTACAATGTATAATGGACGATGTACAATGAGGTTTGCCTCGGCCCTGCCCATTGTACATCGTCCATTATGCATTGAACATTAACTATCCATTACATCGAGAACGACAGGCGACCGAAGAGGAAATGGCCGTTGAAACCGCCTTGGTTTGAGCCGTACAGGAAGCGGCTCCGGTTGCTCTGGTCGCGCCCCGAGTTGTAATCAACCGAACCGAGGGCGTTGCGCGGATCGAGGTAAATCTGATCTGGATACACGTCGAACAGGTTGTTGGCGCCCACTTGCAGCGTCAGCTGTTTGGTGAGGCCGTAGCCCAGCGTCAGGTCGGTGTAGACAACGGGACTGTACGTCTGATCGATGTACGGCGTGCCGTTGGCATCGCGGGCAAACTGGCTGTTGTAGTAATTGCCGCTGGCATCCTTAGCGTAGGGGTCAGCGTTGGTCAGGAACTGAGCCTTGCCAAAGCGCGCCATCCGCAGGTTAGCATTGAACTTACCCAGCGTGAAATCGACGATCAGATTTTGCTTGTCGCGGGGCAGGAACGACTCAATGTACCCCCGCTGCTGCCGGTCGAACAGGATATTTTTGAACCAGTTGTCGGGGTTGCCGCCCTTGCCTTCATTGTTGGCTGGGTTGTCGATCAGCGGCGTGCTGTTGATACCCGTCACGAGGTTCTTGTTAAAATTCATGGCCAGCGAAACCGACAACCGCGCCGCGCCGAGAGTTACGCGCTCGGTCCCCACGATGTCGATGCCTCGGGTGCGGGTGTTGGCCGCGTTGGCAAAGAACCGAACCAGATTTACACCCGGATAATCGTTGGCTCCAAAGCCCAGCAGCGTCCGGTTGAATCCGCCCGAATACACGATTCGGTCGGTGATGTCGATCTGGTAGGCATCCACCGTAAATGTGAAACTCCGCCCGATGCGCCCTGTCAGGCCCAAGGTATAGTTGACCGATTTTTCGGCCCGCAAGGCATCGACTCCAATTACATTCCGGGCAATGGGGTTGTCGTTGTTGACCGTCAACGTGTTCGATGGGTTGCCACTCACAAACTGCGTACTAATGTTCTGGAAATAGCGCTGATGCAGGCTGGGCGCCCGGAAGCCCGTGCTGATGGCCCCGCGCAGGTTGAAGGCGTCGGAAAGGCGCAGCCGCGTGGCCAGTTTACCCGTCAGGGCCGATCCGAAGTCGCTGTAATTCTCGTAGCGCCCGGCCACGTCGAGCAGCAGCCGGTTGAACAGTTCGCCTTCGACATCGCCATAGAGCGACACGTTGGTCCGTGACTTATCGACGGCGAAATCGGGCTGGTAACCGGGGAACACCTGCGCACCCGGCAGCGGGGTGGTCGTGCCCGGCGACGTACCCGTTAGCGACAGCGGGGCGAGCGGAACGCGTTTGTTGGGGTCACCACTGTATGAATTGACTTCACCGGGTTCAATCACGAAATGATCACGCCGGAATTCGCCGCCGAACGCCAGGTTGAGGCTCCGAATGCTACCCGCCCGTTCGTACAGCCGCGAAAAATCGAGGTTGGTCGTGTTCTGGTCGAAGCTCAACGTACCGGCGTAGAAGGCCGTTTGCGGCGTACTGCTGTTTGGCAACGAGGCGTTGGCTGAATTCTCTACGTCGAACCGAAACTGGTTACGGCCGAACGTGTTGCTCAGGTCCATGTTCCACTGGCCGAATTTGGTTTTGAAACCAGCCAATAAGGATTGGTCGCCAATGGTCGCTTTGATAGCGGGCAGGAAGCCATCCGGGTAATACAAGGTGCCGTCGGCGGTGAGAGGCTGCTGCGTGCGCGAAACCGGGATGCGGTTATTGCCGTAGCCCGTGCCACTTCGGCTCGTGACGCCCCCCGTGAAGTACAGTTCCGACCGCTGCCCGAGGGGTACGCTACCGTTGGCAAACACCCCGTAGTTGCGGGCGCTCGAGTTGCCGACGACCATGTTTCGGCGGTCATAGCCGCGTTGGCGCACCAGCGTAGCATCGTCGGCCAGGAGTTGCGGGCGTTGGGCGGCCGGTAACGCCGTCGTCGCCGGGAACCCGCCCGATGCGCCGAGGTAGATGGTCGGTGCGTTGTCTTCACCCGAGCGGTTGGTCCGTTCGCGATCGACCACCTGCCCCGACACCGTCAGGAAACCCCGGCTACCTAGCCGGAACCCTTTTGAAATGTCGAATTGAAACACCCTGCCGTCGTGAAGCGAAACGCTGTGGTTGTCGGTGCCACCGGCGATGTTGGGCGTCTGATAGGTCATGTTGGTAAAGCTGCCGCCCGTCATCAGCGAAGCCGTCAAACCCTGATAGTTCTTCTTCAGTACCACGTTGATCACGCCCGCGATGGCGTCGGAGCCGTACTGGGCGGCGGCCCCGTCGCGCAGCACCTCGATCCGCTCGACGGCGGCGACGGGGATCACATTCATATCCGTCCCCACGGCGCCCCGGCCCACCGACCCGTTGATATTGACCAGCGACGAGGTGTGGCGGCGTTTGCCGTTGACCAGCACCAGCGTCTGATCGGGGCCGAGGCCGCGCAGCGAAGCTGGGTCGATGTGGTCCGTGCCGTCCGTGACGGTCTGCCGGTTGGAGTTGAACGAAGGGGCCACAAAGTTGAGCACCTGCCCCAGATCGACCTGCGAGAAATTCTTGATCTCTTTCGTCGAAATAACGTCGACCGGCACCGTCGTCTGTATGTTGGTACGGGCCGTGGCGGCCCGCGAGCCAATCACCACTAGTTCGCCCAGCTTAGAGGCTGTTTCCGCCAGCGAAACATCGGCCACGGCTGTTTCTCCCGCCTGCACGGTAACCGGGACGGTCTGGCTGTCGTAACCCACAAAACTCACCCGGAGTGAATACGTACCCGGCTGTAATCGGAGGCTGTACGTACCATCGGCGTCGGTAGTCGCCCCTACGTTACTGCTCATCACGACCACGGTAGCCCCCGGAATTGGTGATTTGTTGACGTCGACAACACGACCGCGTACGCCCTGTGCCAATGAGGCGGTGAGCGTCACGAACCAGATCAATATTGAGCAAGGAATCGTTCTGTTTGTAAGCGAAGTGATCATAGAATTAGTAATTAGTACTCCGCTAACATAAAATAATGTATGGATAAAAGTGAATAATAAAGAATGAAATTCTTTAAACAGACGTAAATGCAATATATAATATTGACTATCTTATTGGATTCGGTATCGTGTTTGTTACAGTTTATTTGTTCGGTAAACATGCTGAAAGGGTCATTGGTAGGCTAGATTTGTTATCATCTGGCCGATTTATTGAACAACAACCCGTCGATCGGGTGTTTGTAGACTGTCCCCCTTGCACCCAGCATGATAGATTATTCTCTTCCGCAGCAGCAACCATTGTTTAAAACCTTCTGGTGGGCTGGCTACGAATGCACCGATCAGCAGAACGCCTTCGGCAACCGCGTGGATTTCCTGCCGCTGACGGGGCACCTCGACCGCCTCGACGATGACTACCGCGATATTACTGAGGTGAACATCCGCACGGTGCGCGAGGGTATCCGCTGGAGTCAGGTCGAAAAACGGGCATATACCTACGATTGGTCGGTGGTACGCCACATGCTGCAACGGGGCAAGGCCTTGGGTATCCAGCAAATCTGGGACATCTGCCATTTCGGCTACCCCGACGACCTGACGCCCCTGCACCCGATGTTTGCCCGTCGGTTTGCGGCGATTTGCCGGGCGTTCGTCCCGATTTACCGCGAAACGTACCCAGACGCCCCGCTGATCGTAACGCCCATCAACGAGGTGAGCTTTATCTCGTGGCTGGGTGGCGACGCCTGCGGTACGTCGCCTTACTGCACTAAACAGGGTGTGGAGGTGAAAATCGGCCTTATGCGCGCCTACATCGAAGGCGTGGCTGCCATGCGCGAAATCGACAACAACGTGCTGGTGCTGACGACCGAGCCGCTCGTCAATATGGTGCCTCCGCTGAACGCCACCCGACGAGAGATCGCCGAGGCCCGCGCCCGGCACAATGCGCAGTATCAGGCGGTCGACATCCTGGTGGGGCGCGAGCATCCCGAACTGGGGGGCGCCCCGGATATGGTCGACATCGTCGGGCTGAATTTCTATTATAACAATCAATGGGTGTACCCGTCGTTTGAGCTTTTGCCCTGGGCCAACGAGGGGCGCGACCCGCGGTTCCGGCCGTTGCACCGGCTGTTTGCCGAGGTATACGAGCGGTACAACAAACCCATCGCCCTCACCGAAACAAGCCACCCCGGCATCGACCGGCCCAACTGGGTCAGGATGATCGCCCACGAATGCGCCCTGACCCGGCAGGCGGGAATCCCGTTGGAAGGCGTTTGCCTGTACCCCATCATCGACCGCCCCGATTGGGATCACCTTACGCCCTGGCACCGCTCGGGCCTATGGGATGCCCGCCCCGAAGGCGTCGACATGGCGACAGGCGACGTACCTGGCCGCTACCTGCATCAACCCTACGCGCAGGCGCTGCGACAGGCGCAGGTCATTGTAGAAGAAGCCATCAGCAGCGAACTGCTCCACTAAACGAGAAGGCCCGACTTCAGCGAAGTCGGGCCTTCTCGTGGACGACAGTCCAGGTACGTTCAGCGATTGGGAGCCGTGTACAGCCGTTCGCCATTGACCCAGGTTTGCAGCACCTTCGTGTCGCGCAGTTGCTCGGCGGGCACGGTCATGATGTCGCGGTCGAGCACGACGAAATCGGCCACTTTCCGTTTCTCCAACGTACCCCGCACCGAATCTTCCCGGCAGGCGTAGGCAGCCCAGCGCGTCATGGCTTTGAGCGCGTCGCGTCGCGAAACTGCATTTTCGGGCTGATAACCGCCTTTGGGGAAGTTTTTGGCATCTTGCCGGGCCACCGCCGCATGAAACCCATACAACGGATTGACCGCCTCGACGGGGAAATCGCTGCCAAAGGTGATGTAGTGATTTTGCTTTAGCAGGTCGTTGAAGGCATAAGCACCCTTCACGCGCTCCGGGCCCAGCCGCTCGGCAGCCCAGTACATGTCAGACGTGGCGTGCGTAGGTTGTACCGATGGGATGATGCTGTATTTGTAAAACTTCGACAGGTCTTCGGGCGAAACGACCTGGGCGTGTTCGATACGCCAGCGCCGGGTATTCAGGCCTTTTAGGTACTTGCCATACAGGTCGAGAATGAGGTGGTTGGCCGAGTCGCCAATGCAGTGCGTGTTAGCCTGAAAGCCGCTGTTGGCTAACAGCTTAATCACCCGTTCCAACTCGGCGGGGCTAAGCAGCAGAAAGCCACTCGTTTCGGGGCGGTCGCTGTAGGGTTTGCGCAGGCAGGCTCCACGTGACCCCAGCGCCCCGTCGGCATAGAGCTTGAAGGAGGTCACCGACAGGCGGTCGGTCTGGTAGGGGCCGCGTTTGAGGTAATAATCCAGATTAGGCTCCCCGAGGCTGATCATGGCGTAGTCGCGGATTTTGAGCTTCTTCTCCTGATGCAGCCGGTCAATCAGGTCGATGTCGTCGCGGTTCAGACCAGCATCGGATACGGTGGTCAGGCCCAGCGACAGACAAACGCGCTCGGCGGCCTGCAACATGCGGGTTTTGGCGTCGGCGTCGGGCTGCGGAATCACGCGGCGTACCATCTGCATGGCGTTGTCGACCAGCACGCCCGAGGGTTGGCTGCCGTTCAGCACCACTTCGCCGCCCGTCATGGCCGTTTTGCCCGAAATCTGCGCCAGCCGCAGGGCTTTGTCGTTCACCAGCAGGGCGTGCCCATCGATCCGCGTCAGGGCCACCGGTACGTTGGGGAAGGCGTCGTTGAGCAGCTTATTGGTCGGAAACCCCCGCACGGGTGAGTCGGCCGCGGGCCAGTCGTTCTGATCCCAGCCGCGCCCGATGAGCCAGAGGGCGTCGGGGTGCTTCTGCTGAAAGGCTTTCAGGCGGGCGATCACGTCGGCGTAGGACGTGGCGCCGACCAGATCGGCCTGATCGAGCATCTGGCCCAGCCCCAGAAAATGGCTGTGCGGGTCGTAGAAACCCGGATAAACGGGCTTGCCTTTCAGGTCGATGATGCTGTCAGACCGGTAATGGTCGAGGATGGTAGCCGTTGAGCCCAGATCCAGAATGCGCCCCTTCTCGACGGCAAACGCCTGCACCACTGAATCGCCCTGATTGACCGTGTAGACGGTGGCATTGGTAATGATATAATCGGCCGGGCGACGCGTAGAGCAGGCGGCTACGGCCAACAGCCCGACCAGCCCGGCGAGGTAATAGTTTCGATGCATAGGGTAAACTTATAGCTAGTTTGTGATTTGTGGAGTAGGGTTTGTGGATGCGCGGGGGCAAGCTACCGCAACAAATCGCAAACTAACCCTAAGTTTGTTATCCAATTCGTCATTCGTCAATTTATATACCGATGCGTTTTATCGCCGCTTTTCTTTTTTTACTGCCATCAACGTACCTGATTGCCCAACAGAAACCTGCTCCGGCTCCCGCCCAAACGCCGGTGCAGCGAGCGCTACGAAATGCCTACATCGTGCAGCAGGGCGAACAACTCCTGCTTCAGGATGCTATTGCTACGGCACTGGGCCGTAATTACCAGATCAAAGGACTGCAAACGCAGGAGCAGATTGCCCGCAACGAACGCATCCCCGCCAACGCCGGTTTCTACCCGCTTATTACGGGCAACGTCAGCACCAACGGCAGTCGGCAATCGGTCAACCAGACCTTCGTCGATAACATCCGTCCGCCGCAGGTGCTGAATGGCATTTCCAACCGCACAACGCAGGCGGGCGTCAACCTGAACTGGACGGTCTTCAACGGACTGGCCAACTTTGCCACTTACGAACGTCTGGGCGAACTGGTGCGGTTGAGCCAGGAGAACACCCGGGCCAGTGTGGAGCAAACGATTGCTAGTGTCGTAACGGCCTATTACAACGTGGTCCAGCAGTTACAGCAACTGCTGGCGTTCCGGCAGGCGCTCGACATCTCGCGCGACCGGCTCGAACTGGCCCGCGCCAACTACGAAGTCGGTACCCGCTCGAAGGTGGACTTCCTGACGGCTCAGGTCGATTACAACGCCGATAGCGTGACGCTGCTAACGCAGGAGCAGAATGTGCAACAGGCTAAGATTCAGCTGAACACCCTGCTTGTGCGCGATCCGTTTACGCCGTTTGCGATCCGCGACACCATCATCGTGCGCCCCGATCTGAACGTCGACCAACTGCGGCAGAGCATGCTGACCAACAGCCCCTTGCTGGCGGCGGCGGTACTGAACCAGAAGGTGGCCGACATCAACATCCGGCTGGCGCGGGCACAACGCCAACCGACCGTCAACCTGCAAACGGGCTACAACTTCACGTTTATCAACAACGAAGGGGGCTTTGGGGTCGCAGATGCGCGTAACCGGGGCCTTACCTATGCTGTAACGGCGGCAGTGCCGATTTTCAACGGGGGTAACATCCGGCGGCTCGAAGCCAATGCCCGCGCCAGTGCATTGGCCGCCGAATACCAGCGGGCCGATCAGGAAGTGGCACTGCAACAGGCCATCGCCCAGTCGTTTGCGCAGTATCAGAATAGCCTCGCGCTGCTCAACGTGGAGCAACAGAACTATAAAATTGCGCTCGAAAACATCGACATCGCCTACGATCGCTACCGGGTGGGTAACTCCACCGCCGTTGAATTTCGGGATGTGCAACGTAACGCCATTGCTGCCCAGGCCCGCCTGTTCAACGCCGAGTTCAACGCCAAAGCGGCCGAAGTCGAGTTGTTGCGCCTGAGCAGCACCATCAGCCAGCAGTTTTTACCCGCCGGCACCCAGGCCGCGAAATAGCCCGTTGAGGCGAACGGGCCGTCCGGTTGGGAGGGTCAGTGGTTTAGCTGGTAACCAAACGGATAAACCGATGCCCTATTCAAAAACGGATTACCCCGTCTCGCTAACGAACTTCATGGCGCCCGTTCGGCACAAAGCCATCGAGATCATTAACGCCCTGCTCGCCGACGGGAACGACGAGCAGAAAGCCATCGCTATCGGCACAGCACAGGCCGAAAAGTGGGCCGAAAGCCGCAATAAGCCGATTCGGAAAAAAGGAAAATAAATGGCCCGGAACCAGTCTGTTAAAATGGGCTGGTTCCGGTTTTTTGTGTTCATTGGTGCGGAAATTTACCCGCTATGCACATCATTGACGACGTCATCGATCGCCTGACGATCATCGTTCACACGGCCGAGCAAGATCAATCGCCGATAGGCTATTTTGCGGCTCTGTACCGCTGCATGACCGTCGCCGTCAGGGATGGCATCCGGCAGGGGCGTTTCGACGACGCTAAGCGCATGGAAGCGCTCGACGTATGTTTTGCCAAGCGCTATATCGACGCGTACGATACGTACCTGGCGGGCCGCAAACCCACCCAGGCCTGGCAGCAGGCTTTTGCCAGCACTGCCAACAACCAACTCACGGTCATGCAACACCTGATCCTGGGTATCAACGCCCACATCAATCTGGATCTGGCCATTGCCGCCGCCGAAACCGCACCCGGCGCGGCCATTCACGCGCTGCAAACTGATTTCAACCGCATCAACGCCATCATTGCCGAACTAACCGAACAGGTGCAGGATAAACTGGCCGACATCTGGTTGCCGTTTCGCCTGCTCGATGATGCGCTCAAAACCGACGACGAAGGCATGATCAACTTCAGCATCCGGGTGGCCCGCACCTTTTCGTGGTCGGCGGCTGTCGCCCTCGCCCCGCTGGCCGACGCCCAGAAACGTACGAAAATCGGCGAGATGGACCGGCAGGTAGCACTACTGGCCGATCGCGTTATCCGGCCGGGCTGGCTTTTATCGTCGGCCCTGCGGATCATACGGTTGGGAGAGAGCGGCAGCGTGGCCGAGAAAATCAGGTTGCTGGGTAGCGCCGTGCAGCTCGACAAACTAGTAAATCAGGCCTGACGCCATACGTCCCGGCTCCAGAAGCGCCGGTAGGGCCAATGGCGGTTTTGCAGCGCAAAAGGCCGGTAGGCGTGGGCTTCCTTGATCGTCTGCTGAAAGTACTGATCGTCGTCGGTCAGTACCAGCCCTTCGTAAATCACTGGTTCGTTGCCACGAACGGTGAGGTCGGCAAAGGGGAGTTCGGGGCGCCAGTTGGGGTGGCTCTGTGCCAGTTTGTCTTTCAGCAACGTACCTGCGCCGGTCTGCAAGCCCACAACCCGCTTCGGGTGCGGCCTGAAGCGCCCTTCCGACACGTCGAGCGCATAGTGCAGGTATTGTTTCAGTAGCTTGGGGCCATCGTTGGCGGTGGCATCCACGTTCAGCTGGGCGGGCAGCAGACTCGTGATGATGTAGATGCGCTCGCGGGCGCGGGTGATGGCCACGTTGAGCCGGTTTTCGCCCCCGCCCGCATTCAGGCTCCCAAACTGCGCCGACAGCCGGCCCCGTTCGTCGGGCGCGTAGCCAACGGAGAAAATGATAACGTCGCACTCATCACCCTGCACGTTCTCGATGTTTTTGACGAACCGCACCGCCGTGGGCATCGGCTCGCCCTGTTCCTGCCATAACTCCTGAATCAGTTGCTGTTGCTGGAAATTGAAGGTCACGACGCCGATACTGCGGCCGGGTAGCTCGGTTTGTAGCTGGTTCACCAGCGAGAGCACCGCCTGCGCCTCGATCGGGTTGGTGCGGTCGGTGGGTTGCCATTGCCCCGGCACATGGAGGTACCGAATGCCCGGCTCGCGGCGGTTGGCTTCGGCGAAATCGGGCAGGAGCGTGAGCGTGTCGTTGTAGAAATGTTCGTTGGAAAAGGCGATCAGGTCGAGGCTTCGGCTGCGGTAATGACCCATAAGCGACACCTGCGGCAGGTATTGGGCGGTCAGGTCGAGCAGCGATTCGACCTCCAGCGCCACCGCCTCGTCGGTGGTTTCGGCATTGGTTGCGTCATCCTCGATGCGGGCCCGGTACAGATCGCTGGGCCGAAGCTGCTTGCTGTCGCCCGCCACGACCACCTGTTTGCCACGCAACAAGGCGGGCAGGCCATTTTCGGCGAAACACTGCGAGGCTTCGTCGAAAATGACCAGGTCAAACAGGCCCCGCTGCATGGGAAACAGGGCCGACACCGATTCGGGCGAGGCCATCCAGCAGGGTAGTAGCCGGAACACTTCGTCGGCATACTGGCTCATGACCTGCCGGATGGGCCAGACGTTCCGTTTTTTGGTGACCTGATGCCGCAACTCCCGGAAACTGACCACGTTGTTGAGCCGGTTGATCACCAGATCGCGGTAGGTCTGTTCGCGCAGTTTGAGCAACAGAATAGCGCGGGTAAGTTGCTGTTGCCGCTGAATACTGTGCTGCAAAGCGGTTTCCTGCTGCGCCATTTTCAGCGACGACACGCTCCGCAGTTCGGGATAAAGCTGTTCGAGGTGGTCGATCCAGGCCAGGCGCAGCGCGTTGTCAAAGGCGGCGACCGAACGTACCTGATCGGCCACGGTGCGTTCCGGCGTAGTGAACGTGTCGCGCAGCCGATCCATCTCGATCAGGTTGTCGGCGTCGGTGCGTAAGGCTGTTTGCAACGCGTTGGCCTGCCCGGTGGGGTTGGCGGCCAGGGCCGTTAGCTGGCTACTGGTCAGGTACGTCTGCCAGCGGCTTTGGCTTAAATGGACCTCGTCGAGCAACAGGCGCAGCCCGCTCAGCACCTGCCCGAACGACCCGCCGCTGGGCTGCTGGGCAATGACCCGCTCCAGTTCGGGGAAGGTGCTGCGAATGGTTTGCCAGACGGCCTCGGCCCGCGCCACCGTTTGCTGCAACGTACCCAGCCTCTGTTTGGTCTGCTCGGGCTGACGGCTACTGTCAGGCGTGCCAGACCACGACGTACCCGCAAACTGCTGACCCGTCTCCTGCGCCCGCGCTTCCCACGATTGCCGATTGACCCACCGGCTTTCGAGCGTCTGCAAATCGGCCAGCGACGTACCCAGCCCGTTGGCCTGTGATACATCATTCAGGAAGGCTTTGTCCTTGTAAAAAAGCCATTTCACCAATGACTGTCGCGCCTCAATGCCCTGCCGGAGACGCTCGCCCATGCCGTTGGGGACAAGGCCAAGGAGGAGGCCGCGGGCTTCGATGGCCGCCAGCGCCGCCAGATCATCGGCGAGCGTGTTGGTTGGCGAGTCGGGCAACGACCCCGCCGCCACCCGGCTCAGCACCGACCAAACGAGCGGATCGGCTACGGTTTGGGCGAGGGCGTCGAGCGTGGCCCGTTGGGGTACGTATCGATTGGTCAGTTCGGTCCAGTTGAGCAACGTACCCGGCGCGGGGTCGCCCAGCAACGTACCGGCCCGCTGCACGAAAGTCGGCAGGTACGTTGCCGCGTCCGTAATTAGCAGGCGGAGGCTGGCGATGTCGGCACCGGTAAAGCGGGCGAAACTAACCCGGTCCGTGAAGGGATGCTCATGACCCAGTTGCTGTCTATAAGCCAGGTAATTGGTCAGCCGGTCCCGAAAATCAGTCAGTGTGCCGAACTGGAAATGACGGTAAACGGTGCTTAGGTCGGGCGCATCCGCCTCTGTTTGGGGCGTGCTGGTTAGGTACAGTTCTTTGGCCGACAAGCCGCAAACCGACGTATCGAACAAGGCGGTTTTAAACGCCTGTAACTCGCGCACCAGCCCGTCAATACGCCGCGATTCGGTGTCGAACTCACGTTCGAGTAACACCGCGTCGAGGCTCCGGCTCTGGCTGCGGTACGTGTCGATGGCGTCGATCTGCTCAGCGAGCTGGGCGTAGAGCGCTTGTCGGTCGTTCTGAAAATCGTGCACCAGCGCCACGAATGGAGCCATACCCACGTCGGTCAGCCGCTGATGCACCACGTCGAGTGCTGCCCGTTTCTGGCAAACGAGCAACACGCGCTGCCCCCGCGCGGCGGCATCGGCCATAAGGTTGGCAATGAGCTGCGATTTGCCCGTACCCGGCGGCCCCTGCACCACCACCGACTGCCCCAACCGCACCGCCTCGACTGCCGTTTCCTGTGAGGCATCGATGGGTAACGGAAGCAGGGCTGGCCCCGCCACCCGCCGCCCTTCGTCAACAATCAGGGAAGAGGATTGGGGCGGTTCTGGCTCCCCATCTTCGGGAAGGAGGGAGCCGGGTGTTGGTTCACTCAACAGCTCGTCGTAGTCGGGTACCAGAAAAGAACCTGCCTGTGGGAAAATGCCCAGTACGGCCTCGGGGATGAGTTTCAGCTCGCCGATCCCATCGAGTTCCAACAGTGATTTGGCTGATTGCCGGTCGAACGGCAGCAGCGTATCGGTAAACGTATCGGGGTTGAAATTGATGGCCAATGGGCTGGCTTTCAGCCATTCGTAAAGCTGCGTGCGAAACACCAGCGGGTCTTTATCGAAGCTGTCCAGATCGGGCGAGAGCCACTCGTCAGGGAGTTTGATGCCGTTGAAATAACCATACGCCAGCAGCATCGACTGGTTGATAAGGGCATTCTCGTCGCCCCGCCGTACCAGCCGCCATTGGTTGCCTTCGGTGGCCAGATGCACCGGAAAAAAGAGCAGGGGACCGTGCACAGGCGTGCCGTCGTTGAAGCGGCCGCGCACAAAGGGCCAGCCTACGTACAGGTCTTCAGTGCCACGTTCGGCTTCGATGAAGGCATCGGTGCGTTGCAGGCGGCGCAGGCGTTTGCTCAGCGTGTTGCTGCGTTCGTCGCGCGGGTCGGTGATGGCGCAGACAGGTACGTTCGCTTTGCGGGCGATGAGCGCTGCGATAAGCTCAAACGAGGCTTTGTTGAGCCGGAAATCGGCCTCGTGCAGATCGACAAACTGATCGGCGGGCAAACTGCTGAGTAACAACGACCGATTGCGGCTACTCAGGTTGGTCAGACGGCGGCGGTACGTCCTAAGGACAGCGGCAGAAAACAGCATAGGTAGCTTCTAATTTCCAGTTTGGCGTTTTCAGCTAGGTGATTTTCAAGCAGGCTTGCGCCAGCCAACTGAAAACGCCAAACTGGAGACAGAAAACTACTTAATGTATCGGAAATCTTCGTCGCCTTTCAAGGCCAGCAGTACATCGTACATGAGCCGGATAACGCCCTGCACGTCTTCCTGATGCACCGTTTCCACGGTTGTATGCATGTATTTCAGCGGCAGCGAAATCAGCGCCGAGGCCACTCCTTCGGCCGCGTAGGCAAACGAATCGGTATCAGTACCCGTCGACCGACTCACGGCCTGCCGCTGGAAGGCAATGCCCTGCTGATTGGCCACGTCGATCATGAAATCGAGCAGGTTGTTCTGCACGGCGGGACCATAGCACAGCACCGGGCCGTCGCCGCATTTGAGGTCGCCCTGTTCTTTCTTGTCGTACTTCGGCGATTGGGTATCATGGGTTACGTCGGTGCAAATTGCCAGGTCGGGGCGCAGGCGGCGGGCGATCATCTCGGCCCCGCGCAGGCCAATTTCCTCCTGCACCGCATTGACGATGTACAGCGTGTAAGGGAGGCGAATGCCGTTCTCTTTCAATTGCCGCGCCACTTCGGCGATCATAAAGCCGCCCATGCGGTTGTCGAGTGCGCGGCCCACAAAATAGCGTCCGTTCATCTCGGTGAGGCCGTCCACAAAGGTGCAGACCGTACCCACGTGAATGCCCATGTCGAGCACTTCCTGCTTGGTGGCCGCGCCCACGTCGATAAAGAGGTCGGTTACTTTGGGAGCCGTGTCTTTGGCCAGGTCGCGCACGTGGATGGCGGGCCAGCCAAAGACGCCTTCAACGACGCCCTGCTTCGTGTGCAGGTTGACGCGCATGGACGGGGCAATGACAGCGTCGGAGCCGCCATTACGCCGAACGAAGAGGTAGCCATCGTCGGAGATGTAGTTCACAAACCACGAGATCTCGTCGGAATGGGCTTCGATTACTACTTTGTATTCCTTATTAGGCGAATCGTCAGCCCCGTGAATAATGCCGACGGCTGTCCCGTAGGTGTCAACGATGTATTCGTCGATATAGGGCTTCAGGTAATCGAGCCAAATCTGCTGCCCTGACGACTCAAAGCCGGTAGGCGAGGCGTTATTCAGGTATTGGTACAGGAAGGTCTTGCTGTGTTCGGTCATAGACATAGTCAATTCATAATACCCCTATCGGTCAGTCACAATAGGTGGTCGCTTGCTTTGGCAAACAAACTATAAATTAAAAATACGGCAAAAATCATCGGCTCGGTTAGCGACCGAAAACTGGCTGGCGTGCGCCTGACTCGTAGCGGCAGAAACGGGAAGTGTACCATCCATGATATCGCGCATCAGGCGGGCCAGGTCGGCCGGGTTGAAACTGGCTACAACACCACCCATACCGGGCTGTACAAACTCGGTGACACCCCCCGAATCGAAGGCGGCAATCGGTTTGCCCAGTGCCGCCGCCTCGATCATCACCACCGGATGTGGATCTTCGCGTGACGTCAGCACGAAGCCATCGGCAATGTTGAGGTAGTCGAAATAATCGCTGGAGTGCTCACCGAGTGCCAAATAGCGTAAGTTTTCGTGCTTGACGCGCTGCTCTACGTAAACCCGCAGGGCGCTGTCGCGGGGTTTACCCAGCCACACCAGATACGCGTTGTCGGGCAGGTTGGCCAGAATGTCGGGCACCAGATCATAGCCTTTTCGTAGCGACTCGGTACCCGACATCAGCCAAACGAAGGCGTCGTCGGGTAGGCCCAATTGCCGTCGCAGCGCCATCCGGTCCTGACGTACCTGAATCTTGCTGTGGTCGACAAAGCTGTTTAGGAGCGCCGCGCCCGGAAAGCCAATTTGGGCGATCCGCTGCTGTACAATATGTGAGCAGCCAATCAGGCGAGTGGCCCCCGATAGCATCGCCAGAAATTCGTCGGCTTTCTGTTCGTCGAAGGTAGAGATAAGCTCTTGAAAGTGAACCACGTAAGGTATGCCCAGCTTGCGGGCGATACCAGCGACGTCGGCTTGAATAGCGGTATTCAGGTACCACAGGTCGGGTTTGACTTCGCGGTGGTAACGCAACAAGGCCTGATATACCGGCAGGGTACCGGTGGCCTGTACGTAGACACCTTCGTAAAAGGAATTGAGGAACGACTGCTTTTGGGGGAAAAACTGGTTAGGGAACCCAACTTCCTGCTGCTGTTGCTTTAGGGCGCCCGCTTTTCTGGAAAACCAAGCTACCGATTTGCCGCGTTTGTGAAGCTCCTGCATCAGTTGCCAGATCAGAATTTCTGAGCCGGTATAGCCACCGTGCGGCGTAATAAAAAGAATTTTCATGTAGTGCGTTACACTTTGTAAAAGCCGGGGCGGTTGAAAAGGATCTTCCAGAAAAAGCGCGAAAAGACACCCACCTGTTTGGCAAAGGCTGTTTGGTTGCTTAACTCACTAAATAGCGGTTTGCGCTGCTTCAGGTTGACACTGATTTTCCAGATGTACAGAATCGGGATAAGCGTGTAATAGTGCGCCATCAACAGCAAAAACGCGCCAATGCCATACTGTTTCCGGATCCAAAGCAGGTTGGACAACTGTAGCTGGGTCTTGAATCGGTTGATGTAGCTCAGTTCCTGTACCTGATAGCTCTCCGAACTGCCATATTCCAGATGGACGAAAAAACCATCGCGGAGCACCAGCATGCGCCCCTGCTTACCCAACCGATAACTCCACTCGACGTCTTCGCCGTAGAGGAAGAAGTTTTCATCCATCTTACCGGCTTGCTCGATGGTACTCCGGCGGGTCATCAAAAAGGCACCGATAATCCAGTCGACCTGGTTCGGGTCGTCGTAATGCGGGTCAGGGAGGCGGCGTTTGAGCCAGCCCTGTAGTTTTTGCGGAACGATGTAGCTGAAGCGGAGCAGGTCATTGAACCAGCAATACATCTGATCGTGCACCTGTCCCTCCCGGTTGATCTGCATGGCACCCACCGCTGCTACGTCGGCCTGCTCATCGAGTATGCGCACGGCTCGCCCGATGAGGTTGTCGATCAGCAGCGTGTCGGAATTGAGCAGTAGAATCGTGCGGCCCCGGGCATTGTCGATGCCCAGGTTGTTGGCCCGGCTGAAACCCGCGTTGTAGCCCATATCAAACCAGCGAATCGCCGGAAACTGGTCGGCTGGGTACGTTGCCCGCACAATGGCCTCGCTGTTATCGTCAGACTGATTGTCGATAATCAACACCTCAAACTGCACGTCGCGCGTGTGTTCGTACACCGAACGCAGGCAGTCGACTATAAGGCGGGGCGTTTTGTAATTGACAATCAGAATCGACAGATCGGGTACGTCGTTGGGCATGGCGAGCAACAAATGACCGCAAAAGTAGGTCCATCAGCCGGAAGCGCCAAGCCGGGTGTCTAAGCCCTTAGACTTCACAGGCTACGGCGTTACTTGCCGTAGGGGCGGGCGACCAGCTAGCCAGAATCTTTTCTTGCCACGGCCCGATCTGTGCGTCAACGCTGTATTCGCTACTCTCATTGATGAGCAACGTCTGGTCATACGTATCGGGATTGTCCATAACGCGCTGCATGGCCTCGATGAAGTGCTGAGGTGTACTCAGCGATACCAATTCGCCCATACCCGGCTGGATGAATTCGACCGCGCCGACTTCTTCAGAGGCTACAATCGGTTTAGCCAGACTGGCCGCTTCGATCATTACGAGAGGGAACGGGTCCTCGCGGGAACACAGCAGAAATCCGTCCGACAATTGAATGTAATTGTGGTAATCGGTTGTCTGCGGTGTCAGCAGTGTTACGTTAGAAAGCTCAGCTAACTGTTTCTCCACCAGGTACGTAAGGCCCGAATAGCGCGTGTAGCCCATCCAGATAAAGTGGCAGGGTTGGTGCTGGAAATGCCGGGCGATGGCAGGCAGGAAATCGAACCCTTTACGATGCGTAGGTGTGCCAATCATCAGCCAGACGAACGTATTTGGAGCGATGCCAAGGCTTTCTCGCAGTTTACGTGATCGGGTCAGGTTGACGTGCTCACGGCTGGGGTTGATCAGGCACTTTTGCCGGACTACGTTGGTGGCCCCCATCGTCCGGGCTAGTTTGCATATTTTGTCGGTCACGCCAATGACCAGATCGGCCTGCTGCATAGCCAGGGCCATATCCTCGTATGAACTGGCTTCGTAGATCGAGTTGAGTTCGTGAATATGGACCACCGTTTTGACGCCTAACTTTTTAGCCAGCGGTATCAGGTAAAACATCAGAATGGTATTGAGATACCAACAGTCGGGCTGTACCTGACGGTGCATCTTGAGAATGGCCTTCTCGTGTGAATACAACCCGATTTGCCGTACGGCTTTGTGGGTCAATCCTTTTAGTCCACCCTGCAGAAAGGGCGACGTATAACTGGCAATATCATTGGGGACAGACGACAACAAGGGGCCCGAACGTTCGCAGTAGAGAGCTGCCTGTAACTGTTGCCGATCAAAGTTTTTCAGAAAGCTCCATAACAGCACTTCTGAGCCCGTCAACGTACCATGTGGCGTGAAGAAGAGAATTTTTTTCATAACAGCGATACACGCCAAAGTCAATTCAATCCAAAAATATAAGCATAGATAGGCAGAGTATTGATGAAGTAAGCCTACAGACGTTCATAATTTTAACTTTTCTTGGTTATTTTCCTCATCAATCAGCCGCTTACGCCATGCACACCTACCCAGTTGCCGACCCACTTGTTCAATATGATGCCATTGTTGTTGGATCAGGCATAAGCGGTGGCTGGTCAGCGAAAGAGTTGACCCAGAAAGGGTTACGTGTGCTCATGTTGGAGCGAGGCCGGATGATCGAGCACGTAACGGACTACCATACCGCCACAACGCCCCCCTGGGAGTTCCCGCATCGGAATCAGCAGATGCCCGCCGACCTGCTCAACAACTATCCGGTTCAAAATCGAACGGGTTTTACCATTACAGAGGCGACACACCAGCACTTTGTTAATGATCTGGAGAATCCGTACGTCGAAGAAAAACCCTTCGACTGGATTCGGGGCTATCACGTGGGCGGCAAGTCGCTGATGTGGGGCCGATATTCGTTTCGCTTCTCTGACCTCGATTTCGAGGCTAACCTGCGTGATGGCATCGCGGTCGACTGGCCGATTCGGTACAAAGACCTGGCGCCCTGGTACGACTATGTCGAGCGGTTTGCCGGGATCGCCGGCAACCGCGATGGTCTGCCTCATTTGCCCGACGGTCAGTTTCAGCCGCCCTTGCCCGACTCCTGCATCGATGCCCATTTCCGGCAATCGGTCAACAGTCAGTTTTCGGATCGGAAGGTGATCTCAGCGCGGGCGGCGCACCTCACGGCTCCCACGAAAGAACAGCAGGCATTGGGGCGCGCTAAATGCCAGTTTCGGAACCTGTGCATGCGGGGTTGCCCGTTTGGTGCCTATTTCAGCACACAATCGGCTACGTTGCCCGCCGCTCGCAAAACCGGTCGACTCACGGTACGCCCGCACTCCATCGTCAACTCCATCATCTACGACGAACGTACCCACGGTGCCACGTCTGGCAAGGCCACCGGGGTACGTGTCATCGACGCCCAGACCAACGAGTGGATTGATTTCAAGGCTAAGCTGATTTTTCTGAACGCGTCGGCGCTGGGGTCCACGTTCATTCTGCTCAACTCCAAATCGAACCGGTTTCCCAACGGCATGGACGATAGCGGGCAACTTGGCCACAACCTGATGGACCACCATTTCCATGTGGGGGCGTCGGCGGTCTGGAACGATGCTGCCGATAAAGCCTACTTTGGCCGGCACCCGGCCGGGCTCTACATTCCGCGCTTCCGCAACGTGGGGGCCGACAAACAGGCGTTCAAGCGGGGCTATGGCTTCGAGGTGTACACAGGGCGGCAGAATTGGGAACACAGCTTCGGCGACGAAGGCTTTGGGGCCGATTTTAAAGAGAAAGCCACCCAGTTTGGGCCCTGGACGATCACGCTCGATGCCTTTGGCGAATGCATGCCGTATTACGACAACCGAACGTACCTGACCGACGAGGTCAAAGACAAATGGGGGCAGCCCGTGCTGAAAATGGACGTGCATTACCGCGACAACGAGCGCCTGATGCGCAAAGACGCGCAGGAACAGGCCGTCTTGATGCTCGAGAAAGCAGGATTTTCCAACATCGAGGGGTTCGATGCCCCCGCGCACCCCGGCCTGAGCATTCACGAGATGGGCACGGCGCGGATGGGGCGCGACCCCAAAACGTCGGTCTTCAACGGGCAGAACCAACACCACGTGGTCAAAAACGTGTTCAACACCGACGGTGCCTGCATGACGTCGTCGCCCTGCCAGAACCCGTCGCTCACCTATATGGCCCTGAGCGCCCGCGCCGCCGATTACGCTGTGCGCGAGCTGAAAGCCGGGCGGTTATAGAAAGTTGGCTTGTAATATTCAGTTGGTGAGAAGATTTCTCATAAACGGACGTTTTTGCGTACTTCTGCGTTATTTGCACACAATCAATAGCGGAATTATGCTGATCGAGTTTAGTGTGGGAAATTACTTGTCGATAAAAGACAAGCAAACGTTACGGATGGATGCCTCGTCCATCACGGAATACCAGGACCGCCTGATCGACGCGGGGCGGTACAAACTGTTGCGTTCCGCCGTAATCTACGGAGCTAATGCCAGCGGTAAATCAAACGTGCTGAAGGCAATGGCGACTATGCGCCAGATTATCTTAACATCTGCTGCTCAATCGTCAACAGCTACTATTCCTGTTGAGCCTTTTCTGCTTAGCACAGAAACCGAGCATGCGCCCAGCTATTTCGAAATGTTGTTCCTGCTTGATGGGGTACGTTACCGCTACGGCTTTGAAGCCAATAAAGAGCGTGTTTACGCTGAATGGCTGTTTGAGGCAAAAAAGCAGCAGGAAAAAGTATTATTTGTTCGTGAAGGTGAAATAATAGAGGTAAGCAAAGCCTTTAAAGAGAGCAAAGGGCTAGAGCAGCGTACAAGTAATAACAAGCTTTTTCTTACAATTACGGATCAATTTAATGTTGCAGTTTCAACTAAGATTATACAATGGCTTTTCTATAATTTTCTATCAGTTTCTGGTATATTGCATGAAGAAAGAAGATTCGAATCAAGATTGTCGATGAACATAGGAGATCAATCTGAGAATATAAGGAAGTTTATAAAAAGGATGGACCTCGGATTTCTAGACATAAAGTTGTTTTCTAAGGAACGTGAAGAGTCAGATGATGAATCATCACTAAGTAAGTTTTTGTCTAGGATAGGTGATTTGCTCGCTCTTGAAGCGAAATCAGTACATATAAAATTTGATAAAAAAGGAAAAGAAGTTGATAAAGTTTACTTTGACTTGGATACTCAAGAATCATCAGGGACAGTTAAAATTATTGATCTAATATATCCTGTTTTCCGAGTACTAAAAGAAGGTGGAGTATTGTTGACTGATGAGCTAGATGCGAAACTTCACCCACTTTTAACACAAGAAATAATCAATCTATTTAATGGTCCTGAAAACAACCCTACAGGCGCTCAGTTAATTTTTGCCACCCACGACACTAATCTGTTGAGTTATGGACAGTTTCGGAGGGATCAGATCTACTTTACGGAAAAGGATAAATATGGAGCGACTAGCCTATATTCTTTAGTCGATTACAAAGAGGAAGACGGTACGACTGTGCGAAAAGATCGGTCATTTGAGAAGGATTATATTCAGGGGCGTTATGGAGCGATTCCGTATATTGGTGATTTCTCGAAACTGCTTTCGTAATGGCTCGAAAAGGTACGATCAATCCGGGCCGGTTTGCTAGGCAGGAAACACGCCGGGTAGAGGCTACCAAATCACTGCGAAAATTCTTTCTAATCGTCTGCGAAGGGACTAAAACGGAGCCTAATTATTTCGAAGGCATAAAGAAAGATCTGCCGCCAAACATAGTTCGTGTCGCCGATTTCAAAGCAGCCGGAACGGGTAAGAATACGCTGTCAGTCATTGATGAAGCAGAACGACTTCTAGAGCAACATAAAAAATCAGGTTCGACGCAGCCGATTGACGAAGTGTGGGTTGTCTTTGATCGGGACAGCTTCCCAAAGCAGCACATAAATGCTGCTATCACACAAGCCCTGCAAATAGGTATGCACTGTGCCTGGACCAATGAGGCCTTTGAACTCTGGTATATTTTGCATTTCCAGCTTATTGAGCACGCCATGAGTCGAAGTCAGTATCAGAAGGTTATTGAACGAGAGTTGACACGCTGCCTGGGTAAGCCTTATAAATATCAGAAGAACAGCGAAGCGATGTTCGCGTTGTTGATGCAACATGGGGACATTGAACAAGCCATCAAGCGGGCGGAACGGCTAGCGGAACCCTTCGGAGATCGTACAGACTATGCCGACCATAACCCTAGGACAGAGGTACATCGACTGATCAAGAAGCTACTTCAGTTCAAGTGATTGGGCCGATTATAACCTGAGCGAATGACGCTGGTCGCTCCCCTTTCCCGCTAAAAATTCGTACCTTTGCGGCCTGAATTCAGCCACAACGTATACGAATGGTATCAGTATCAAACGTCTCGCTGCGCTACGGCAAGCGCGTGCTCTTCGACGACGTCAACATAAAATTTGCCCCCGGTAACTGCTACGGCGTGATTGGGGCCAACGGAGCCGGTAAATCAACCTTTTTGAAAATCCTGTCGGGCGAAATTGAGCCGCAGACAGGTAACGTCAGCATTGGCACCGGCGAACGGATGTCGGTGCTGAAACAGAATCAGTTTGCCTTCGATGAATTCCCCGTGTTGCAAACGGTGATTATGGGCAATCAGCGCCTGTACGACATCATGCAGGAGAAAGACGTGCTGTATGCCAAGACCGATTTCTCGGATGCTGATGGCGAACGCGCCGCCGAACTGGAAGCCGAATTTGCCGAGATGAATGGCTGGGATGCCGAGTCAGACGCTGCCTCGCTGCTGTCGGGGCTGGGTATCCGCGAAGACCTGCACTACACGCTCATGGGTGACCTCAACGCCTCCGAAAAGGTGCGCGTGCTGTTGGCGCAGGCCCTGTTTGGCGACCCCGACATTCTGCTGCTCGACGAACCGACCAACAACCTCGACGTTGAATCGAGCATCTGGCTGGAAGGGTTCCTGGCCAATTTCAAGAACACTGTGATCGTCGTTTCCCACGACCGTCACTTCCTCGATCAGGTGTGTACGCATATCGTGGATATCGACTTCGCGAAGGTGAAGATGTATGCCGGTAACTACACGTTCTGGTATGAATCGAGCCAATTGGCCCTGCGTCAGCGTCAGGATCAGAACAAGAAGGTTGAAGACAAGCGGAAAGAACTGGAAGAGTTTATCCGGCGCTTTTCGGCCAACGCCTCGAAGTCGAAGCAGGCCACAAGCCGGGCCAAATTGCTCGAAAAACTCACCATCGACGACATTCAGCCGTCGTCGCGGAAATACCCGTACATCCACTTCAAACCCGAACGCGAACCTGGCGATCAGATCCTGACGGTCGAGAACCTGACCTACACGGGCGAGGATGGGCAGAAGCTGTTTGAAAACGTGTCGTTCTCGATGGGTCGGCAGGATAAAATCTTCCTGTACAGCCGCGACAGCCTGGCCGTTACGGCCCTGCTCGATATCCTGGCGGGCGTGAAGCAGCCCGACTCAGGTACGTTCAAATGGGGGGTTACGATCACGAATTCCTATTTCCCCAACGATACGGGCCGCGACGCCTACTTCCAGGATGTCGACCTGAATCTGGTCGATTGGCTGCGGCAGTTCTCGGCGGAAAAAGACGAGAGCTTCATTCGCGGCTTCCTGGGCCGGATGCTGTTTTCGGGCGAAGAGTCGCTGAAGAAAGCAACGGTGCTGTCGGGGGGTGAAAAAGTGCGGTGCATGCTCTCGAAAATGATGCTGTCGGGCGCCAATGCCCTGCTGCTCGATGAGCCGACCAACCACCTCGACCTGGAATCGATCGAAGCCGAAAACCGGGGGCTGATCGAGTTCAAAGGCCCGGTGCTGTTCTCGTCGCATGACCATCAGTTCGTGCAGACGATTGCCAACCGCATCATCGAGCTGGCGCCCAACGGTATGCTCGACAAACTTATGACTTACGACGAGTTCATCTCCGACCCGCGTGTGAAGCAGCAGCGCGAGGAACTCTACGGACAAACTGTTTAACTAAAATCTGTTTGACGTTTATTGTTTAACGTCGCTGGCGCACGAATCGACGCGTTAGCAACACCAACCGTTAGACAGTAAACGTCAAACTTCCTTCTATGAAAGCGATAATGAACACCGACCGGGGCTCGATGACCATCGAATTCTTCGAGAAAGATGCACCCGGTACTGTTGCCAACTTTGTTAAGCTAGCCAAATCGGGCTTTTACGATGGCGTTCTGTTTCACCGCGTCATTCCGAACTTCATGATTCAGGGGGGCGACCCCACCGGCACCGGCGCGGGTGGTCCCGGCTACAGCATTCCCTGTGAGCTGACCGGCGACAACCAGTACCACGACCGGGGTGTGCTGAGCATGGCGCATCGGGGCCGCAACACGGGTGGTTCGCAGTTCTTCATCTGCCATAACCGCCAGAACACCGCCCACCTAGACCGGAACCACACGGTATTCGGTAAGGTGACGGAAGGCCTCGACGTGATCGATCAGATCAAGCAGGGCGACAAAATCCAGTCGATCCAGATCACGGAGGAAGCCGCTGCCTAGGTACGTTGCTTTTTGCCGAAAAGGGCGTTACAGCTAGCTGTAACGCCCTTTTTTGTTGCTGGGTACGTTGAGTGCCAGTCAGAGGCGTTTAATGATAACAACCCGATCGACCACACCGGCGGGCGCACGCAGCGGCTGTCCGGCAACCAGTTTCTCGGTGGCGACGAGCTGCCCGGTCTTTGCATCAATCCACTGCGCTGAATAGTTGCCTGTGGGCAGCGACAAGGTAAGGGGATACGACCGAGTGGCGAGGGTTTCGCAGTAGATCGCCCAGCGCGTTTTGCCGTTGCTCATGGCCCAGGTTTGCGTACCTGGGGCCGCTTTCACAACGGTGTAGTCGGGTTGAAGCTGAACAATAACCAACTCCTCGACAAACGACTTCAACACGCGGAGTTGGGCCCTCAATGCGGGACCGCCACCGCCCGGCGACGTACCCACGGTATCGCGCCCGGTCTCGTGACCAACTGAATACGAATAATCGAGTTGGTTGAAAAGGCCACCCCCGCTCATCAGGAAGCGCCAGGCCTGTCGCCGGTAAGTCGAGTCGGCCTGACCGGCAAAGCCGGTTTCGTTGAAGCCAATTACCTTGTTGAGGTGTGCATTAACCCGCACGGCTTCAGGCGATGCGTAGTGAAACGTGAAGATCGAAACGGCGGGGTCAGGATCGGTGATGGGGTAGTCGAAGTTGCTGATATTCTGCGCGATCAGGTGGCGGTTGATCAGCTTCTGTTCCTCGTCGACGATCCAGGAAGCCACACGTCGCTGCCAGTCGGCCGAGCGTTGCGATACCACCTGTAGCGTAGCGCGCCAATCGGTGGGTGGGCCATAGGCGTTCCGCATTCTGACCACATCTGATTGATCGGCCCAGGGTTCATTCTGAATTTCGAAGTAAAAGTTGTCGAACGGATTCAACTGATGCACCAACTCGCGCACATACTGTTCCTGGAAGGTCAGGATATTGCCGTTTTCCAGCGTGTTCACCTTCGCCGAAGCTATGGAATCGGTCTGGTTGATGTTGTTGGCCGGGTTGAAGGGGCTGTACGCCCAGCCATCGGCATAGTGCGACGAGAACAAAACCACCTCAACGATGATGCCCAATTGGCGGGCCTGCGTCATGAAGTCGAACAGGCGGGCCGAATAGGCATCATTCCAGGTGGTCAGATCAAACTTATTGCCGCCTAACGCATAGCCCGGCTGATGGCTGCGTCGCCAGGGCAGCAGTAGTTGCCCGTTGGCCGGTGCCAGCGAGTTTTTCTGAATGCCAAAATCGCCTAATTTCTCGACATACGCCCCCATAAACAGGCGCGTGGTATTGAGGCCGTCGGCGGCGAGCGCGCGCAGGTACGTTCGGTAATCAAAATCGAGGTTGATGAGCGCCCCATAATGTTCGCCGGAACCAACCAACACAAGCGGATTACCCCGATAAGCCAGGTAGTGCGGGTTGGGACTGTAGAGCCGCAGGCCGTTGGCTGATTGGGCAAGCACCACAAAGGGAAGAAGCCAAAGAAGCAATATCGAAGAGAAACAGACGCGCATACGTGTCAGCAATCAGTCTGATAAGCAGACCTGCCAAGATAACGTACCTGCCCCTGCAATGTGATTGGGCACAAAAAGAAAGAGCCAGATCATCGACCTGGCTCTTTACTGACTATTCCTAAACCCTTAACCTTTTCTACATGAAAAACTAACTTAAACCCTTTCTTGTTCCAAGAACCCAACTAAATCAGTAGAATTTTTAACTACTCATTGTCAGGCAGTTGTGGCTGATCGGCGCTTACTGTCCAGAAATAAGTAAGTATCCGGACGGTATTGGTAGCCTGGGCCAACCACTGTGTGGCGGTAGCGTCGGTTAGCTTGGCTAACTGACCCGTCACCTTAGACGAAGCTTTCAAAAACTCGTCACGCTCGGCGGCTGATAAGCTCAGTACCGATACCGGATTTTGGTTGTACATCGACACGACGGCCATGTACGTTTGCCATTCCGGCTGACGAGTAATCCGGTTGGCCTTCTGCCCGATAAACGAAGCAAACGACTTTTCCGAACCATTAACCAGCAGCGTTCCCGCCGCCTTGCTAGCAGCGGGGCTATCATCAAAATTGGTGGTAGCCGCGCTTGCCGATGCTGTGATTCCTAATCCTAGAATCAACGATGCAAAGATAACACGCGTTTTCATTGTTTTGTTCTATTTTCCTTTTGGTTAAAGAACACACAAAGATCTATCGAAGTTTGAATATTACAAACCAACAGATAGCGCGCTTTAGAATATTGTTCTGAAATAAGCTATTGAATTCGCGAATCAAAAGCGAAAATTTTATTAAAATAGATATTTTGACAAAATATTATATGGGTCATTTGACGATAGTCATCCAGTTTGTACTTTTTCAAGAATAGTGAAAATTCTTTATTAAGTACAATCATTGGTTGTAATTATTCATCGTCTGCTGTATGCCCATAGTGCAAAAACTGACGGCCATCTCACCCGCCCGGTCCAAAACCGCGGGTAACTCGCTCAATTCGGGCTCCGGAAACTCACCCAAAACAAAGTCGACCTGTCGGCCGCGGGCAAAATCATTCCCGATCCCAAAGCGGAGGCGGGCATATTGTTGGGTGGCCAGCACTTCGTCGATGTGGCGTAGTCCGTTATGCCCACCGGGTGAGCCTTTCGGTTTCAGGCGCAGTTTGCCGAAGGGCAAATCTTTGTCGTCGGTGATGATGAGCACATTCTCCAGGGGAATGTTTTCCTGTTTCATATAATAAGACACCGCCTTGCCGCTCAGGTTCATGAACGTAGTGGGTTTGATCAGGAACAACTGTTTACCCTTGTAGCTCCATTTGGCCGTATAGGCCAGTCGGTTCATTGTAAAGGAAAAGCCATGCTGGGCGGCCAGTCGGTCGAGCACCATAAAGCCCGCGTTGTGCCGGGTCAGAGCATATTCGGGGCCAATGTTACCCAAGCCCACAATCAGGAATTTCATAGCGAATGAGACAGAGCGCTGTATAGTCCGCTGCTGCGGTTACAACGGTATAACTTTATTTACCCGGCAAATTTCTACTTTTAATGCATGAATCAGAAACGTCTTGTACTGGCCAGTCCACTGCTTGAAATTGTTATTAGCCGCCTTAGTCAGGAACTGATTGAGAATCACACTGATTTTGCTAACTCCGTAGTGCTGGGCCTGCAACCCCGCGGGATTTACTTTGCCGAACGGGTCGTGCGTGAACTGAACCGCGCCCTGGGCAAGGATGTACCGCTGGGCTATCTGGATGCGACTTTCTACCGCGATGATTTCCGCCGCCGCGACTCCCCGCTGCGCGCAAACACCACCCATGTGCCGTTCCTGCTGGAAGGGAAGCGGGTTATTCTGATCGACGACGTAATGGCGACGGGCCGGATGGTACGCGCTGCGCTGGACGCCATGACGGCTTTCGGGCGCCCTGCCAAAGTAGAGTTGATGGTGCTGATCGACCGGCAATACAACCGCGATTTACCCATTACACCCGACTACATCGGGCAGCGGGTACACACGCTCGACACCCAGCGGGTGCTGGTCGAATGGACTGAACAGGGCGCCGAACAGGACCGAATCTGGCTCATTGACCCGCAATAAAAAAGGCAACCGTCAGTCGACGGTTGCCTTGGTTTGTTTATCCGACGAAAGCCGCCGGACGGGTCATTAGGCAATGGCGATTTGCTTCACTTCGGGCTTCGGCTCTTCCATCTTCGGCAACTCAACCGACAGAATACCGTCGGTGTAGGTGGCTTTGATGCCTTCGGCGTTCACCGTTTTGGGTAACCGGAAGCTCCGCTCAAACGACTGGAACGCAAATTCTTTGCGAACGTAATTATCGTTGGTTTCTTCCGTGTTTTTCTCATGTTTGAAGCTGATCGTCAATACGTTCTGGTTCAGCGACAAACCGAAATCTTCTTTTTTGGCACCGGGAGCAGCCACGTCAATCTGGTAGGCGGCTTCCGTATCTTTCACGTTAACGGCTGGCGTGGTCAGCGTAGGCTGAGCGTAGCGGGTTACGTAAGGGCGAGTCATCAATGAAGGACCGAAAAAAGTGTCGAGCAACGTCGGCATGTTGTTTACGCGAGCTAAGGTGTTCATAGTTGTGTTGGTTAACTGCATTCATAAGCAGGATACCATCCTTTAGTCAAATCATGTACCACTCGCTTTTGTCGGTCAAAATGGCCGATTTTTTGGCTTTCGCCCATCTTTTAAGGTCAAAATGGCAGTATAGGCGCTGTCATTCTGGTTGAGATGGGTACGTTGACACGCGTTTTATGATTAGTTATACTTAGAGTTCTTAGAGGGTTTATACGCCAAATTGTATATGAACAATTTGGGTGGCAAGGCCGTAACACGTACTTTTAAAGGTCATTAACTAATAAAAGTCTCCGTTTTCTTAAAGATCTTGCAATCCATGAAAATTTTTACTAGGCTGGTAGTTGGCTTGCTTGTTTGTGTGTCGC
The DNA here is from genome assembly GCF_000331105.1 of Fibrella aestuarina BUZ 2. Taxonomy (NCBI): domain Bacteria; kingdom Pseudomonadati; phylum Bacteroidota; class Cytophagia; order Cytophagales; family Spirosomataceae; genus Fibrella; species Fibrella aestuarina. The sequence goes on along the minus strand of NC_020054.1, from coordinate 5,577,165 downwards.
TACAAAGCTGGGCACAGCAAACGGCTGTTGACTATTTTGAAAGTGGCGTGACCAAAAGCCGTTCGGGGGATTTCACGGGGGCCCTGCAGGCATTTAGCATGGCCATTACAATGAATCCCGAGAATTCGGCCAGTTATTACAACCGGGGGCTGGCCAAAGCCAACCTGAAAGACCACCGGGGGGCAGTGCTCGATTATGACCGGGCCATCGATTTGAACCCAAAAGATGCCCTGGCCTTTCTGAGCCGTGGCGTCAGCAAAAGCAAACAGGATGATCACCGCTCAGCGCTGCTCGATTTCAACCGGGCTATCGAACTGAACCCCGACGACCCGCAGGCCTTTTACAACCGGGGTGCCAGCCGCAGCCGCCTGGATCAGAACCGGGGCGCCTTGCAGGATTTCTCCCGCACACTTGAACTGGACCCTACCAACCAGGCGGCTCTTTACGCGCGGGGCATTACCCGGCAGCGCCTAGCGGAGTACACGAGCAGTCTGGCCGATTTTACACGACTGATTGAACTGAATCCCAAACGAGCGCAGGCCTATGCCGCACGGGCGGCTTCGCGGCTGGAATTGAATGACTTTGCCGGTGTGATTACCGATTGTAATAAAGCCATCGAACTGAATCCCGACGATGCCGAGTCGTTGCTGAACCGGGGGTATGCCAAAAGCAAGCTGGAAGACTACAAAGGGGCCAACTCCGATTACGACAAAGCCGTCACGCTTGATGTGAATAGCTTCCGGGGCTACTACGGCCGGGGCTTCTGCCGCAGTAAGCTGGGTGATCAGAAAGGCGCGATTGCCGATTTCAACCAGGCGATCGAAGTGAAAAACAGCAACGTTGAAACGAAGGTGTACTACAGTGGGCGCATTAGCCACGACAAGCTGGACGAACTGCGGGGCGTTGTGCAGGAGAAAAACAAGATCAACGAATTGTCGGCCGAGCGGTCGGAAGCGTATTTCAGCCGCGCCGTAAGCCGTAACAAACAGGGTGATGTGAAGAATGCGATTGCTGATCTGAACCGCTCAATCGAACTGAACCCAACCTACTCGGAAGCTTATTTCACGCGGGGGATGATCAAATCGGCACAGAACGATCAGAAAGGGGCCGTTCAGGATTGCAACAGCGCGATCAAACTGAACCCGCGCTATGCGGAGGCCTACTACATCCGGGGCGTGATCAAGCACGCACTGGGTGACGAAAACAGCGGTTGCCTCGACCTGTCGAAAGCGGGTGAACTGGGGTACACACCAGCCTATAAAGTGATCAGCGATTTCTGTAATTAGTATAAGTCTGGCAAGTCGTAGAAATAAGAGTCCGAAGTCTGGAAAGTCGGTTTAAGTACTGTGCGTAGGCAACAGGTAAACCGTCTTTCCAGACTTCGGACTCTTATTTCTACGACTTGCCAGACTCGTTTATTCAAACCGCAAGTGCTTCACCGATTCGCCGGAAGAGGCGAGTTCATTGAGGGAGTCGATCCCGATCTGCAGGTGTTTCTCCACGAAGTTGGCCGTCACGCGCTTGTCGCTCTCTTCGGTTTTCACGCCTTCGGGCACCATCGGGTTATCGGATACCAGCAGTAAGGCCCCGTGGGGGATGGAGTTGACGAAACCCACCGAAAAGATCGTGGCCGTCTCCATGTCGATCGCCATTGCCCGGGTGTCGCGCAGGTACTCTTTAAAGGCTTCGTCGTGTTCCCAGATGCGCCGGTTGGTCGTGTACACGGTGCCGGTCCAGTAGTCGAGCTCGTGGCGTTTGATCATCGACGAGACGGCCCGTTGCAGCCGGAACGAAGGCAGAGCCGGAATCTCGGGGCGCATGTAATCGTTGCTCGTCCCTTCGCCGCGAATGGCCGCGATGGGGAGAATCAAATCGCCGAGCTGGGTACGTCGTTTCAGACCACCGCACTTGCCCAGAAACAGCACCGCCTTGGGGCTGACAGCCGCCAACAGATCCATGACGGTGGCCGCCATGGCGCTACCCATCCCGAAATTGATGATGGTAATGTTGTTGGCCGTTGCCGTTTGCATCGCCCGACCCATGCCATAAATCTCTACGTTATGCATCTGAGCAAACAGCTCAACGTAGTTGATGAAGTTGGTCAGCAAGATATACTCACCAAACTGCTCGATGGGCGTGCCCGTATACCGGGGAAGCCAATTCTGAACGATTTCGTCTTTGGTTTTCATGAAGTGGGAGTCAGGGGGTATCTTCGTGTATGGACGCGCTGAACCTGCCCGAATTTGACTGTAAACTTACGCAGATCGACGGCAAACCCTATGTTTTCGATTTGTTACGCCGCAAGTACGTCCGGCTGACGCCCGAAGAATGGGTACGTCAGCACGTCATCAATCTGCTGGTTGTGCATTACCGATACCCCAAGGCGCTGATCCGATCGGAGGGGGGGCTGTCGTTGAACGCCACCCAGAAACGAACCGATCTGCTGGCCTTTTCGCGCGATGGTAAACCGTATCTGCTGGTTGAGTGCAAGGCGTCGCACGTCGACCTGACGCAGGCGGTGTTTGATCAGGCTACGCGCTACAACCACGTGCATCAGGCTCCCTACATTGTGGTGACCAACGGCCTGACGCACTACTGCTGCCAGGTGTGCCACCAAACGGCTTCGGTTAACTTCCTCGACGATTTCCCGTTTTATGATCAATAGGGTGCGGGTGAAGGGGCTGATTGGCCGCTTTGCCCATGTCTTGTCCAAAAAAATACGCACAACATGACAGGACAACCCGTTATTTTACCGATCAACAACGCATAATCAACAGAGTATCCGTGGAAGAAAAATACGAATCGCTCGCGCTGGAGCAGGCGGAAGGCGTGCTGACGCTCACGCTGCTGGGACCGGGTAAAGGCAATGCCATGGGCCCGGCATTTTGGGACGAATTGCCCCGTGCTATCGAGGCCATTTCGGCGATGGATGAGGTTCGGGTGGTGGTGATCCGCGGCAGCGGCGACCATTTCTCGTATGGCCTCGATCTGAATCAGATGATGCCCCGCATGGCCGCTATGATAGGCGATCCCCAGCAAACCGATCGGCGGCAGGAATTGGTGACCATGATTCGGCAGATGCAGTCGGGTTTTCAGAAAATTCACGAGTCGCCCAAGCCTTTCATTGCAGCAGTACACGGCTGGTGCATTGGCGGCGGGCTCAACCTGATTTCGGCGGCCGATATCCGGCTGTGCTCTGCCGACGCTAAATTCAGCCTGCGCGAAGCCAAGCTGGCCATTACGCCCGACATCGGCGGGTTGCAATGGCTGCCCCGGATCGTGGGCGAAGGCGTTACGCGCGAAATGGCCTTTACCGCTGGCGACTACGACGCGGCCTTTGCCCTTCGCACGGGACTGGTCAACCACGTGTTCGATTCGCCCGAGCAACTTTTCCACGAAGCGATGGCAATGGCGCAGACGATTGCCGAAAACGCGGCCTCGGCCGTGCAGGGCGCCAAAAACGTGCTCAACTACGGAATGGGTAAGGGCATCGAAGAAGGCCTCCAGTACGTAGCCGACCTGAACTCCTCTCAACTGCAACTGCCCGATTTCTCAGAAGCGATGCAGGCCACCGCCGAGCGCCGTAAAGCCGCCTTCAACAAGAAAATCAGCCGGGGGTATTGAATGAATAATGGACAATGAATGATGTATACTGACCAATGCGGTTACGCTAACGTAAACCATTGTACATTGTACATTATTAATTGTCCATTCAGCATATCCCATACATTCATGAACACGACAGGCATGCTGCGCGATGATGCGCTGAAAGGAAAAACCATAATTGTTACGGGCGGTGGTACGGGCCTGGGCAAATCGATGACCCGCTACTTCTTGCAACTGGGGGCCAACGTCACGATTTGTAGCCGCCGACAGGCCGTGCTCGACCAAACCGCCGCTGAGCTAACTGCCGAAATGAGTGCACGGGCCGACTCGGGGTCGCCTAGTCCGGGTCAAATCTTGGCGGTGGCCTGCGACGTGCGCGACCCAATGGCGATTGAAAACGTAATTGCTAAAACGGTTGAGCGGTTTGGGCAGATTGATGGCCTGCTCAATAATTCGGCGGGAAATTTTATCAGCCCAACCGAGCGGCTGTCGTACAAGGCGTTCGACGTGGTAGTCGATATTGTGCTGCGGGGTACGTATTACTTCACGCTGGCGGTCGGCAAATATTGGATCGAAAAAGGGATCAAAGGCACGGTGCTGAACATCTCCACGACGTATGCTACCACGGGGTCTGGGTACGTTGTGCCATCGGCGGTAGCTAAGGGCGGGGCATTGATCATGATGAAATCACTGGCCGCCGAGTGGGGCCGCTACGGCATCCGGCTTAACGCCATCGCGCCGGGGCCTTTCCCAACTAAAGGGGCTTGGGATCGGCTCTTTCCCGAGCCGCTGATGAAACTGATGGACCCAACCAGCCGCATTCCGCTGAAGCGCGTGGGTGAGCATCAGGAACTGGCCAACCTGGCGGCTTATCTGCTGTCGGATTTCTCTGGGTACGTTACAGGTGAGTGCATCACCATCGACGGCGGCGAAGTACTGTCGGCCGGGGAGTTCAGCCACCTTGAGCAGGTCACGCCCGAGCAGTGGGACATGATCGGCGAGAGCATTAAGCAGGCCAACCGCGAAAGCAAGAAAGAAGGCCAGAACTCATAACCGTCGTAGGAAAAATAGCGCGGCGCTGGGCCCGATGCAGGTACGTACCTACGTCGGGCCCAGCGCCGTTTGTCGTGTTTCAAACGTCAGGCTAGCTCTTTACCCGGCCCTGTTCGGCTTCGGCACCGCCAGTTTTGCGCGGGGCGAGCGTTTTGCCATTGCTGAACCGGTACGACAGCGCCACCGTGGCCACGCGGCTGTCGAGCAGGCTATACCAGCGGGCTGTCGAGTTGGCGATGCTCAGGATCGTGCCGCCGGGCTGATTGGTGTAGAACAGATCGCTCACCGACATTTTGAGCGTCCCTTTCTCGGCCCACAACCGTTTGGAAGCCCCCACCCGAACGCTACCCACGGGAATGAGCACAAACTGCCCCGTGTAGACCTTCGTCTGATACGTACCAGCCACCTCGGCGCTCCATGATTTACTCAGCTGAAACAGGTTGGTTGGGGCCACGTACCAGTAGGCCCCCGAGTTGTTGAGAAGCTGGTTGTAGAGCGTGGCCTGAAACGCGTTGTGCGTTACTTCCGTGTACAGTTGCAGCGTCCACCACTTGGCGAGTTGAAAACTGCCGTTCATCGCCACGCCGTAGCTCGTGAGTTCACCGATGTTGCCGGGGCGGCTGTAGAAGATGTTATTGCCCTGCGCGTTGATGCCCTGTTCGATCGTTTCCGTGACCACATCGCGCGTGCGGCTGTAGCGCAGCACCGTCGTCAGCTTGTTGTTGTAGGCGTGGTACAGTTCCAGATTGTTGGAGAACGTGGGCCGCAGAAACGGGTTGCCGCCGTAGAGCGTAAACAGGTCGAGTGGGTACGTAAACGGGTTCAGACTCTGGTAGTCGGGCCGGTCGATGCGCCGCCCGTAGTTGACGCTGATCAGGTGCTTCCCCGCTTTGTCGAGCTTGTAGTTGGCGTAGAACGTCGGGAACAGGCTGTTGTAGGTACGTGTAAACGACGAGTCGCGCCGGGTGATGTTGCCGGTCTGATCGCCCCGGATGGCCGTATTCTCGAACCGCAAACCAGCCTGTACCGAAAATCGTCCCTGGCTGAGGGCGTAGTTCATGTAGGCCGCGTTGATGGTTTCGTGGTAGGCAAAGCTGTTGGTAAACGTGTAGTTGGGCAGGCGTTCACCGTCGACCACATCGAAAAACTCGGCGACGTTGCTGGTTACGATCTGGCTGCGTTTGGCACCGGCTTCAAACCGCTCGCCCGCCCGAAGCGGGTGCGTGTAATCAAGTTTGGCGGTCTGGATGGTGATGTTGGTCGGCAGGGTCGATTCGAGCAGGCTCTGCCCCACGGGCTGGCCGGGCGTGAAAATGGTGTTGCTCAACGACTGATCCTGCATGGACCGGTACGTAATCAAATCGACGTTGCCCGATAGCTCGCGCCCGGTGGTATCGAAGCGGTGCGTAGCGTTGAGGTTAACGCTGCCGTTGCGCAGGAGCAGGTCGCGGTTGGCCAATGCTTCCACGCGGCCCGTCACGGCGTCGGTTGGGCTGCTGATGGTAGCGTTGTTGGTGATGGGCGTCAGGTTGCGGTTGCGAAAGCCGCTTAGCACCACGCCCAGCGTTGTTTTGTCGGATACGTACCAATCCATGCCAACTTTCAGATTGGCGCTGTTCAGAGCCCGTTTGAAATACGAATTCTGTGTAAAGTTGGACTGCAACTGCCGGGTAGGCGTGAAATATGACCGCCAGATGGTCAGGTCCTGATACGTGCGGTTGGTGTTGACGCTGAGGTTGGTGAAAAAATTGAGCTTGTTGACGCGGTAGTTCAGGTTAGCGCTGTTGTTACTGCGCAGGTAACGCCCCTGTCCGTACGACACACTCGCGCCCCCGTTCAGCCCTTTGACGGTCGTTTTCTTCAGCCGGATGTTGATCACCCCCGCGTTGCCGGCGGCGTCGTAGCGGGCGGGTGGGTTGGTCATGATTTCGATACTGGCTACCGCCCCCGACGACAGCGAACGTAAGTAATTGGCCAGATCGTCGGCCGAGAGGTAGGTCGGCTTGTCGTCAATAAAGACAACCACCCCTGACCGGCCCCGTAGGCTAATCACTCCGTTGGCATCGACCTGAATACCGGGCGACTTTTCGAGTACCTCAAGCAGGTTGGTACCGGCGTTGGTGATGAGGGCGTCGGGGTTGATAACCAGCCGGTCGAGGCGCTGTTCCACAAACGGCTTCTTGGCCACAACCGTTACCGCGTTCAACGTCTGGTCGGCGGGGCGCAGCGTAATCGGCGGGAGCGTCTGCTGGCCCATGGCCGTGTCGACCGTGATCAGGGCGCTCCGATAGGGCTGGTAACCGACGTGGCTGATGGCCAGCCGGAACGTACCTGGCTTCAGGCCCGTCAGCACAAACGCACCGTTGGCCTCCGATACGGCCGCTTTCACAAACGTCGAATCCGCAGCGCGAAGCATCGTCACGACGGCCCCGTCGAGGGGTGTCTGGTCGGCTGACAGCAACGTACCTGAAAGGCTGCTCCGTTGGGCCTGTACGGGCACCGACAGGCCTATTGCCAGCAGGACCAGCAAGCTGAGTAAACGGGTAGGCATAAAGTGGCTGGATTAGATAGTTGCGCGAAATACCGGCTTGATTTACACCCGTTTATCGATAGATACGGAAACGGTCAGAATCGGCGATGAATGGCAGACGACCAGCGCACCAGGCCGCTAGAACCGCTCCAGCACCATGGTAGTACCGTCGAAAACGCCGTACGTGCGGGCGCTGACCCACTCGCCGAGGTTGATGTACCGGCTGCTGGGCGTCACGGCCAGATCGAGCGGGAGGTGGCGGTGGCCGAAAATGTAGTAGTCGTGGTGTTGCTGGCTCTCCACGGCCTGGCAGTAAAGCCAGAGCCATTCGCGCTCTTCGCCCAGAAACTGCTCCTCGCCTTTCTTGCTGTTGCTCACCCGGCTCCGGCGCGACCAGGCCTGTGCCAGCCCAACGCCCAAATCGGGGTGAATCCAGCGGAAGGCCTGTCGGGCCAGTGGGTTCTCGAATACCTTCTTCAACTGTTTGTAAACATGATCGCCAGGGCCGAGGCCGTCGCCGTGGCCGATCAGAAACCGTTTTTCGCCAAACTGGTAGGAGCGCGGCTGCCGAAACACCGGAATGCCCAGTTCGTCGGTGAAGTACTGGTTCATCCACATATCGTGATTGCCGGTAAAGAGCGTAATCGGGATACCCGCGTCGGCCAGTTCGGCCAGCTTGCCCTGAAACCGGATGAACCCCTTCGGAATGGCGTGTTTGTATTCAAACCAAAAGTCGAAGACGTCGCCCACCAGAAAAATGGCGGCGGCATCGGGCCGAATCAGATCGAGCCAACGCACAATCGCCTGTTCGCGCTCCCGGCTGTGTTCGGCAGGGAACGCCCCCAGATGAAAATCCGATGCGAAATAGATGCGCTGCCCCGGCGCGAGTGGAAGGTGGTCTACGGCGTTCATGCGACACAAAGGTAAGCGTCAGGCGGGCCGCATGCAGTAAACTGTAAACAGTAAACGCCCGAATCAGGTTGATAACCCTGTTACAGGTCTTGCTATGAAAAACTCCATTCTCCCGCTTTCACTGGCCCTATTGGCCCTGGCTTCGTGCCGCCCCAGTACTCAGGATGACGCCAATGACGCCGGCGGAACCGCCAACGCCAAATTGGCCCGCGAGGTTGTCGGTGTACGCATGCTTTCCAACGATGCGAACTACGATGAACCCTGCAATTACCTGGCCGAAGAGTTTATCCGAAACACCTTCAAGCTGGGCGCCACCACCGAAATGGAAAAAGTCGACGGTCCGCGTGGCTGTACGTTCAGTTGGGAAAACAACCAGGTGACCGTCTCGTTCGGATCGGTGAAACCCTACCCGTCGATTTACCACGCCGAATACGTCTTCAATAAACTATATCAGCCCGGCGTGAAGCAGCCCATGGCGATGGCCGACGAAAAGCCCGCCTTGAGTGGCCCTGAGCCGGAAGGTACCGCCGCCGAGCAACCGGCCGAATCGGCTACGGGGACCATCGCCAAACGCGACACCTCGGCCGCCAACGACACCGCTACAACCGTGTCGCGAGTGACAGCCGCCGCCACCAAACTCACCACGCCCGCCGCCAGCACGGGTCGTTTTCTGGCCTACCCGGGTCTGGGCGATAAAGCCGTTTGGGACCCTTCAGCCCGCGTGATGCACGTTCTGCTTAACAACCATATCCTGAATGTACAGGTGAAAAGCAACGCCAAGCCCGCTCAGGCGCAGGCGCAGGCTGCGATCCTGTCCAACGTGATTTTCAACGAGGTGGTGGGTGAACATTTCACCGAGGTAGGCCGGTAAAGGGCTTTCCAGCACTCTCAGTTGATCCGTGATTCCGACGCCCCTTCGCCATGAAGGGGCGTTTTGTTTATGCATGGATTTAGGCGGGTGATACTAAGTAAAAAGTAAGCTTGCCACCGCCGCAAAATCCCTGACAGTGTTGCAATTATGGGGAACGGGCCTATTTTTGACCGACTAACCTCCCGTCATACGTTTGCGCTTTAATGGTGCGCCCATGAGCGGGAATACTAGCCCTAGTTAACCACCCTTATGTTCACGAACAAAACCCCTTGGATTGTCCTGCTGCTGCTCTGGATGGGCGGTTCGACCTGGTGGCACGTCTGCAAAATCAAGCAGCTATGCGGCGACTCACCGCCCAGCGCTACCGCCCCTGTTGCTGCCGCATCGGCTGTCATGCCGTCGCTGATTGTCGTCGACGGTGATAAACTGAACTGGAACGTACCTGGTAATTTCAGCTTTGCCAAGTCGGGTGCTGTCGCCAGTGAAGCAGCCGTGGGCAACACCCTGCAGACGGTGGCCGACTACCTCAAAGCCAATCCGGGGCGGGTGCTGACCCTGACCGGCTATTACCATGCCGACGAGCAGAACACAACCACCCTTGCTAACCTGGGTGTAGCCCGTGCCGAGGGCATTAAGGCGAAACTGGTCGCACTGGGGGTACCGGCTGCGCAACTGGCAACCCGTGGCGTACAGGCTACGGATACGAATCAAATGCCCTATAACACGCCGGGCGACTCGCTCTATGGTGGGTTGGCTTTTGCGTTCGATGGACTGAAGACCGAAGCGGCCCAAGCCGACACGACGGTGGCTGAGAAGCCCAAAACCGAAGAAGCGCTGGCCGAAGCCCAGAAATTCACGTCGGTATTCGAGCCGATCGATCTGTATTTCAAGTTGGGGCAGTCGAACTACATTCAGACCGAGGATACCAAAAAATTCTTCAAGGAAGCCGAAGCTTACCTGAAAGAGCATACTGACAAAAAACTGGTATTGACCGGCCATACCGACGATCGGGGACCGGAAGGGGTTAACCTCGAACTGTCGAAAGCGCGGGCCTCTACCGTAAAGAACCGCCTGACCCGGGCCGGTATCAAAACGGATCAGATCGAGGTAAACGCTAAGGGGGAAACCGAACCTAAAGAGTCGAACGCCACCCTGGAAGGCCGCAAAGCCAACCGCCGCGTAACCGTTGTCGTTCAATAAGCGCATCCATCACCTCTACTTTTGCACAGCTATGTTTGAGATGAACCCTTTAAGTTTCCCCGATGCGACCCTTCAGCACGCGATCATGCTGTTTGTGGCGGGCACGCTCGGGTTTATTATCGGTTATGTGTCCCGCAAAGGCCTGATTGCCCAACTGGAAGGCGACTTGGCCAGTACTGAACGTGAACTGGCCGACTGCCAGCGCGTACCGGCGGCCCCCGCCGATCAGGAAGCGGTAATTCTAAACCGGGTACGGGCGCGGGCCGGGGAGCTCGATTTTGGGCGCATTGGCCTTGCCTCCGCTGCCGACGCCGATGACCTCAAAGATATTGTGGGCGTGGGGCCGTTTCTGGAAAAGAAGCTGCATGCCGTCGGTATCTACACGTTCCGGCAGATCGCCAATTTCACCAAAGACGATGTCGATAAAGTCAACGACATCATCGAGTTTTTCCCCGGCCGCATCGAACGCGACGATTGGGTAGGCCAATCGGCCGAATTTGAGCGTAAGAAACGAATGTAGACCGCCTTAACCGCACAAAATACCATGTTTGGATTAGACCCGTTTAGCCGCCCCGTTGCCGTTGCCGAAATCCTGCTGCTTCTGTCGTTGGCTGCTTTTATCGGATGGCTGTTGGGCCGACTTGTCCTGAACGGCCGGATCAATGCCCTTCAGGCCGACATTGCCCAGAAGGAAAGCGAGCTCGAAGACTGCCGTCGGCGCAAAGCCAGTAAACCCGTTGCCCCGCTACAGCCCGTTCGCCCCACGCCGCCCCCCGTCGACAAGCCAGCAGCCCTGCCGGTTGTCGACCCTATCGCGGCGCCTCCCGTTGTACCCGTTATGGCAGCGCCCGTGCTCGATGTGCCGGTCGAAATTGCGCCGGTGGTAGCCGTTTCCGACGTACCCACGGCCAATGTCACTCCCGTTGCACCGCCGTCAACCGCTGGCAATAGCGAAGATGCCGTGCTGAACCGCATTGCCGCCCGCGCGAGCGAAATCAACTTTGACCGGATTGGCCGGGCGACCGCTGCCGACGCCGATGACCTGAAAGACATTGTGGGTGTAGGGCCGTTTCTGGAACGCAAGCTACATAGCCTCGGTATCTACACGTTCCGGCAGGTGGCCAATTTCACGAAGGAAGACATCGACAAGGTCAACGAGATTATCGAGTTCTTTCCCGGCCGCATCGAGCGCGACAATTGGGTGAGTCAGTCGCAGGCTTTTTACGAAAGAAAGTACGGCAGCCGAGCCTAGGACGTACCTGAGCCGGACCAAAGGGGTAGCAACAAGGGTTGTTACCCCTTTGGCTTTTTTGAGGGCGTGCTGGTCAGCAGCATCGTTTTACCCGATTGCAGGTAATCGCAGTCAGGGGCAAGCACGCAGGCTTCACAACGGGGATTGTACCAGGTACAGACGCGCTGACCGTGCCAATAAAAATGCTTGTGGAAATTGAACAATACCGGTGCGTCGGCAGGCAGGTAGCTCAGCAGCAGATCGTGCGCTTTGGCCGCGCTGACTTTTGGGCCAATAGCCCCGATACGTTGCGTTACCCGGTGCACGTGGGTATCAACCGGCAGCACGGGCTTCTGAAACGCAAACAGGAGCAGCAAAGTCGCCGTTTTGGGTCCAATACCGGGTAAGTTCGTGAGCCACTGCATCGCCTCTTCGGTCGACAACTCACGCAGGAAATCAATGTTGGCGGTGCCCCGTTCGGCAATAAGCACCCGTAGCACGTTCTGAATGTAAGGTGCTTTTATTTCGGGGTAATTGGCCGTCTGAATAGCGTCGATCAGGTCGGGCAGCGGTGCATCCCGAACCGCCTCCCAGGTCGGAAATCGCTCGCGCATGGTGCGGTAGGCCGTCACTTCGTTGGCGTGCGTGGTCCGGTGCGACAGAATCGTCCCGATCAACTCGTGCATCGGGTCTTTACGCCCCCGAACCGGCTGAATGCCATACGCCTCGTTGAGCCGTTCGTGCGCCAGTAGCGTTTTCTCCTGTTGAGTCATGCCGAATGAAACTCGGTTACACCGTCAACGGCGGGTTTTACGAGGGAGTGGCACCCGTAGTACCAACAAATTTACTCTTACTGTGCCTCTGCCAAAAGCTGATCGGCCAGCTTGGTTAGGCCTGTGCTGGCGGGTTCGCCGATGAGCGTCAGGTTAGGGCGGCGACGTACCTCCGGCAAATTCGGGTCGACTACGTAGATGGGTACGGTGTCGGGGATAAAATCGACCAGCCCCGCCGCTGGGTAGACGACCAACGACGTACCCACGACGATGAACATATCGGCCGTGATGGCAATGTCGACAGCTTCCTCCATCGTTGGCACGGCTTCGCCAAACCACACGATGTGCGGGCGAAGTTGTGAGCCCTTTTCGCAGGTATCACCCAGTTTGATTTCCCAGCCGTCGATCTCGTAAATGAGCGACTCATCCACCGAACTCCGTGCCTTCGACAGTTCACCGTGAAGGTGTAGTACGTGCGACGAACCCGCCTTCTCGTGCAGCCCATCGACGTTCTGCGTGATGATGGTCACGTCGTAGGCCTCTTCCAGCCGTACCAGCGCCTGATGCCCCGCGTTGGGTTCAACGGTAAGGGCTTGTTTGCGGCGTTGGTTATAGAAATCGAGCACCAGTTCCCGATTACGTCGCCAGGCTTCGGGTGTGGCTACGTCTTCGATCCGGTGGTTTTCCCAGAGCCCATTTGAGTCGCGGAAGGTGGCGATGCCACTTTCGGCACTGATACCCGCCCCCGACAGAACGACGATTTTCTTACGCGTTTTCATAGGAACAAGATACGCAGATTACGGGTCATTGGTAAAGCAAAAGCGCCAGTTTCGGCAGGCTTGGGGCACGATCTGTATCCCATTTGGCCTGCCGAAACTGGCGCTTCGGTCTCACAGTTACCTTTATTTTTTCTTGGCAACGGCTTTCTTCGCCGGTGCTTTAGCGGCGGGCTTGGCCGCGGCTTTTTTCGCCGGAGCCGCTTTCTTGGCTGCCGGTTCGGCCTTGGGGTCTTCACCCGCCAGCTCGAGGCATTTTTCCAGCGTCAGTTCGGCGGGGTCGATGTCTTTCGGCAGGCGCACGTTACGTTTACCCACGGCCAGATACGGCCCATACATCCCGTTGACCACTTTCACTTCAGGCCGTTCGGGGAACTCCTTGATGTATTTGTTGGCCTCGGCGTTGCGCTTCTGCTGAATCAGTTCGATGGCCCGTTCGAGGGTCAGGCCCGCCAACTGTTCGCCTTTGCCCAGCGAAATGTACTTGTCTTCAAACTTCACGTAGGGACCAAAACGGCCTTTGCCCGTAACGACGGGTTTGCCTTCAAACTCACCCAGCGTATCGCTGACGGCCTCGGCCCGCTTCTGCTGAATCAGTTCGATGGCGCGCTCCGCCGTGATGGTGTAGGGGTCATCTTCCTTCGTGAGCGAGACGTATTTGCCGTCGTGTTTCACGTAAGGGCCAAACTTGCCAATGCCGATGGTGAGCGCCTGATCTTCGAAGAAACCCACTTCGCGCGGTAGCGCAAACAGGCTCAGCGCATCCTCGATCGAGATAGTCTCGATCAACTGACCGTCGCGGAGATTGGCGTATTGCGGTTTTTCCTCGTCGGTCGATTCGCCGATCTGCACGTAGGCTCCGTATTTGCCCAGCCGGGCCGACACTTTCTTGCCCGATTTGGGATCGATGCCCAGTTCGCGCGCGCCGGTTTTGAACGACGCCACGTTGGACCCCTGTATCTCTTCTACGTTCTTGTGGAAATCGCCGTAGAAGGCTTCCAGCATCCGCTGCCATTCGAGCTTGCCGCCCGCCACCAGGTCAAATTCCTGCTCAACGTTGGCCGTAAACTTGTAATCAACAATGTCGGGGAAGTATTCGACCAGGAAATCGTTGACCACGATGCCCGTGTTGGTTGGGAAGAGTTTAGCCTTCTCGGAACCATAGGTTTCCTTACCGACTTTCTCCGTCAGGGCGTCGCGTTCCAGCGTGATTTCGCGGAAAGCACGTTCCTGACCGGGTTTATCCTGTTTGGTAACGTACCCACGGTTAATAATCGTCGAGATGGTTGGCGCGTAGGTCGATGGACGGCCGATACCCATTTCTTCTAGTTTCTTCACCAGCGAGGCTTCGGCGTAGCGGGGCTGCGGGCGCGTAAACTTCTCCGACGCTTTCATCTGGCTCAGGTCCAGTTCCTGCCCAATCGTGAGCGGCGGCAACATCCCCTTGGCATCTTCGTCATCCTCATCATCTTTCGATTCAAGGTAGACCTTCAGAAAGCCGTCGAACTTGATCACTTCGCCCTGCGCGATAAGGTCGCTGGGGAAATTCTCGGTCGGGCGACCGGTTGTACGGATGTTGATCGTAACGGTGGTGCGTTCGAGTTGGGCGTCGGCCATCTGCGAGGCAATGGCCCGTTTCCAGATCAACTCATACAGCCGCTTCTGATCGCGATCGGCCCCCGCACTATGGTCGCTGAAATTGGTCGGCCTGATGGCTTCGTGGGCTTCCTGCGCCGACTCGTTTTTGTTCTTGAAATGCCGTTGATGAACGTAGCGCTCATCGAACGCGGCCCGGATCTCGGTCGTCGCTTTCTCGACGGCTTCTTCCGACAGATTCAGAGAATCGGTCCGCATGTAGGAGATCTTACCGGCCTCGTATAGGTTCTGGGCGATCCGCATCGTGCGGTCTACCGAATAACCGAGTTTGCGCGAGGCTTCCTGTTGCAGGGTAGAGGTCGTAAACGGGGGCGCCGGCGACTTTTTGGCGGGCTTCACCTCCAGATTCCGGATCGTGAAGGTAGCCCCAATGCACTGCTCCAAAAAGCTGCGGGCTTCGTCTGCCGTCGCGAAGTTTTTGGGCAGTTCGGCGTTCAGAATTTTGCCGCCATCAACCAGAAACTGTGCTGTTACTTTATAGCTTGATTTGGCGTTGTGCTTGTCGATCTCGCGCTCACGTTCAACCACGAGACGCAACGCGACCGACTGCACCCGGCCCGCCGAGAGGCCCGTACTACCGCCTTTGATCTTACGCCACAGCACCGGCGAGAGCTCGTAGCCCACCAGCCGGTCGAGCACGCGGCGCGCCTGTTGGGCGTTCACCAGATCGAGGTCGATGGTGCGGGGTTGCTGGATGGCTTTCTGGATCGCGTTTTTCGTGATCTCGCGAAAAACGATCCGTTTGGTATTGGATTTCAGGCCCAGCGCTTCTTTCAAATGCCACGAAATGGCTTCGCCTTCGCGGTCATCATCCGTCGCGAGCCAAACCTCATCGGCGTCTTTGGCCAGTCGTTTCAATTCGCTCACCAACTGCTTTTTGTCGGGCGAAATCTGGTAAGAAGGGGCAAAGCCGTTCTTCACGTCGACGGCAAGGCCATCTTTGGGCAGGTCACGAATATGGCCAAAACTCGACCGGACGGTGAAGTCGTGGCCCAGATAGCCCTCGATTGTTTTTGCCTTTGCGGGCGATTCGACAATGACTAGGTTCTTCGACATAAAGTGTCTTTCAGTTGATGATATGGAATACAACTTCGCGTTTCATACGTCGGGTAAATACAGGCTAACAGGATAGGTTGCGGCCAAATATAGACGCAAACCGATCATATCGCGCCAACGGCGCAAGCAGTGATGGGCAGTAAAACGGTAGGAAGTGGTCTACAAAGAGAACAACCAGATGCCGCCGAACGTTCGGTTCAGCCTGATAACAAGGCAGGTCTATGTGGCTGTTTTGTAACGAACTACGGCCAGTTAGCGCCGCGAATACTGCTTATACCGTTGCAGGAGCGCAAACGTCAGATCGTACTCGCTGGATTGCAGCACAAAGTCGTCGTTAAAATTGCAATAATCGCGGAATTGCTCGATCGCCTCGCCCTGTAGGTCGGTGGCGCGTTGGGCAATCAACTCCACGCGGTAGTTGGCCAGCATGCGTTTGCGGTGCTGCTGACTGATCACGGCGGCTTTCCGGCTGGCCCGCGCCTGCTTGCTGAACAGTTCATAAAGCAAGGTGATGGGCGACTGCGCCAAACTGAACGCCTCGTCGACCGACAGGTTTTTGCGCGCCTCGGGTTCCCGCAGAATCTGCTCCAGCTCTTTCCGAACTTCGGCCTCCCGCTTACCCCGTACGGTCAGGGTGGGCAGGTTCACCACGTCGTCGGAGAGTTGCCGTTTCATGGCCAACTGCGGCTCTTTGGTCACGCCATCCCATTTGAGGCCCGCCCGCCCGTGGCTCGGGCTGGTTACGATCACCGAATCACCGGGTTTCACTTCCAGATAGAAAGCACCCAACGTGTTGGTGCGACCGATGGCCTGGGTACGTGGGTTGATCACCGTCGCATTGTTGACGCCCTTCCCGTTTTCCTGATCGAGTACTTTTCCAATGATGAACCGGGGCGTCTGGGCCAGGGCGGTGAGGTTGGCAAGCAGGAAGAAGCAGGCGACGAGAAGAAAACGGATGCTCACGGTTACGAAAGATGGATGGCTTGGTAACGAAGGCCGGGTGGGGTTGGTGCTGTCTTTAGGATTTTTTAAGACGAACCGGACAGGGAAAGGTCATAGTCGGTTCGGATTAATTACGCGCAGCCCTTTTATGTTATTGAAGTCCCGCTCGTTATCGGTAATTAATTGAAAACCGTTGACGAGCGCGGTAGCAGCTATAATTGCATCGGGAGTCTTGATCCGATACTTACGCCGTAGCCGAATGGTTTCTGCAACGACAGCAGGTGTCAACTCGAATACGGTCGAATCATCAATGTAGATGGTAATTTTTTCTGCTAGGTCGGTTTCAGGCGGTTGCCACGTCAGTAACTCGATCTGCGTGATCACAGACAGGTTGCTTTCGATAGCAAACACGTTGTCCATGAATTGTAAGCCGCTTTCTGGCATACGGGCTTCGAGGTATTGGCTAATCGCCGAGCTATCAATCAGATAACGAGTTACCATTCGTTACGAACTGCCTGTAAATGAGCCGCCAGACTGGTGGCGGCGGCCCCCGTAACGCTACCCCGCAACGACTGAATGCGGTTTTTTTTAGGAGGATTTTCTGGACCGTCGGCAGGCAGAATAATCAGTTGTATCCGCTTGGCCTCAAATCCTTCAGGCAGCGTATAATGCAGCTCCGGACCGTCAAGGTCGATGATTTCACTAATTGCCTGCATAGGAATGGCGTTTATAAGCGGATAAACTGCTGGAAGTTACGAATACCTTAACATAGAATAAGGCCGATCCGTTGCGCATTGACAGTCAACGTTTTCCCCACTGTTGCTGCTCAGCTTCGGTCCAGAGATGGGGGAAGAAGCGGCGCTGCTGTTGAACGGGTGGCAGGTACGTTTGCCAGTTGGTGCCGCCCGTGGCTTTGATCTGCTCCGGCTCCTTGTGCAGGTACGTTACCGCCGCCCGCAGGTGCGCCAGTTTCCAGCGCACGTTTACCCGGTCGTCGTAGTCGCGCAGTTGGGCGATCAGGTTTTCTGGCGGTTGGCCGGCTGCCTCAAGGCGCTGGTAGCATTGCCACAAGTTGCGGGTTTGGGCGTTCTGCGCCAGCCGGATCAGCGTGTCGCCGTATTGCTGCTCAAATTGCCGGAGCGTTAGCGTTTTCTGGTTCGTAGCCAACTCGGTAGCACCCTGTTTCCAATACAGCCAGTCATATTGCTCGGCGATGGGCGCGTTGGGTGGAAGCGGGTGGTTGGGAGCCAGCAGGTTCGCGAAATCCGTAGACAAAATCTCGATCTGCCGAAACTGCACCGATTGAAAGCCGCTCGACGGGAGCAGGGCCATGCGAAATTTCAGAAACTGCTCCCGGTCCATCCCTTCGATCATGATCGCAAACGACCGTTCGAGAATGTCGAAGTACCGGTTCACGCGCACCATCCGCTGCTCGAAAAAATCGGGCGTCAGCGCCGGGTGGTCGATGATCTGCCGGACCTCGTGCAGGATCAGTTTGAAATACAGCTCGGTAATCTGGTGGTACGTGATGAAAATCAGTTCGTCGGGATAGGCCGTGCGGGGCTGTTGCAGCGACAGCAGCGTGTCGAGGTGTACGTAGTCCCAGTAGGTCAGGTAGTCGGCCTGAAGCAGGCCGTCGAGGTACGAGGCCATATCCTGCCCCATGGCGGCATATTTCTGCTCCAGCCGTTTGAGTTTATCGCTTGAATCCGTTGATGACGTGGTATGCATACGCTTACAGAACAGACCGTTGATAGGTTGGTCGAACGAAAATCAGGAGCGGGCGGGTAGCTTCGCCAGCGCCCAGGCCAGGAATACCACCAGAAGGCAACCCAGCACGTTGAGCCAGAGAAACGCGATCAGGTCGAACCAATAGAACGCCACCACCACGGCCTCGGCGATCACGGCTGCCCAGAACGTAGCCCGTCCGCCTACCGATTTAACGTAAAAAGCGACGCAGAAAACGCCCAGAATGACGCCGTAAAATAAGGAGCCTAGGATATTGACGGCCTCGATCATGCTGCCCAGCCGGTTGGCAAACTGCGCCACCACAATGCAGAACACGCCCCAGCCGACCGTAATCCAGCGCGACAGGGCCACGTCGTCCAACGTACCCACGGGCCAAATGCGTTTATACACGTCGACCACCGTGGTCGAGGCCAGCGAACTGTAGGCCGAGGCAATCGACCCCATTGACGCCACAAACATGACAGCGATGAGCAGGCCAATCAGGCCATGGGGCAGGTAGTCGAGCACGAAGCGCAGAAAGACGTAGTTGACCTCTTTGGTATCGGCCGCCGGGTTGTGCTGTTTGATCAGGTCGCCCACTTTGCTGTGTAGATCGGCAATGGCTTTATCCGTCGCTTTCAGCTTCGCCCCCGCTTCATCGGTTTGCGCATCGTTGTCGGCTTGCAGGGCCGCGTGCAGCGCTTCCACGTCGGTGCGCCGCTGAACGGTGAGCGCCTGATGCTGCGTTTCGAGCTGTTGAAACGCCCCTGCCAACGGGCTGTTACGCAGGGCGTCGGCCTCCTGTTTGTTGAAGAAAATAGGCGAGGCGTTGTACTGGTAAAAGACGAAGACGAGTACCCCCACTAGCACGATCAGAAACTGCATCGGCACTTTCAGCAGCCCGTTCATGAGCAGGCCCATACGGCTTTGCGCTACGGTGTCGCCGGTCAGGTAGCGCCCCACCTGCGATTGGTCCGTCCCGAAATAGGATAGTTGCAGGAAAAACCCGCCGATCAGCCCCGACCAGATGTTGTACCGATTCTGAATGTCGAATTTGGTGTCGATGAGGTTCATCCGCCCCGCTTTGCCAGCTACGTGCAGGGCTTCACTGAGGCCTACCGTGTCGGGCAGGAGGCTAACCGTGAGCCAGCCCGCCAGCCCCATCGCCACCGTCACGATGAGCATCTGCGTCAGGTGCGTGTGTGAGATGGCTTTGGTACCTCCCGTGACGGTGTAGAGCAACACCAGTCCGCCCATGATCGTGTTGGTCCAGTAGATGTTCCAGCCCAGAATCGTCGACAGAATAATCGACGGGGCGTAGATAGAAAGGCCTGTCGACAGCCCGCGTTGCAGCAGGAACAGCCCCGCCGTGAGCGAACGTACCCGACCGTCGAAGCGGTTTTCGAGAAATTCGTAGGCGGTGTATACTTTCAGCCGGTGGAAAATGGGCACAAACGTGACTGACAACACGATCATCGCCAGCGGCAACCCGAAGTAGAACTGCACGAACCGCATACCGTCAGCAAACCCTTGGCCTGGCGCTGATAGAAACGTGATGGCGCTCGCCTGTGTGGCCATCACCGACAGCCCGACGTGGTACCAGGGCAGCGATTGCCCAGCCAGCATGTAATCGTCGAAATTCTGCTTGCCCCAGCTTTGGTACAACCCATATACCACCAGCGCGACCAACGTACCGGCCAGTACCCACCAGTCTAACTCACTCATGAAAACCAGCGCATTAAGCCGTAAAACAGCACCATTTCGAGCAACAACGCACCCAGCACGACAGCATAGGCACGGTTCCAGGAGCCAAAAAGCGGCGAGTCAGCGGGTTGAGGCATAGGGTAGGGGTTTGGTACATAGGGCGCAGGGTCGGCGATTCTACTTGATGCCTCCTGCTTCAGGCCCTTTACGTTTTACGACTATCTTTCGTCAAAACTACGAGTCTACAAAACCAGAACAAATCCATGACATCCCCCCAACCTGAAAAGGCCATTTTCGACCTGACCGACAAGGTGGCGATCATCACCGGTGCCAGCAAAGGCATTGGCGAAGACATCGCACGTATGTACGCCAAATTTGGTGCCAAAGTGGTGGTGAGCAGCCGCAAGCAGGACGCCTGCGATGCCCTCGCCGCCGAGATCAACGCCGATGGGGGTGAGGCCACCGGCATCGCCGCCCACGTGGGCGACATGGCGCAGTTGCAACAACTGGTCGACAAAACGCTGGCAACCTACGGTGGCGTGGATATTCTGGTCAATAACGCCGCCTCGAACCCCATATTTGGCCCGTCGGTGGAGGCCGATGGCGGGGCGTTCGACAAAATCATGCAGGCCAACGTGAAGGCTCCTTTTGAACTGAGCAAACTGGTTTACCCCAGCATGAAAGCGCGGGGCGGCGGTAGCATCATCATGATGAGCAGCATCGCCGGCCATACGCCCGACCCCGGCCTGGGCCTCTACAGCGTGAGCAAAGCGGCTATGAACATGCTCACGAAAGTGCTGGCGAAGGAGTGGGGACCCGATGGCATCCGCGTCAACGCCATTTGCCCCGGCCTGATCAAAACTAAATTCAGCCAGGCGCTGTGGCAGGACGAAAAAATCCTGGCGCACTTCACCAAACGGCTCCCCATTGCCCGCATGGGCACTACCGACGAGATCAGCCCCATGGCCCTGTTCCTGGCGTCGTCGGCCTCATCTTACTGCACCGGCAGCCTCTTCTACGCCGACGGCGGGACGGTAATCTGAATGAATAATGAACGATGTACAATGTACAATGGCTCCCTAACTTGATGGCGTTCGGGCCATTGTACATGTACATCGTTCATTATTCATTCAAAAAGCCCATCAGCGCGTCGACGAAGGCGGCGGGTTGTTCGGCCTGCACCCAATGGCCCGCGTCGGCAATGCTGACGAGCCGGGCATTGGGGAAAAGACGCTGGATAGCAGGCCAGTCGCTATCGAGAATGTAGGGCGACCGTTCGCCACGGATAAACAGGGTCGGTTCGGTCACCGGATGTGTGCCGGTCAGTTCTTCGCCCACGCCGTGAATCTCCCGGCTGATAACGGGCAAGTTGAGCCGCCACGCAAACTGCGACGTGCCGTTGACCATTTCCCGGTACAAGTTCTTCAACAGAAACTGTCGTACCGTTGGCGACGGTTCGTAAGCACTCAATATGTCATCGGCATCGTTGCGGGTGCGGATTGTCGCCAGATCAATCGCCGCCAGACCGCGCAAAATGTCGCTGTGGTGCACCGGATAGAATTTGGGCGCAATATCCACGACGACCAGCGCCTGGAACGTACCTGGATACTGCATGACGTACTGCATCATGGTTTTGCCGCCCATCGAATGCCCCACCAGAATGGGCTTATCCAACTTCAGGTCCTGAATCAGTTCATGGATATCGTCGGCCAGGTGGGCATACGAGAAATCGTCGCTGCGGGGCGATTGGCCGTGGTTGCGCTGATCGGGCAGGATCACGCGGTAGCCCTGCTCGGCAATAGTTTTGCTGATCGTCAGCCAGTTGTCCGACGAGCCAAAAATGCCGTGGACGATGAGAAGAGGCGTAGCGGATGGGTCGCCCACCTCACGATAGTAAAGCTTCATACTAGTTTTGACCGCAAAGGCGCAACGGGTTCGCCAAGAGCGCAATGCTTTTTAATATCAGCAAAAATACGTTGCGCTCTTGGCGAACCCGTTGCGCCTTTGCGGTCATCGTTTAATTCACATACACGACTTTATCGCGCTTTGTTACCAGCTCGCCAAAGGATTTCAGGCTGAAGCCGTTCTCGGCCGCGACGCGCTCAAATTCGGTCGTGCTGTCGGGGGCAACGGCAATCAACAGCCCGCCCGATGTTTGCGGGTCGGCCAGCACAAAGCGTTGCTGATCGGTCAGGTCGGCAATTTTGTGGCCGTAGCTATCCCAGTTGCGGTGCGTACCGCCCGGAATGCTGTTCTGCGCCAGATACGTGTCGATAACGGCCAGTCTGGGTACGTCGTCAAACGACACAGTGGCGCTCAGCCCGCTTCCCTCGGCCATCTCGACCAGGTGCCCCAGCAGTCCGAATCCCGTTACGTCGGTCAGCGCTTTCACGTAAGGCAACGTACCCAGCACGGCCCCAAACGAGTTGAGTTGCGCCATCTGACGGGGAGCTAGATCGGCATGGTCCGGTTGAAGAATGCCTTTCTTCTGCGCCGTCGTCAGAATGCCCACGCCCAGTGGTTTGGTCAGATACAGGCGGCAGCCTTCGGTGGCAGTATTATTCTGTTTCAACTGATCGATTCGCACCCGGCCCGTTACTGCTAGTCCAAAAACCGGTTCAGGGCAATCGATGCTGTGCCCACCTGCCAGCGGAATACCCGCCTCCGCGCAGATTGCCCGGCTGCCTGCAATCACTTGCCCGGCTATTTCAGGCGTCAGCTTGTCGATCGGCCAACCCAGAATGGCGATGGCCATAATCGGCTGCCCGCCCATGGCATACACATCGCTGATGGCATTGGCCGAAGCGATACGGCCAAAGTCGAACGCATCGTCGACAATAGGCATAAAAAAGTCGGTCGTACTGATGATGGCGTCGCCATTACCGATGTCCATCACGGCGGCATCATCGCGGGCATCATTGCCCACCAGTAACGCACTAAATACCTGACTAGCAGAGGCAGGGCCCGCCGTTTGAGCGTGCAGAATCCGGTCGAGTACCTTGGGGGCGATCTTGCAGCCACAGCCAGCTCCGTGGCTATACTGGGTTAATTTTACTTGGTCAGTTGTCGTCATAAAACGCGGCCCGGATTTTGATTAGGCAAAAGCGGGTTACATAAGGTTTTGGCTACTTAATAAAAACATAACAAAGGCCAACCTGCCTGATTGAAAGAGAAATATGGAATTTTTAAAGAAAACAGCCGTATGCTAACACTTTTATATGACTTTTTGGAGAATCGGTACTTGGCGGTCCCGAAAAGTTGTGTGACATTTGTGTTGGAAACAACCTAGTGTCCAGTTGTATGGACCAGACTGCATTAACAATCAAACCAAACACTTCTATGTTTAAAAAGCTACTGCACTTCCGGGCAGCTTTCCTACTGCTTGGCAGTATGTTGTTGTCTGTGGGTTTCGGCAGTGAAGCCCTAGCGCAGGTGACAAGCGGTGCCATCAACGGTATCGTTACCGATGCAAAGGGAGAGGGTCTTCCGGGCGCAACTGTCGTTGCGGTTCATGAACCTTCAGGAACGCGCTACGGCATCACAACAAATGCCTCAGGCCGTTATACGCTACCAACTGTGCGTGTTGGCGGACCGTACACCATTACGGCTACGTTCGTAGGTTATCAGGAACAGAAACTGTCGGATATCGCAGTAAACCTTGGAACGGCAACTGATGCTAATTTCCGACTATCAGATGTAAGCACTAGTTTAAATGAAATAGTCATTACCACCAACCGCTCTGACATCTTTAGCTCAGACCGTACAGGGGCGGCTTCTTCATTTGGCCGTGAAACGATCAACACGACTCCTACTATTGGACGGACGATCAACGACATTACCAAATATAACCCGTATGGTAATGGACAGTCATTTGCTGGTCAGGATAGTCGTTTTAACAACATCACTATTGATGGTGCCGTATTTAACAACGGCTTTGGTCTAGGTAGCTCAGCACAGGCTGGTGGTCGTACGGGTACAACCGCCGTATCGCTCGACGCCTTGGATCAAGTACAGGTTAACGTAGCTCCTTATGACGTTCGGCAATCAGGCTTCACTGGGGCCGGTATCAACGCTGTAACACGTTCAGGTACGAACGAATTTTCGGGGTCTGCTTATACGCTATTCCGGTCAGATAAGATTGTCGGCAAAACGGTAGATGGGGTAACGATCACACCGGCTCCTAATTTGAGCGAAACAACGTATGGTTTCCGGTTGGGTGGTCCGATCATTAAAAACAAACTGTTTTTCTTCGTCAATGGTGAGCAATTCACTAGCAGCACACCTGCGTTGACATTCTCGCTCAACAGAGGAACGCCTGGTAGCAACGTTTCTCGTCTGACACTGGAACAAGCTAATGATCTGACGCAGTTTATGCAGACCAACTTCAACCGGACATTGGGGCCGTTCGACGGTTTCAACAACCAGGTTAAGAGTTTGAAAGGGTTGGCACGTATCGATTATAACATCAACGACAACCACAAACTGTCAGTACGATATTCTCACCACGATTCGCAGTCGGATCAAATTATCAGCAACAGTAGCAGCAGTAACACAGCTGGTAATGGCAACCGGACTAACCTACGTGACGCTTTATCGCCTGAAAGCTCTGGCTATATCATTGCCGATAACACACGTTCTATCGCGGCGGAATTGACGTCAACATTCAGCAATAAGATGTCCAACGACCTGATTGTTACCTATAACAAGCAGATTGAAGACAGAACATACAAGACGGGCTTGTTCCCAACGATCGATATTCTGAATGGCGTTGGCGGCAGTACGTTAACCTCAATCGGGTTTGATCCGTTTACGCCTAACAATAAACTGAATTATTCGACATTTAACATCACGGATAATTTCAGCTACTATGCCGGCAAACACACCCTGACGGCTGGTCTGGTTTACGAACATTTCACGTCGAACAACGTATTCTTCCCGGCATCAAATGGTGTATATGTCTACAACTCAATTGCTGACTTCCAAACAGCTGCGTTGGCATCAATCACGAACCCAAACAGCACAACGTCACCTGTAATAGTTCCACGTTACAACCTGCGTTATTCGTTGGTCGATGGAGGGGCTGAGCCACTGCAACGCCTGGATCGTGATCTGTATAGTGCCTACATCCAGGATGAATTTCAGGTAACGCCGAATTTTAAACTGACGCTCGGATTACGAGGTGACGTATTTGCTTATGATGATTCAAATGCCGCTTCGTTTAATAACCAAAAGGTAACGGAGCTCACATTCCGTGATGAAAATGGAAATCCGTACAAAATCACGACAGGCTCGTTCCCCAAGCCACGCCTGCTCATTTCGCCTCGTATTGGATTTAACTGGGATGTAAAAGGCGATAAGACAACGCAAATTCGTGGTGGTTCTGGCTTCTTTGTATCGCGTATTCCAGAGGTATTGATCTCTAACCAGTTAGGTAACAATGGTATCAATACAGCTGTCTTTAACTTGATTGATCAACGGGTTCCTTTCGTGACTGATCCTAGCAAGCTACCTGCTGGTATTTTGCCTGATCGGCAAGATCCCTCTAAGCTAACAGGTTATACCATTAACGCTTCAGATCAAGAACTCAAATACCCGCAGATCTGGAAAACAAACATCGCTGTCGATCAGCGTTTGCCCCTGGGCTTGATTGGTACGGTTGAGTTTATCTACAACAAAACGTTGAATGGTCTGCGGTATATCGACGCCAACCTGGCTGCTCCGACCAGTACACTGACAGGTCCCGACAATCGCCCACGTTTTCCTGCCTCGGGTTTATCAGGTTCAGCAGCTACCAATGCTCGTTTCATCAATCCGACGATCAGCAATGCCTTTGTATTGAAAAATACGAACCAAGGAGACTCGTACATCGCAACAATTAAGTTGGAAAAGCCAGCCTCGCGTGGCTTTGGAGGATTTATTTCTTACACCTATGGTGAAGCACGCGACATTGCCTTTGTTGGCAGCACGGTGCAGGCTAACGTACCTACGGTCGTGGGACAGAACTACTTGCCGCTGACGTATTCAGACAATGATCTGCGTCACCGGATTGTCGGCTTCCTAAACTACCGCCTGAACTATGGTGGCAAAATAGGTGGTTCGTCAACGTTCTCGCTGGGTCTGGTATCGAACAGTGGTTCGAAAATCTCGTACACCTATGCGCAGGACGTAAACGGGGATGGTCAGACTAACCAAGATCTGATCTTTGTCCCCAACCGGGCATCGGATCTGACATTCCTGCCGCTGGTAGTTACCACGCCAGGAGTAGGCACTACGCCAGCCTCATCGGTTACATACTCGCCTGCACAGCAGCAAGCAGCTTTTGATGCATACATCGATGGCAACGACTACTTGAAGACGCGCCGGGGGCAATACGCTGAGCGCAATGGTGGTGCGTTCCCTTGGTTGACCCGCGTTGACTTCACATTTATTCAGGAGTTCTATGTTGCCGTGGGTCAGAAAAACAAGAGGAACACGATTCAATTGCGTGCAGATATCCTGAATGTTGGCAACCTGTTCAACGACAAATGGGGTGTGGGCAACGTAACAACAACGTTCAACCCGCTTGCCGCTACTGTGAACTCAAACGGTACACTATCGTATCGCTTGGCAACTCAGTCGATCACCGAGGGAAATGCGCAGAGAACTATCTTACTGCGTGATTCATTTACGCCGAACTCGTCGCTGAACGCCGTTTGGCAGGCGCAATTTGGTGTGCGTTACATCTTCAACTAAGATGTAACCAACGTACCTGCGAAAATCCCCGGCCAACTGGTCGGGGATTTTTTTATGCCTTAGCAGGTTGCTGAAGCACCGCTGTAGCGGCTTCGTAGCCCTGCACGATGAGCTTACTGATGTCGTTGGAGTCGAATTTCTGAAGGTTCAGCGTTAAGGGTACCGTCGGGCGGATGACGGTGAGGCTGAACGCATGACCCCGCAGCTTTTCCCGCTCCACAAAGCGCTCGGCCCAGGCAATGTCGTTGTTCACGATTTGATTGACCGTGATGTCTTTCACCCGCTCCATCAGGTTGAGCAAACTGCGGTAGTTGAAGGCCTCATTGAACACCCGCTTGGCGTGGCAGGCGATGCACATGATCTCGGTGGCACCGTCGTCGATCGCCTCACGCACGGGCGCTACTTCGCGCAGGCCACCATCGAGAAACGCCTTGCGGTGGTCGCCGCCAATCTGCACGGCCGGCATCAGAAACGGCAGCGAACTGCTGGCGAACACATACTCCAGAAAATGCTCATCGCTGGGATCTACGTAGACCATATCGCCTTCGATAATGTTCACCGCGCCTACCTTTAATTTGATCGGTCCCTGCCGTAACACCGCTACGTCGATATGGCGCCGAATTAGGTTCTGGAGGGGCGTATTATCCAGATAGCCATCGAACCGGCTCATCAACGTGTTGTAGCCTGTCAGAAAGCGCGACCGGATCACGGCAACATCATCGGGCTTGGTGATGTTACGTACCCAGAACTCCATTAGCGCCCGACCGGCTTTTGGCCAGTCGATCTGCCCTGTTTTAGCAAATTGCCGGTTGGCTTCGTGGGTAAGGAACGTGGCGTTCAGGCTACCCACCGAGATGCCATAGATCGACTCGGGTTTGAACCCTCTTTCCAGAACGGCCAGGATGGCGCCGCATTGAAAGGCACCTTTCAGTGAGCCGCCCCCCAGTACCAGGGTTCGGCCGCAGGAAGTGGGTAGGGGAGAGGAATGGACTTCGGCGGCGGGAATGGTCGGTTGGTCGAGCATTGGTTTTGACAGTAATGCGTAACGGGTTGGGCTGGCGCAGGACGTACCCAGATGATCATTTTGTGGCACAACCCAAAATCACAAAATGCCCAATCGCAAACCTGTTCAAGATTGCAATTTTTACGTACAGTTCATCATTTCATGGCTACTTTTGCCGCGTTTGAATTGGCTGATGCATCAGGAGACGCCACCGATAACGTCTCTACATAACGTACCCGAATGGCTCTTTCTATTGCTGACATACAGGCTCCCATTGCTGCCGAAATGGACCGTTTCGAGCAAACATTCAAAGACCTGATGAAAAGCGATGTGATGCTGCTCGATCAGATCATGACGTACATCGTGCGGCGGAAAGGCAAACAACTCCGCCCCATGTTTGTCTTCCTGACGGCGGGCGTGTGCGGGCAGATCAACGATTCGACCTACCGGGGCGCCGCCCTGATCGAACTGCTGCATACGGCTTCGCTTGTGCACGATGATGTGGTCGACGACTCCAACTACCGACGTGGTTTCTTCTCGGTAAACGCCCTTTGGAAAAACAAAATTGCGGTCCTCGTCGGCGATTATTTACTGTCGAGGGGTTTGCTGCTGTCGGTCGACAACCATGACTTCGAGTTGTTGGGTATCGCCTCAAAAGCTGTCCGCGACCTGTCGGAAGGTGAACTGTTGCAGATCGAGAAAGCCCGCCGCCTCGACATCACCGAGGCGGTCTATTACGAGATTATCCGGCAGAAGACGGCGTCGCTGATCTCGGCCTGTTGCGCGATGGGCGCCCGTTCTGCCAATGCCTCGGCCGAGGTGCTGGGAACGGCCCGGCTTTTTGGCGAAAAAGTGGGCATCGCCTTCCAGATTAAAGATGACCTCTTCGACTACGGTACCGCCGAAGTAGGCAAGCCGCTGGGGATCGATATCAAAGAAAAGAAAATGACATTGCCGCTCATCTATGCGTTGAGTCAGGCCGGGTCGGGCGAGAAACGGCGCATCATCAATACCATTAAAAACCACAGCGACGAGCCCAAACGGGTCAACGAGGTAATCACTTTCGTGAAGCAGTCGGGTGGGCTCGACTACGCCACGCGGGCCATGGAAGACTATGTCCGGCAGGCACAGGAGTTGTTGCACACGTTGCCGCCCTCGACTTACCGCGATTCGCTCGACGGCCTGATTCAGTACACCATCGAGCGAAGCAAGTAGAGACTCTTCTCTACAAAACTATGCGATACTCTCTCTTTCTTACGGCTCTTCTTGGAATTGTATTTTTTGTAGCCAAACAATATTTTAACGCAGCCTGGGTACATCCCTACTGGACGTATCTGCTGCTCTTTTATGTGGCTATATCGGCGCTGCTGCACCGACTCATGTCTTTTGTAAAAGACCCGAAATCAGCGCAATTCACCTCATTCTACATGACGTTCATCACGGCTAAGCTCGTTTTGAGCTTGTTGTTTATGGGCGTACTGCTCTATTATGGTGTACCCGATCGCCAGACTTTCGTAATTACCTTTCTTGTACTGTATTTAGTTTATACGAGCTTTGAAATCTACGCCCTTGCGCGTAAATTGCGGCGCGATTCGTAGAAACGCCTACTTATTTCATATGATGTGCTCGTCAATTAATAAATTGGTTTTAGCCTTCGCGCTGATCATCAGTACGGTAGCTGGTGCCTTCGCGCAGGAACACACCCTCGACGGTCAGGAGACTCACGAAGAACAGAAGAAAGGATTCAACGTGGGGGAAATGATCACTCACCACATCAGCGATGATCGTGGCTGGGAGTTTGCTCATGGCGTTACGTTGCCCCTGCCGATCATACTATATTCAGCCGATCGGGGTCTGGAAGTGTTCTCGTCGTCGCGTCTGAACCACGGGGCCATCTACAACGGCTACAAATCAGAACACGGTCACATTCACCGCGTCACTGAAGCGGGTGAACCGGTTGAAGGTGTTCACGTTCGTGATTTTTCGATCACCAAAAACGTAGCTGCGCTCATGCTCAGTGCCGTTATTCTGCTGGTCGTGTTTACGTCAATTGCCGGTGCCTATGGTAAGAATAAGGGAAAAGCACCCAAAGGGCTGCAATCCTTCTTGGAGCCGATCGTCGTGTTTGTACGGGACGAAATTGCCAAGCCAAACCTCGGTCCCAAGTACGAAAAATACCTGCCTTATCTGCTGACGTTGTTCTTCTTTATCCTCGTCAACAACCTGCTGGGGCTGCTGCCCGGCGGTGCCAACCTGACGGGTAATATTGCCGTAACGCTGGTACTGGCCGTGATTACTTTTCTAGTCACTAACCTGAGCGGCAACAAGCACTACTGGTTGCACCTGGTGAAGCCGACGGGCGTACCCGTTGCGCTGCTGCCGATCATGATCCCGGTCGAAATTGTTGGCCTGATCATGAAACCACTGTCGCTGATGATCCGGTTGTTCGCCAACATCACGGCGGGGCACATCATCATTCTGAGCTTGCTTTCGCTGATCTTCATTGCGGGTCAGGCGGGTGCCGGTACGGGCTGGGGCGTCAGCGCCATCGTGGTGCCGTTTACCCTCTTCATGAACCTGATCGAGTTGCTGGTGGCGTTCCTGCAGGCGTTCATCTTCACGCTGCTCACGTCGATGTACATCGGCAGCGCGATCGAAGAGCACCACGAGGCCGATCATGGCATTGGCTATGAGGGCCCCGGCGAAGAGATCGGTTAATCAATCTTGCATTCTTTTGTTTTCTTTTTCACATATAAATCTGTTTTAAGATGTTAGCGTATCTGCTCTCAATCTTGTTGGAAGTTGCTGGTAACGTAGGTGTCATGGGTGCCGCTGTAGGTGCTGGTCTGGCCGCTATCGGTGCTGGTCTGGGTATCGGTCGTATCGGTGGTAGCGCCATGGAGGGCATTGCCCGTCAGCCTGAAGCCGCTGGTCGTATCCAAACTGCCATGCTGATCATCGCCGCCCTCATCGAGGCCGTGGCCCTGTTCGCTGCCGTTATCTGTCTGCTGGTTGCCCTGGGTTAATCAGTCACTGTCAACACGTACTCCGCCAACGCAGTAGGCAATGGCGCACGGGGTGCACCGCATTTGGAAACGTACCTGACTATTGGGGTTGCCGTAGTCAGGTACGTTCCGTCAAAAACAAAAGAAGACGTACCGTTTTATACTTCATTTTATCGTTTATAACTGACTATGGAACTGCTCACCCCCGATCTTGGCCTATTGTTCTGGCAGGTGGTCATCTTTGGCCTTTTGTTTTTCCTGCTGAGCAAATTTGCCTGGAAGCCCATCACGCAGAGCCTGAAAGAGCGTGAAGACAACATTCAGGGCGCGCTGGATCTGGCCGAAAAGACACGCGGCGAGATGGCCAAACTGAAAGCCGAAAACGAACAGATTCTGGCGCAGGCCCGCATCGAGCGTGATACCATCCTGCGTGGTGCCAAAGAAACCGCCGACAAACTGGTGGCCGATGCCCGCGACAAAGCGGCTGTTGAAGGACAGCGGATGCTCGAGCAGGCCCGCGAAGCCATGCAGAATGAGCGGCAGGCCCTTGTCGCATCCATGAAAAAAGAGGTGGTGAACCTGTCAATCGAAGTAGCGGAGAAAGTGCTCCGTCGCGAATTGGCCGATAAATCATCACAGGAGAAACTGGTTCAGGACCTGGTGGCTTCGTCACGCTTAAACTAAGCACGAAATCATGGCCGTAGGAACCGTTGCTACCCGCTACGCCAAGTCGTTGATCGACCTGGCGCAGGAGAAAGGAATTGTACAGGAATTGTCGGGCGATATGCAGTTCTTCCAGAAGACACTCGCTGAAAACCGGCAATTGGGTGTGTTGCTGAAGAACCCCATCGTGCGCAACGCGAAGAAGTGGAGCATCATCAACGCGGTATTCGGCAGTCGGCTGAATCCTATGACGTTGTCGTTCTTCCAGATCGTAGCGCAGAAAGGCCGCGATAACATCCTCGAAGATATTGCCGTTGCGTTCAACCAACAAGTCGACGTGATGAAGGGCGTCGAGCGGGCCACGGTGATCACCACCACGCCCCTGACCGATGAACTGCGCACGCAGCTGAAGGCGAAAGTACAGTCGCTGACAAAGGCGAAACTGGTTGAGCTGGAAGAGAAAATCGACCCAAGACTGATTGGCGGTTACGTATTGCGCGTAGGCGACCAACAAGTCGACGCGTCGATCAAGAGCCAACTGAACGATCTCCGGCTGACGTTTTTGAACTAAGCGTAAAGAGGTTCAACGGTTAAGGTCCAAAGTCTAAAGTTAGTTGTCGCGTCTGGTCTGGACGTCAGCTACTTCAGACTTTGGACCTTAACCGTTGGACCGTTTTCTTTTTATGATTATCCCTCTCGCCCACCGGGCCAATCAGGCACAGGAATATTACTTCTCGATCAAGCTGGCCGAAGTGCGAACGCTACAGGCCGCTGGTCATGATGTCATCAACATAGGTATCGGTAACCCCGATATGATGCCATCCGACGCCACGCTGAAAGCACTGACGCAGTCGGCCTATCAGCCGGGGGCGCATGGCTATCAGTCGTACAAAGGCATTCCAGCCCTTCGGCAGGCTATCGCGGGTTTCTACCAACGTACCTACGGCGTCACGCTTGACCCGGAGACGGAATTGCTACCGCTGATTGGTTCGAAAGAAGGGATCACCCACCTGTCGCTGACGTTTTTAAACGAGGGTGACGAGGTCCTGGTGCCCGAGCTGGGCTACCCGGCCTACCGGGCGGTGAGTCAGATGGTGGGCGCGAAGGTGCTCGAATATTCGCTCCAGGAAGACAACAACTGGCAACCCGACTGGGCGCAGATGGCCGAACTAGTCACCGAACGTACCCGGATCATCTGGCTCAATTACCCACACATGCCAACGGGCGCACCGGCGAGTAAAGCCCTGTTCGAGCGCGCGGTCCGGTTCGCGCACGACCACCGGGTACTGCTCTGCCACGACAACCCTTACAGCCTGATTCTGAACAAGAAGGCGCCCATCAGCCTGTTGTCGGTCGATGGCGCGAAAGACGTAGCCGTCGAACTGAATTCGATGAGCAAATCGCACAACATGGCGGGGTGGCGCATTGGGTGGCTGGCCGCCGCCAAGCCTTACATCGACTCGGTGCTGACGATTAAAAGTAACGTCGATTCGGGCATGTTTCTGGCGCTGCAAACGGCCGCTGCCGCTGCCTTGGCCAATACCGACGAGTGGCATGCCGAACGGAATGCGGTCTATGAGGGCCGCCTTGAAGCCGCCTATGCGTTTCTGGACGCGCTTCAGTGCACGTACGCCCGCGATCAGGAGGGGATGTTTTTATGGGCTAAATTGCCCGAACACATTCAATCGGCCGACGCCCTGGTTGACGATTTGCTCTACAACAAGCACGTTTTCATTGCGCCGGGCTTTATTTTCGGTCCCAAGGGCAATCGGTACATCCGGGTGTCGCTCTGTATGCCGAAAGAGCACATTTGGGAAGCTGTAAGCCGGCTAACCGCTAACGGCTAGGCTCCCACGACATAAAACGTCAGACGTTATACAACATGACTATCAGCATCATCGGTATTGGCTTGCTGGGCGGCTCGTTTGCGCTGGCCGTTCGGGAAAAATACCCCAAAGCCACCTTTGTGGGCGTCGATGCGTCGGCCGTACACGGCCAACTGGCCTTGGCCAAAGGCATTGTCGATACCATCCTGCCGCTGGATGAGGCCCTCGCCCAAAGTACGCTGGTGGTGTTAGCTACACCCGTTAACACCATTCTGTCCCTGTTGCCGAGTGTGCTGGATCAACTGCCCGCTGGGGCAACGGTGCTCGATCTGGGGTCGACTAAAGAAAGCATCTGTGCGCTGGCCGACGCGCACCCAAATCGTCCGCAGTTTGTCGCGGCGCACCCAATGGCGGGTACCGAAAACTCGGGTCCCGGCGCGGCGTTCAAAGAACTGTTGCCCGGTAAAAACCTGATCATCTGCGATCGCGAAAAAAGCCATCCGGATAGCCTGAAACTGGCCGAAGCACTGTTTTCCGATATCGGCATGAAGCTCTTTTACATGACGCCGCAGGAACACGACCTGCACCTCGCCTACGTGTCGCACCTGAGCCACGTAAGCGCCTTCGCGCTGGGCCTGACGGTGCTGGAAAAAGAAAAGGACGAGCAGGCCATTTTCGATATGGCGAGCACGGGTTTCGGGAGTACCGTCCGGCTGGCGAAAAGCTCACCACAAATGTGGGCACCCATTTTCGACCAGAACCGCGACAACGTTTCGCAGGCACTAGCGGATTACATTGAGTTGTTGCAGCGGTTCAAAGCCCTGATCGACGACCGCGACGTACCGGCCTCCCTCGATTTCATGGCCCGCGCCAACGTCATCCGCCGGGTGCTGGAAGGCATCGAAAAGCGGTAGCCAACTAACTTGATAGCAGGCCGGTCCGGTCGCTCAGTAAATTCGCTTTCGTAGGTGCGTCATCTATCGTTCATTAGGGGTATACATAATGTGCGATCCTTGTATGAAACAGATTCAATGGCTAAGTGTGATGGTAGTGGCTATCATCGGATTGGCTGGCTGCCAACCCCGGTCGGTTGATCCTGCACAGGAAGTGGACCGGCGCCTGGCACGGGTACGTTGGTTTATAGATGAAACCAGCACAAGGCCCCTTACCGAGGATCGCTACGTGTATGATCAGAACGGCCGCCTGGCGAAACTAGAGAACTGGGGACACGATAAAGGAGGTGAACTCAGTGTCACACGCTATCAGACCTATACGTACGACTCAACCGGGCGATTGCAGAAACGCAACGACTATTCGCGACTGTTGCAGTCGGAGCCCTGGCGTTCGGGTAGGGAATGGGTTTACACGTACCCAAGTCCGGACAGGATGATTGAAAGTGATTATTTTATCGACAATCAGACGCCGCCGACCAACTGGCGGCATTTAGTTAGCTACGTCCATACGGATTATAACAGGGACAAACAGCCGATACAAGTCGCGTACTATACACGCGAAGGTCAGTTGAACGCCCGCGTCGTAAATACCTATGAGTCGGGTAAGCTAGTACGTGAAGAGTACCAGCAGCCAGTTGGCACTGTCAGCAGCTATAAAGTATACCATTACGACGGGACTAGCGTACGGGTTGATTCGTACGCACCGGCGTATCGGCCGGGTAAAGTCGAAGAACGTCAGCAAACACTGGACAGTAAGGGGCGTGTAATTAGCGACGTTATCACCCTGTCGGAAAACTTAAACTGGGAGCCCTATTCTGGGCCCAAAGTGGTGCGCTACGAGTACGTTCGGTGAGGTGTTATCAGAGGCCAGGTACGGGCAGCCAAAGAAAAATCGGTTTGGAGCAAACAGTTGCTGGTATGGTTTAGTAGAAGGATAGGAGACAGGCACCGACTGGCTCAATTCATGTTTCAACAAGTATTACCCATGCAGTCAACAACAGACAAACCGGCCGTAGCGTCGGGAACAATTACACTCGGCGGTGATTTGACCGTCAACCGAATGGGCTACGGAGCCATGCGCATCACCGGCGAAGGCATCTGGGGGCCGCCCAAAGACCGCGATGAAGCCCTACGCGTGCTGAAACGCTGCCTCGACCTCGGCATTAACTTTATCGACACCGCCGATAGCTACGGGCCTTTCGTATCGGAAGAACTAATTGCCGAAGCCCTCCATCCGTATGCAAACGATCTGGTAATCGGCACGAAAGGGGCATTGCTACGTACCGGCCCGAATCAGTGGCCCGTCGACGGTAGCCGCAAGCACTTGGAGGAAGCGCTGAATGGTAGCCTGAAACGGCTGAAACTAGAGCAGATTCAACTGTACCAGCTCCACCGCTTTGATGATAAAGTGCCGTCGGAAGAATACCTCGGCTTCCTGAAAGAAGCGCAGCAGCAAGGCAAGATCAAGCACATCGGCCTATCGGAAGTAACCGTCGAGCAGATCAAAGAAGCCCAGCAGTATTTTGAAGTGGTGTCGGTACAGAATATGTACAGCTTCGGGCAACAGAAATGGAACGACGTGTTGGCTTATTGCGAAGACCAGAACATTGCTTTCATCCCGTGGTATCCACTGGGTGGTGGTGATCTGGGTAACGCCGCCGCCATCAAGCGGGTGGCCGAACGCCACAATGCCACCGAGCATCAGATTGCCCTGGCGTGGCTGTTGGCTGCATCGCCCATGATGCTGTTGATTCCAGGTACGTCGTCAGTGAAGCATTTGGAGGAAAACACCGCCGCTGCCGAGATCAAACTAACGGACGACGATTTGCAGGATATGCCACTGCCTGCTGGCGCATAACAACGTGATCGGTACAAAAGGATAAGGGTGAGTTGGCTGACACAGGACTAGATCTTGCGCGTCAGCCAACTCACCCTTATCCTTTTGTACCGATTACTCAGGGTACTACTTCGTTTTCAGCGCTTCCATCTTCTCGCGGGCGGCTTTCAGCTGCGAAAGTTGGCTGGTCAAGTCTTCTTTGATGTAAGCCGGCAGCTTATCATTCTCGATAGCACTCTCGTAGGCTTCTACGGCAGCGTTTTCACCGAAGGTCACCGAGCTCAATACCGTGTCGCGGTCTTTGCCGGTCAGGGCCGACTTGATGTCGATCCAGGCACGGTGAATTTTGCTGCTAACGTCGGTCGTGGTGGCGTCCGAAACGGCCGAGCCATCGATGCGCACGATGTGGTCGGCTAGCTGGCTACGGAAGTTCTGGCTCTGCACGATCATCTCGTTGAAGAGGTGGTCGAGTTGCGTGTCTTCTGTATCTTCAACCGCTTTCATATAGCCTTGAATGCGGTCGTTATTGATTTTTACCAGTTCGTTGAGATCCTCAACAATATCATCATTCTTAATCATGACTAACGTGGGGTAAATGGTTTAACAATCCGTATTTACAACCATAGCCATAAGTGAATGTTTGAAAGAGTTTCTGAACGTAAAGGCGCGAGGGAAATCGCGAAGGTCGCAACGTGTTTTTCTCATTGACTAAAGAAAACACATCGCGGTCTTTGCGATTTCCCTCGCGCCTTTGCGATCAGAAAGCTTAAAACTCAGCGGATTTGGGCGTGCGGGGGAAGGGGATCACGTCGCGGATGTTGCCCATGCCCGTTACGAATAGCACCAGCCGCTCGAAGCCCAGCCCGAAACCGGCGTGTGGGGCCGAGCCAAACCGGCGCGTATCCAGATACCACCAGATGGCTTCGGGCTCGATACCCACCTCGTGCATCCGCGCAGTGAGTTTGTCGAGGTCGTCTTCCCGCTGCGAGCCGCCGATGATTTCACCGATGCCAGGGAACAACACGTCCATCGCCCGCACCGTCGGACCGAATACGTCGCCGCGTTCGTTGGTGGCGGGGGCGTCGTCCTGTTTCATGTAGAACGCCTTAATTTCCCGGGGGTAGTTGGTTAGGATAACGGGTTTCTTGAAATGCTTCTCGACCAGATACCGCTCGTGTTCCGATTGCAGGTCGATTCCCCAGCTCACCTCATACTGGAACTGCCCTTTCTTGGCGGGTTTTGAATTGCGCAGAATCTCGACGGCCTGCGTGTAGGTAAGCCGCTCGAAATCGTTATCGACCACGAAACGCAGCTTGTCGAGCAGGCTCATCTCGCTCTGTTCTTCCTTTTTCTTCGTCTTTTCTTCCTCCTTCAACCGATTGTCGAGGAACGCGAGGTCGTCGGCGCAGTGGTCGAGTGCGTACCGAATCACTGACTTCACGAAGTCTTCGGCCAGATTCATGTTGTCTTCCAGCTCGAAAAACGCCATCTCGGGCTCAATCATCCAGAACTCGGCGAGGTGGCGGGTGGTGTTCGAGTTTTCGGCGCGGAACGTCGGCCCGAAGGTGTAAATCTTGCCCAGCGCCAGCGCACCCAGCTCGCCTTCCAGTTGGCCCGATACCGTCAGATTGGTTTCGCGGCCGAAGAAATCCTGGCTGTAATCAATTTTACCCTCCTCAGTTTTGGGCGGGTTCATCGGGTCGAGCGTCGACACGCGGAACATCTCACCGGCCCCTTCAGCATCCGACGCCGTGATGATGGGCGTGTTGAGGTAGTAAAAGCCGTTGTCGTTGTAATACTTGTGTACCGCAAAGGCCAATGCATGACGTACCCGCAGAATGGCGCTGAACGTGTTAGTGCGGGGCCGCAGGTGCGCAATCTCACGCAGGAATTCGAGCGAGTGCCGCTTGGGTTGCAGTGGGTATTTCTCGGGGTCGGCCGGGCCGTAGATGTGTACGTCGGTGATTTTAACTTCTACCGCCTGCCCCGCGCCCTGCGAAGCAACCAGCTCACCCGTGATAGCCACGCAGGCGCCGGTGGTAATGAGGCGGAGTGTTTCGTCGGGCAATTGACCCGCTTCGGCCACCGCCTGAATCGTATGGATAGTGGAGCCGTCGTTGAGGGCGATGAAGACAGCGTTTTTGCTTTCGCGCTTGGTACGTACCCAGCCTTTCACCGTCACGGTCTGGCCAGGTTCCGTCTGAAGCAGTTGCTTGACAGGTAGGTAACTCATAGCCACAAAGGTACGTGGTTAGGAGAAACGGTCATTTGGCTGTGCCGTCATTAAATAGGCATTCGTTGCCGTTCGCCGTGAAATTTTGCACAACGAATGACAACAACCCTAGTTCCAGCCGCCACCCAGCGCACGGTATACGGCGACCGTAGCCGTTAGCTGTTGCATACGGGTTTCTACCAGTTGCAGGCGCGACTCCTGCGCGTCGCGTTGGGTAAGCAGTACTTCCATGTAGTCGGCGCGGGCTGAGCGGAACAGGCTGTTGGAAATGCTGATCGACTGGGTCAGCGCCTGTACTTCCTTCTCTTTCCGTTCGTAGCTCTTGCCCAGGTTATCGATCCGCGACAGCTGGTTCGTCACTTCCGTGAAGGCGTTCAGCACCGTTCGTTCGTACTGATAAACGGCCTGCAACTGCTTGGCCGTAGCGGTGTTGTACGTGGCCCGGATACCGTTCTTGTTCACGATTGGTCCAACCAGATCGCCCGCCAGTGACGAGAGCATCGACGCCGGATTGAACAGATACCCCGGCGTGAACGCATTCAGACCAAGGGCTGCCGACAGCCGCAAAGAAGGGTAAAAATTCGCCTGTGCCGATTTCACGTCCAGCTTAGCGGCTATCAGGTTCAACTCGGCCTGCCGGATGTCGGGGCGGTTGGCCAGCAGTTGCGAGGGCAGACCCGTAGTGACCGTAGGCAACCCCGTACCATTAAACGCCGCCGCGTTGCGAGCCACCGGCTGCGGGTAACGGCCTACCAGAAAATTGATCCGGTTTTCGGTTTCGATGATTCGCTGCTGAAGATCGAACTGAATACTCTGGGTGTTCAATACCTGCGCTTCAAACCGCCGAACGGCCAGTTCGGTCACCTTGGCGGCTTCCTTCTCCTGCCGGATAATCGACAGTACGTTGTTCTGCACCTCGATGTTCTGCCGAACAATCGCCAGCTGATTATCAAGGGCCAGCAACTCATAGTACGACGTCGCGATTTCGGCGATGAGGTTAGTCACCATGAAATTCCGACCCTCTACCGACGCCAGATACCGGTTTACGGCCGCCTGCTTGGCGTTCCTGAGCTTGTGCCAGATATCGACCTCCCAGGTGGCAAAAGCGCTGATCAGAAAATCGGGCAGGGGTTCGGGCGTTTCCCGGTCCGGGGCGATGTCGATGTTCTTTTCCAGAGCACCGATGTTGGTATATCGCCCCACTTTATCGACACCGGCTCCACCACGGACACCCACGAAGGGCCTGTATTCCCCCTGACGAGCCAGTACTTCATTCTGCGAAACGGCAATCTCCTGCAACGTGATGTTCAGTTCCTGGTTGTTGAGCAGGGCCGTGTCGATCAGGTTGCGCAGGTTCTGATCGGGAAAGAAGTCCTGCCACTTGATCCGCGCCGCATTCGTGGTGTCCGACGTGTAGCTGTACTTACCGGGAACACCCCGGTTTTCGTCCCGGATGGTTGTTTGGGGGGCTTTGCAGGCCCCAATGGCCAGTAAGATCCCCCCCACAACGATTCCTTTATGCATGATCTGTTTCCTCAACATAGTGCGGCTCAATGGCTTCAGTTAATGGTGATTCGTCTTCATCCCGGATCATCTTGCGGCCGTCGGCCAGTGAACCAAAGATGTAATACAGGCCGGGGATGATGATAACCCCGAAAATGGTGCCGAACAGCATGCCCCCCATGGCCGAAGCACCGATGGTGCGGTTGCCAATGGCGCCCGCTCCTTTGGCGAGGATCAGCGGAATCAGACCGGCGACGAACGCAAAGGAGGTCATCAGGATCGGGCGGAAACGAACTTTGGCCCCTTCAATCGCCGCGTTCAGGATCGTCTCGCCCTGCTGTCGTTTCTGCACGGCAAACTCCACAATCAGTACGGCGTTTTTACCCAACAGACCAACCAGCATGATGAGGCCGATCTGCGCGTAGATGTTGTTTTCCAGACCCATGAGCTTCAGCAGCAGGAATGAGCCGAATACCCCAACCGGCAGCGAGAACACTACGGCCAGCGGAATGATGAAGCTCTCATACTGCGCCGCCAGCACCATATAGACGAAGGCCAACACGATCAGGAAGACGTAGAGCGACTCATTGCCCCGGATCGATTCGTCGTAGGATAGCCCCTCAAACGCGATGTCGTACCCTTTTGGCAGCGTCTTGGCGGCCACCTCCCGGATCGCTGCAATGGCGTCGGCCGTGGTGTAGCCTTTGGCGGGAAGCCCCTGGATAGCCGCCGAGTTGTACAGGTTGAAGCGGGTAATCTCGTTCGGTCCCTGCCCTTTTTTCAGCTTCATGAACGACGAGTACGGTACCATTTCGCCCTCATCATTCTTGACGAACAGCTTCAGCAGGTCAGACGGTAACCGCCGGAAGCTGGGATCCGACTGTACATACACTTTAAAGAACTGGTTGAACTTGATAAAGCCCTGTTCGTAAGTACTACCGATCATGATGTTCAGGTTGTCCATCGCCTTCCCGATCGACACGCCTTTCTGCATGGCCAGGTTGTTGTCGATCTCCAGTTCATACTGCGGGTAGTTGGCCGCGAAGAAGGTAAACAGGCCGGTCAGCTCGGGGCGTTTGGCCAGGTTATCCATGAACTGCTTGTTGATCTTGTCAAATTCGCTGTAGTCGGTATCCGTGTTTTTGTCGAGCAGACGCATCGAGAAACCGCCCGACGTACCGAAACCGGGAATTGCCGGTGGTTCGAAGAATTCGACGGTCGCGCCCAGGTTCCGCGATTTCTCTTCCAACTCTTCCATGATCTCCTTCACGTTTTTGTCGCGCTCCGACCAGGGCTTAAGGTTGATCAGACACGTACCCGCGTTGGAACCCCGACCCTCGGTCATGATTTCGTAGCCAGCCAGCGACGAGATCGACTCGATACCCGGCACCTCTTCGCAAATCTTCTGGAGATTCCGGGACACCTGGTTGGTCTTCTCCAGCGTCGAGCCCGGCGGCGTCTGAATGATGGCGTAGATCGTGCTCTGATCTTCGTTTGGGATGAAACCCGCAGGCAGAATTTTGTTCACGAACACAATGCCCGCGCAGAAACCCGCCAACACGGCAAACGTGACGAAGCGCCGATTGACGATCAGCCGCAGCAGCCCCACATACCAGCCCGTCATTTTATCGAAGCCCTGGTTGAAACGGTCGATCGCCCGGCTCAGGATATTCTTTTTGGGCGGATGGCCGTGGTGGTTTTTCAGCAGCATGGCGCACAAAACGGGCGTCAGCGTCAGGGCGATGATGGCCGAAATCACAATCGAGCTGGCCATCGTGATTGAAAACTGCCGGTAGAACGTACCCACAGGACCCGACATGAATGAGATGGGCAGGAATACCGACACCATCACGAGGGTA
This sequence comes from Fibrella aestuarina BUZ 2, assembly GCF_000331105.1. Classification (NCBI taxonomy): domain Bacteria; kingdom Pseudomonadati; phylum Bacteroidota; class Cytophagia; order Cytophagales; family Spirosomataceae; genus Fibrella; species Fibrella aestuarina. The sequence goes on along the minus strand of NC_020054.1, from coordinate 5,535,513 downwards.
ATGGCAATAATGGCCCCGCTGATCTCGCCCAGCACTTCCCTGACGGCCCCAAAGGGCGTTAGCTTCGGCTTTTCTTCCATCTTGGCGTGCACGGCTTCTACCACCACAATGGCGTCATCGACCACAATCCCGATGGCCAGTACCAGGGCGAAGAGCGTAATGAGGTTGATCGACAACCCAAAGCCCTGAATCACGAAGAAGGCCCCGATCAACGATACCGGCACCGCCAGAATCGGAATGAGGGTAGACCGCCAGTCGCCCAGGAAGATAAACACCACCAGCGCGACCAGAATGAAGGCGTCGCGGAGGGTATCGATGACCTGCTCGATCGAGGCGTCCAGGAAGTTGGATACGTCGTAGCTGATTTTGTAATCGACGCCCGGCGGGAAAGACGCTTTCATCACGTCGAGTTTCTCTTTCACTTCGTCGATTACGTCGCTGGCGTTACTGCCGTAGTTTTGGCGCAAGACAATGGCCGCCGACGCATGGCCGTCGAGGTTGGAGTAGATGTCGAAGAATTCGCTACCTAGTTCAACGTGGGCAATGTCTTTGAGGTGAATGCTTTCCCCGGCCGAGTTGGCCCGAACAATGATGTTCTCGTATTCTTCCGGCTTGTTGTAGCGCCCTTTGTAGGTCAGCACGTATTCCAGCGACTGCGCCGCAATACCCGAGCTTTGCCCGATCCGGCCTGGCCGCCCGATGATGCTCTGCTCACCGATCGCCTTCATGACTTCCTCCGTCGAGATGTTGTAGGCCCGCATCCGGTCGGGGTTGAGCCACACGCGCATGGCGTAGCGGCGGCTACCCAGAATCTGCGCCCGGGCAATCCCCTTCGTCCGCTGGATCTCGGGAATCATCTTCACCGTGGCGTAGTTGAACAGGAATTTTTCGTCGATGCTCTTATTGGTCGAATAGAGGTTGACGTACATCAACATACTCGGCTGAATGGGCGTGATCACAACCCCTTCGCGCTGTACCAGTTCGGGGAGCAGCGGCATCACCTGGTCGACCCGCGTTTTCACCCGGATAACGGCGTCGTTGGGGTCGGTGCCCGGCTCGAAAATGATCCGGAGCGTGGCTTCACCGGCGCTCGTAGCATCGGTGGCGATGTAGCGCATATCCTGCACCCCGTTGATCGCCTGTTCCAGCGTAATCAGCGTGGATTTAACCAGCACGTCGGCGCTGGAACCGGGATAGGCAATGAAAATATTGACCGTCGTCGGCGCAATATCGGGGAACTGTGAAATCGGTAACTTCTTAATAGCCAGTACGCCGATAAAGACAATCATGATCGAAATCACGATTGCGAAAACGGGCCTGCGTATGAATTTAGCAAACATAGTTTCTGCTTAAGAATGTATAATGAAAAATGGATAATGTACAATGTATGGGGTAGGCGAACACTATGTGCTAAATGAGGTGTGACTAGACCGTGACTATTGTTTTTCACGCTACATCACTCATTGTACATTGTTCATTACGCATTGTACATCAGTTCTCTCTACTCGGCATACAGACCCAGATTGGCGATGACAGAGGCAGGCTGCTCAAACTTGTAGTGTATTTTTTCGTTCTCTTTCACCTGGCGCAAGCCCTCCAGCAGGATCTTGTCGTCTTTATTGAGACCATCCCGAACGATGAAAATGTGCGGTAGCTCGGCCGCTATGCTGATCTCCCGCGACCGGATCACGCCCTTGCTGTCAACCACGTAGACGTATTTCTTTTCGAGTACTTCGAACGTGGCTTTCTGCGGAATGATCAGCGCCTTCTTGAGGGGTACCGTCATTTCAATGCTGCCCGTTTCGCCGTGGCGCAGCAGCCCTTTGGGGTTGGGGAATGTGGCCCGGAAAGCGATGTTACCCGTCTCGTTGTTGAAATCGGCTTCGATGGTCTCCACAACGCCGGCGTAGGGGAATCGCTCGTTGTTGGCCATCAGCAGGTGTACGTTCTGCGGTCCGTTGGCGTGCGTCTTGAAGTTTAGATACTCGGCCTCAGGTACGTTGAAATAGACCCACATCTTGCTGTTGTCCGACAGGGTCGTGAGCAAATCGCCCTCATCGACCATGCTGCCCTGACGTACCCGGAACTGATCCATGATGCCATTGAAGGGTGCTTTGATCGTCGTGAATTGCAGGTGCGTTTTGGCCAGATTCACTTCGGCTTTGGCCTTGTCGAACTTGGCTTTAGACAGGGCAAGCTCATTTTTCGACACGATGTTGCTGTCGGCCAGCCGTTTGGTGTTGCGGTACTCGATGTCGACGTAGTTGGCCTCGGCCTCTGACTTTTGCAGTTCAGCCTGATAGACAATCGGCATAATCTGGAACATCAGCTGCCCCTGCCTAACGGCCTGCCCTTCGTCGACGAAAATCTTTTGCAGATAGCCCTTTTCCAGCGCGCGCAGCTCAATGTGCTGAATGGCATGAATCTGTGACACGTACTCTTTGGTCACCATCGTGTCTTTCTGCAAGGGGCTGGTCACCCGGAAGCTGACCTCTTCTTCTTTCTTTTCTTCTTTTTTTTCACAGCTTGCAAGGCCCAAAAAACCAAACAGACTGATAAGCACGAGTACTCGATTCATGGTGTTTTATTGTTTACGGAAAGCGTTAAATAGCCGTAGTGAAAAGGGGAAGTTCGGGTACGTATTGTACTGAGAGCGGCAAATGCCTAACCCACGAATGATTGTGGGGTATTGGTGTAAACTATTGATAGTGAACGAGGAGGCCTGTTGATCAAGGCTAAGGACCGCGCTAAGGAGCAACGTAGCGCGCCCGTCGGAAGCGCTAATGGGGCGGCGGCGCTTCGGCTTTAATGGCTGAGTCGGGCAATTGAATTGACTCAACAAAAGCGGGCTTTGTCAGCGGGCGGGGCATCACTGCACAGGCGAGTAGCAGCCCAAAACCGTGGCGCAAAATCGAAGGCGAAGTCTGGTGTTGCATAGCTTGTGTCAGGTTGAATGACACAAAACACCGCCCGTGACATTAAAACGGGGTAAGAAAGACATTAGAATACAATGGAAATGTTTTAAAGCACCCCCGTAGGATAGTGTCTAATAAAGGTCTGGCCTACGAAAATTTATATTTATTGTTTTTAAGAGCCAACTAGTGTGGTAGGGATTCATGGAGGGCGATTCGGGCCATTAATTTCGGCCAGATTGCCCGTAAGGTATATGGTAAATTGGCGTGAATAAACTGCTGATAGACAGGATGAAATAAGCTTAATAAACTCGTTGTTAACTGCCCGAAAACGGCAATGGCGCAACGCAGCAATTGAGGCTGGTAGACCGTCAACTGCTGCGTTGCGCCGTGCGTGAATTAGAGATGTAGCGAACCTGCTTCGCGCTTATTTCTGAGTCGAGAAGGAGTAAGGGAAATCGGCCGGTTGGGTGCCCCGTTGCTGATTCGGTTTAGGCGTCATGGTAGCGTTGATAACGGCCCCGTTGAGCAGTTCACGGTGGCTGAGCCAGTTTTTGCTATAGGGTTTTCCGTTTACTGTTAATTGCCCGATATAGCGATTCTGGTCACTGTTGGCGGGGGCGTTGATCACGATTTTTTTGCCGTTTTCGAGCGTAGCCGTCACCTTTTTGAACAGCGGTGCTCCCAGCACGTACTGGTCAGACGCGGGGCAAACGGGGTAGAAGCCCATCGCCGTAAACACGTACCAGGCCGAGGTTTGGCCGTTGTCTTCATCGCCGCAGTAGCCGTCGGGCGTGGGCAGGTACATCCGGTTCAGCACCTCACGGAGCCAGTATTGCGCTTTCCAAGGCTCACCGGCGTAGTTGTAGAGGTAAATCATGTGCTGAATAGGCTGATTGCCGTGCGCATACTGGCCCATGTTGGCAATCTGCATCTCCCGGATTTCGTGAATGACCCCGCCATAATAGCTTTCATCGTAAACCGGTGGCATCGTGAACACCGAGTCGAGTTTGGCGACGAATTTCTGCCGACCGCCCATTAGATCGACCAGCCCCTGCACGTCGTGGAAAACCGACCAGGTGTAATGCCAGCTGTTACCCTCGGTAAAGGCGTCGCCCCATTTGAAGGGGTTGAACGGCGTCTGAAATTGCCCGTCTTTGTTCTTTCCGCGCATCAGGCCCGTTTGTTTGTCGAACAGGTTGCGGTAGTTCTGGCTGCGTTTGGCAAAACGGTCGATCTCGGCCTGCGGGCGTTTCAGGGCTTTCGCCAACTGGTAAATGGCAAAATCGTCGTAGGCGTATTCGAGGGTGCGGGCGGCGTTTTCGTTGATTTTTACGTCATACGGAACGTACCCAAGCGTGTTGTAGTACTGCGCGCCGCGGCGACCAACGGCGTCCATCGGGCCTTCGTTTTCCGAGTTCTTCAACAGCGCCTCATACAACGCGTTGATGTCGTAACCTCGCGCTCCTTTCAGGTACGCTTCGGCCACGATCGACGCCGAATTGGAGCCAACCATCACGTTGCGCAGGCCGGGACTAGCCCACTCCGGTAGCCACCCGCCTTCTTTGTACGCATTGGCGAGCCCTTCCTGCATCTGGGCGTTCAACGCCGGGTACATCAGGTTCAGGAACGGGAACATCGAGCGGAACGTATCCCAGAAACCCGTGTCGGTAAACATATAGCCGGGACGTACCTCGCCGTTATACGGGCTGTAGTGCACGACCTTGCCATCGGCGCCGTATTCGTAAAACTTGCGCGGAAACAGCAGCGACCGGTACAGGCACGAGTAGAACGTCTGCATCTGCGCCAGCGACCCACCCTCAACCTGAATTCGGTTCAATTCCTTATTCCAGGCGTTTTTGGCTTTCTGCTTCACCAGCTCAAAGGAGTCGGTACCCAGTTCACCCAGGTTGCGGTCGGCCTGTTCGGCGCTGATAAACGAGGAGGCTACCCGAACGTGAACCTGCTCACCCTTCTGGGTGCGGAACCCCACCACCGCGCCGGCGTGGTTGGCCTGCAGTTCGAGGGTATCGTTGGCCAGTGTTTTGCCGTGCCAGGCCTGCGCCATCGCAAAAGGCTTGTCGAACACCAGTACGAAGTAATTCTTGAAATTCTTGGGGACGCCGCCGCTGTTGCGGGTCGTGTAGCCAATCACCTTGCGTTGGCCGGGAATGATCTTGACATACGAGCCTTTGTCGAACGCGTCGATCAGCACGTAGGCGCTGTCGGTTTTGGGAAACGTGAAGCGGAAACTGGCGGCGCGTTCGGTCGGGGCAATTTCAGTGGTTACGTCGTGGTCGGCGAGGTAAACGCTGTAGTAATAGGGCTTCACCACCTCGGCCTTGTGCGAAAACCAACTGGCGCGGTCGTCTTCGTTCAGGCGCAGTTTGCCGGTGATGGGCATGATCGAAAACTGGCCGTAATCGTTCATCCAGGGCGACGGCTGGTGCGTTTGCTTAAAGCCCCGAATCTTGTCGGATGCGTAGGTGTAGGCCCAGCCGTTACCCATTTTGCCGGTTTGCGGCATCCAGAAGTTCATGCCCCAGGGCAGGGCAATGGCTGGGTACGTGTTGCCGTTTGATAGACTGGGTTTGGAATCGGTGCCGATGAGCGGATTCACCAGATCGGCTCGGTCGGGGGAGGGGGTAGCAACAGGCTGGGCGTAGGCACCCGTCAGGGTAAGGGCTGCCAGCAGAGCGCAGCGTAGTGGGTTGAGCATATAGGAAAAAAGAGGGTTCAAGGGTTGGTGTTTACCGGTAAAGGTTGGCTGACATGCCTTACTCGGGCGTCAGCCAACCTTTACCGGTAAATACCGAACCCTAAACTAGTTATTGACTGCTTCAGAGATCACGCCCAACTCCTGCCCGACGCGGGTGAAGGCGTCGACGGCCTGCTGGATGTGCTCCGGTTCGTGGCCAGCCGAAATCTGCACCCGGATGCGGGCTTTGCCCTGCGGCACCACGGGGTAGAAGAAACCGATGACGTAAATGCCTTCTTCGAGCAGGCGGGCGGCAAATTGCTGCGCGAGCGGCGCGTCGTACAGCATAATCGGCACGATGGGGTGCTCACCGGGGATGATGTCGAAACCGGCGGCGGTCATGGCCTCGCGGAAGTGGCGCGTGTTGGTTTCGAGCTTGTCGCGCAGGGCCGTCGACGATTCCAGCAGATCGAGAACCCGCAACGAGGCGCCCACGATAGCCGGGGCCAGCGTGTTGGAGAAGAGGTAGGGCCGCGACCGTTGCCGCAACAGCGCCACGATTTCCTTGCTCGCCGCGGTAAACCCACCCGACGCACCGCCCAGGGCCTTGCCATACGTACCCGTGATGATGTCGATGCGGCCAAAGACGTTGCGATGCTCCGGCGTGCCCCGGCCGGTTTTACCCAGAAAACCGCTGGCGTGGCATTCGTCGACCATCACCAGCGCATTATGCTGGTCGGCCAGATCACAGATTTTGTCGAGCTGGGCGATCGTGCCGTCCATCGAGAAGGCCCCGTCGGTAACAATCAGGATACGGCGCGCACCGGCTGCCGCCTGCAACTGCGTTTCCAGATCGGCCATGTCGTTATGCTTGTAGCGGAACCGCTTGGCTTTGCACAGCCGGATGCCGTCGATGATCGAGGCGTGGTTCAGTTCGTCGGAAATAACGGCATCGCTTTCGTTCAGCAGGGGCTCAAACACCCCCCCGTTGGCGTCGAAAGCGGCGGCGTAAAGGATGCAGTCTTCGGTGCCCACAAACTCGGCGGTCCGGCGCTCCAGCTCCTTGTGAATGTCCTGCGTGCCGCAGATAAACCGCACCGACGACATCCCGAAACCGTGGGTGTCGAGGGTCTCGTGCGCGGCTGCCACCACATCAGGGTGCGATGAGAGGCCGAGGTAGTTGTTGGCGCAGAAGTTCAGCACTTCGCGCCCGCCGTGAATGGCAATGACCGACGATTGCGGCGAGACGATAATCCGTTCTTTCTTGTACAGGCCGGCTTCCTCAATGGCTTGCAGCTCGGCTTGCAATTGGTCTTTGATGGTCTGATTCATAGTCGGTTATGATTCGTGTTGAAGTTGGTACATCGGGCTGAGGTTGGCAATCATGGTCTCCGTAATGCGGGGCAGATCGTAGGCGGGTCGCCAGCCCCAATCCTGGCGGGCAGCACTGTCGTCGATGGTGCGGGGCCACGAGTCAGCAATGGCCTGCCGGTAGTCGGGCTTGTACTGAATCTGGAAAGCGGGAAAATGCACCCGGATGGCGTCGGCCAGCTCGGCCGGTGTAAAACTAACACCAGCCAGGTTGTAGGAGGTTCGCACCGAAAGGTTATCGGCGGGCGCTTCCATCAGTTCGAGCGTGGCCCGTAGGGCGTCGTCCATGTAGATCATGGGTAGCCGGGTATCGGCGCTCAGGAAGCACTCGAACGGACGGTCCTGTACGGCCTCGTGGAAAATCGTGACGGCGTAGTCGGTGGTGCCGCCGCCGGGCAGGGTCTCGTAGCTGATGACACCCGGATACCGCACTGAGCGGACATCCAGCCCGTAGCGTTGGTGGTAATAAAGCGACCAGTTTTCGGCCGCCACTTTGCTGATGCCGTAGACCGTCGTCGGGTCCAGATAGGCTGTTTGCGGGGTATCGAAGGCGGGCGCGTGCTGACCAAAAACCGCAATCGAGCTGGGCAGAAAAACCTTCTTTACCTCATTGAGCCGGGCTACTTCCAGCACGTTGAGCGCCGTTTGCATATTCAGGTTCCAGGCCCAGACCGGGTTCTGTTCGCCCTTGGCCGACAGGATGGCCGCCAAATGATAGATCTGAGTGACGCCATACCGCCGGACTACATCAGTTAGCGCCTGAGCGTTGGTAGCGTCGAGCTGTACGAAGGGGCCGGTGTCGGCCGTTGGCAACCGGAGGTCGGCGCCGATCACGTGGTCAGTACCGAAAAGGGCCCGAAGGCGGGGCAGCAGGGCGGTGCCAATTTGTCCGTTGGCACCAATAACCAGGCAGGTGTCGTGCTTCATAACGAAGAAAAGTCTGTTGATGAAGGGTGACAGCAACGGCCCAACCCGGCCATTGCTGACGAGTAAGCTTGTGATGAATTTTGCTGCACAAAGTTAATTATACCGCTAAAAGAAGCGAAATTGTTAGCCAGAACGGTGAAAATTGTGGTATTCATTAGGCTTAGCCAACAATATCACGGCAGATAAACAACAGGCTCTTTGACCACAGAAAATTTTTTGGAATGGACCAGTTAGACCAGATCGATCGCACCTTGTTACGTCTCCTCCAAGAGGACGCCAAGCTGACAACAAAAGAATTAGCTACCCAGTTGGGACTGACGCTGTCGCCTGTTTACGAACGCATCAAACGGCTCGAAAACCTGGGCATCATCAAGGGATACGTGGCCGTGCTCGACAAAGCCATGCTGGGGCAGCCCATTACCACGTTCTGCCAGGTGTCGATGCGGTACCACGATAAGGCGTTCATCGAAAAATTTGAGGAGGAGGTGCAGAAGTTGCACGAAGTACAGGAGTGTTACCACATGGCCGGGCAGGTCGATTTTCTGCTCAAAATTCACGTACCCAGCCTGCCCGCCTACCACGATTTCGTGAAGTATAAACTCTCCGAAATCGAGAATATCGGCGTGCTCAACAGCACCTTCGTTCTAAAGGAAATCAAGCACGAGCTGGGGTATCATATTTCATAGAGAAGTTTGGGTTTGGCGTTTAAAGTTTAAGGTTGGCTAACGCATCCGTAATCTGCGCCAACCAACCTTAAACCGTTAACTCTAACCGGTAAACTCGTTTACTGCGCCGGATAACCTGGGTTTTGCTTCAGGTTGGGGTTGGCGGCCAACTGCCGTTGCGGAATCGGGAACAGGTTCTTGTTCGGGTCGTTGCTGGGCTGGTGATCCCACCAGCTGTTGGTCGTGAACGCACCGAAGCGAATCATGTCCGTGCGGCGTTTGCCTTCGAAGACAAATTCGCGGCCGCGCTCGGCCAGCAACTCGGGCAAGGTCAGCGTCGCCGCCGTGTAGGGTACGTAGTCGGCGGTGGCAAAGGCCCGCTGCCGAACGGCGTTCACCAGTTGCAGGGCTTCCGGCGTGGCTACGTTGCCATTCTTGCGCATCAGGGCCTCCGCCTTGTAGAAATAGATGTCGGTGAGGCGGTAGATGATCCAGTCGTTGCTCCAGTACTTGGCTTCGGTCTGCTGACCGGGCCGGTACTTGTTGAACCGGGCACCGCTGTTTTCTTCACCATCGATCATCGTCGACGAGGTTTTACCCTCGCTGGCCCGGCGAATTTCCTTCACAAACACCAGTTGCTTGTCGCGGTATTCTTCCGTTCCCAGTACCGGCTGCGTAGGGTTAGCCGCCTGGAACTGCGGCCCGATCAGGAACCACGTCGATTTACGCAGATCCTTGTCGTTATACGCGTCGTAAGCGCTCGGAATCACCACCACGCCGTTGTTGCCGTTGGCATCGCCGTTGTAAATCAACCGCTGCTGGAAGTGGTAGAAGTCACTGTTCCAGCCGCAACGCGTGGGCGTCGTCTGGAAGTCGTAAGTCAGCTGAAACAGCGCCTCGCGTGAGTTGTCGTTCGTGTTGTTGAACGTGCTGGTCAGGTTGGCGTCGAGGGCGGGTGCGCCGTTGAGACCACCCGTTGAACCCGAGATGATCTTGTCGCAGGCAGCGATGCAATCATCCCAGCGGGCCGTGCCACTCCAGACCTGTGCGTTCAAATACAGCTCGGCCAGAATCGAATACCCAGCGGCTTTGGTGAGTCGGCCAATCAGGGCCTTGCTCAGGTTGGGCAGTTGGTCGACGCTTTCTTTCAGCTCTTTTTCCACGAACGCAAACACTTCAGCGCGGGGCGCGGTAGGCGGGCTGAGGGGCGTACCAACCGTAGTCACGATGGGTACGTTGCCGTAGAGGTCCATCAACTTCATGTAGTGCAGCGCCCGGAAGACCCGCAGTTCGGCGGTGAACGCGGCTTTGTCGGTATCGCTTACACCAATCTGGGCAAAGTTGAGCCGGTTGAAATCGCCCAGTACGCTGTTGCAGAAGCCAACCCCCGTGAACAACAGGCTCCAGGGATCCCAGATGTTGTTTTCGGTGAATGCCCAGGTATGGCCATGCAGGCGAATCCACTGAGCGTCGTCATAGCCGTGACGGCCCTTCTGCGGCCAGGCCAGTTGGTCAGCCGTGAGTTCATTGAGCCGCCAGTAGCTGTTCTGAGCCGTGGGGGCGATCCAGGCGTTGGCGTGGGTGTAGGGGCGCAAGACGGCCGCCAGCACTTCCTGCCGGTTGTTGTAATACTGGTTGGCGTTGATCTGGCTGTAGAGCGTTTCGCTCAGGTCGGTACAACCACTCAGGCCGGTTAATGTTAAGGTAATGCCGCTGATAAGTAGGGCTTTATGAGAACGTTTCATGGTTGGTCAGATTAAAAGCCAATTTGAAGACCTGCCGTGTAGGACTGGGTACGTGGGTAGAAGCCCCGTCCGTCGATGCCGGGTGCCGGGTTATTCAGGCCCGTGTCAGGTACCTCAGGGTCAACGCCCCGGTAACCCGTGATCGTCAACAGGTTGCGACCTGTCAGGTACAGGCGGAGGTTGCGGACGGCTTTCGTTTTGAGCTTGAAATTATAGCCTAGCGTCACGTTGTCGAGCTTCACGAAATCCCCTTTTTCCAGGTAGTAATCCGAGTATTGCAGGGCGTCGTTGATCTGGTTGTTGCGCGTGATGGCGTCGAGCAGCACGTTGTTAGGTAGGTACACTTTGTTGCCGAAGAACACCTGTTGCAGGTTCAGGATGTCGTACTTGAACTTACCCCGGAAGAACAGCGTCAGGTCCAGATTCTTGTACTGGAAGCGGTTAGTCCACGAAGCGTAATACTTCGGAATCCCGTTGCCGATGTAGGCATAATCGTCGTTCGGCACAATCTTGTCGGCCGTAACGGCTTCGCCGCTGGCTTTGTAGAACAACCACCGGCCCTCGGGCGTGAAGCCGGCAAAGCGCTTGCCGTAGAAGCTGCCCAGCGGTCCGCCCTCGATGGTACGAATAGCGTTACCCAGCGCACCAAAACCACCGATGTCGCCGAAGTTCAGGAACGTCACTTTGAACACGTCATTCGAGAACGACGCTAGTCGGTTCGACTGCGTGCTAGCGATCAGGTCCATGCTCCAGCTGAAGTTGTCTTTCTTCATCACCGTGCCGCTCAGCGACAGCTCTACCCCGTTGTTGTCGATGGTCCCGACGTTGGTATATAGTGTCGACTGAATGTAAGGCGGCAACTGGGTGTTGAAGCTACCCAGTAGATCGGTGGTGCGGCGGCGGTACACGTCGAGCGTACCCGTCAGCCGGTTGCCGAAGAGGGCAAAGTCAAGCCCTACGTTGAATTCGGCCTTCCGTTCCCAACGCAGGTTCGGGTTGGGGTTGTTGCTGGGGCCATACGTTTGCCGCCAGACACCGTCGTCGTTCAGGTACTGGTTCCCCGTGCTGAGCCGCACCAGCGACTGGTAGTTCGGAATACCCTGGTTACCGGTAACACCGTAGCCCGCCCGTAGTTTCAGGCTGTTGACCCACGCCAAGTTCTTCATGAAATCTTCCTGGCTGATGGTCCAGCCCACCGACGCGGCCGGGAAGTTACCAAACTTGTTGTTGGCCCCGAATCGGCTCGATCCTTCACGACGCAGGATGAACTGGGCAATGTATTTGTCTTTGTACGAGTAGTTCAGACGACCGAAGAACGCCACCAGCGTGTTATCTTCCTTAAAGCTGTAGAGCGATGATTTGCCCAGTTGCAGGAAGTTACCCGCGCCCAGGTTATTCTCTTGGAAGATGTTGTTGAGGAAACCGCTATTGCCCGCCGAGAAATCTTCCAGGGTGCCGTACTGGTAGCTATACCCGGCCAGCGCCCGGATCGTATGGTCATTGGCAATAACCCGGCTATACTCAGCGGTGGGTTCGAACGCGTAGTTATTGGCGATCCGGTTCCGCTTGTAGGCGTAACCCGTTCCGTTGACGGCTGTACCATTCAGCGTACCAATCTGCGAAAAACGCGAGTCGGTGCGGCGGTACTCGTTGTCGTTCCAGCTATCCCGAACGTAGGAGCCGAAGGCCGACAGCCGCAAGCCATCGATAGGTTCCAATGTTACGCGGGCATCGGCCGAGGTCGTTAGCTGATCGCGGCGGTTTTTCTCTTGAGTCAGGCGGCCAATGGGGTTGGTCGTCGAGCCTTCTTCATAAAACGTGCCGTTGGGGTTATATACGGGCTGCGTCGGGTTCCGGCCCAGCGCGTTTTCAAAATCACCCGCCTGACCGCCGAGCAAATTCCCTTTGCTCAGGTTGGTCGCCAGGTTGATCTGCGCTGACAGCCGGTCGTTCAAACCGCGCTGAAACATGCTTAGGCGCCCGCCATACTGCTTCCGTTCGTTCTGGATCGTAATGGGGTCAGCCCCGTTGTAGTAGATTGATGCCCGGTAGTTGCTCGATGCATTACCACCCGACAGCGCCATATTGTGGTACTGGCTCAGGTTGCCTTTGTTGATTAGTAGGTTGTACCAGTCGGTCGAAGCGCCCAGGTCGGTCATCTGTGCCGCCTTCACGTTGGTGGGGTCGGCTTTGTAGGCACGCCACTCGTCGGCGGTCAGGAAGCGCGGCCGGCGGTTGACTACCTCGTGCTGCACATAGGTCGAATAGTCGAAACGGGGCGGGCCTGACTGTCCCTTTTTGGTGGTGATCAGGATAACCCCGGCGTTGGCCCGCGTGCCGTAGATAGCGGCCGCCGACCCGTCTTTCAGCACGTCGAACGACGCAATGTCGTCCTGCTGCAGCAGATCCAGGTTACCACCCGGAATCCCGTCGATGACGATCAGCGGTGACTGATCCCCGTTGACCGAAACGATACCCCGCAGCTGAATCGACGCCCCGGCGTTGGGGTTGTTGCCTTGTGTACGCGTGACGGTCAGACCGGCCACTTTACCCTGAATCAGGTCGAGCGGGCTGCGCACACCACCCTGGTTAAAGTCCTCCACCTTTACCGTCGTCACGGCTGAGGTCACTTCGGCGCGGCGCTGCGTACCGTAACCCACAACCACGACCTCACTCAGCGATTTGACGTCGGTTTTCAGTGTAACGTCGATGGAACTGCGGTTGTCGATGGCAACTTCCTGCGCCGTAAACCCAATCGACGATACCACCAACGTACCCGCGCCGTCAGGTACGTTCAGGGTGAAGGCCCCGTCGGCGTCGGTAACGGTACCGGTGCTGGTCGTGCCTTTCACCAGCAGCGTGGCGCCTGGAATGGGTTTGCCCAACTCATCGAGTACCCGGCCTTTCACGGTGATGGGAGGGACTGGCTCGGCAAACCGGTTCAATACCGTAGTAGCGTTGCCTGGGGCATGCGCCGTCGCTAGTTGATCGCCGGCCATCGCCGCGTTGACCAACAGAGTACCTGGCAGCAGGTTGAGTAAAGTTAGTCGTATGACTTTCCCTCCAAAACGATTGGAGAGTAGAAGGTTATTCATACTTTTAAGGAGGTTTTGTTTGAGTAAAAATTGGGCAAAATCATCCCGTGTCTACTTAAGTGGACAATAGGTTGAGGAACCTGGGGAGTTACGGAAGTCAGTGGTGTTGCAGCACTGCTGACTTCTTTTTGTCTTTCGTCGATCAGATCATGCAGGCGGGGTTAGAATGAACGTTGAGTCACGGGCAAGCCACCGATGCGGACAGCCAAAGCAAGAAAATGACCCTCGGGCGTACTCGACGGATGGGGGCTTCAATACGTAAATAGGATTAGGGCCGCTTTTAACTCGCCTGATTCCAATTTTTTTAAAAAAATTTAATAACTGGGTATCCGGGCGCTGTACGCTCGATTAAAACGAGTGCTGCGAGTTGGCTTGCTTGGGAGACATGACGCTTGCGATGAGCCGCACGGCGCCGTTGATCCTGCCCTGCTACCATTTAGCGATGGCTGCAACCAGTACCACCTGGAACGGAGGCGGCCAAATGCCTCGGCTGTGTACATTCGCCCATGCCCGACCAAACACCCAAACGAACGGTACTGGATACTGTGAAGCAGTACGGTGGGCGGTTGTTTGGCTTTATCCGGGACCGGGTCAGGACGGAAGAAGACGCCGAAGATATCTTGCAGGACGTCTGGTATCAGTTGAGCCGGGTGGTCGATCTGGATCAGATCGGTAGCCTGAGTGGGTGGCTCTACGAGGTCGCCCGCAACCGCATCACCGACCGGTACCGACGTACCCGCGAAACGCCTTTTTCCGACGCCGCCCGCGCCGACGATGATGACGATGCGAACCTCTCGCTCGATGACCTGCTGACGGATACCCAACTGGCGGAATCGGCCGACGACCCGGCGTTTCGTGACCTGATCTGGGATGAACTGATGACCGCCCTGGCCGAACTGCCCGAGAATCAGCGTACGGTGTTTATTCAAAACGAACTGGAAGAGCAGACCCTTCAGGCAATCGCCGATCAGACAGGCGAGAACCTGAAAACGATTATTTCGCGGAAGCGTTACGCCGTACAGCACCTCCGCCGCCGCCTTCAACGACTTTACGACGAACTGTCAAACGACTAATCTGCATGCACCCTAACCGCCGCCGCCGTTTTTTCTGGATTCCGTTTTTTGGGTTACTCGTTGTCTCGCTGCTGTCGGCGGTGGTGATGTGGCTCTGGAACCACGTGCTGGCCGAGGTGGTCTCGGTGCGCCCGGTCACAATCTGGCAGGCAGCGGGCTTGTTGGTGCTGAGTCGGCTGCTATTTGGCGGCTTCCCGGGGGCACGCCGGGGCTGGGGCGCTGGCAATCACCGCTTTGGAGCTCCCTGGCGTGCCAAATGGCAACAAATGAGCGATGAGGAAAAAGCCCGTTTCAAGGAGCAATGGCGGAAACGGAGAGGCGTCTAGACCAATGGTCAGGGTTCAATAGCCAAGTGGCCCGGTGTCTGGACTTTGGATCTCAAAAAATTTTCAACTTTCTTAAAGTAATCCGGCGACTTGTGCGTCATCCTCGTTGAAGCCGTTCATATACCCGGCTTTGCAACAAGACAATGAACCGCATGCCTCGTTTTGTGCTGCCCGCCATCGTGCTTGGCGCAGCCCTCGTCGCCTTTCCATTTTTCTTTCTGCGTCTCGCCCTGTTTGCCCTGATCGTCGGTGGCGCTATTCGCTTCATCCGCCGCCGGGCGTTTGGAGGGGGCAATGTCCCGAGCCGGTGGGGAGGCTGGCAAACCCGCCGTATGGAATTCGCTGACCGGATTCGCCGGATGAGCGACGACGAATATGCCGCCTTCAATCAGCAGCAGACCCAATGGCAACGCCCGATCGAAACGGAGTCGCTGGGTCGGCACCGCGAAGACTTCGTGCTATAACCAGTGAATCAAGCAATCAAGTAAACAACTCCGGTGGGTACGTTCGGTGCCCGCCCTTTACAACCAACTAATACTATGCACGCGCATCATCACCGCCATCAACATGGCTACGGCCAACAGGGCCATCACAACTCCTTTGCTCAATTTATTCGTCCGTTCTTCGGGGGCTGGCGTCGGCCTAAATACAACGTACCCATGAACGTTGAAGACCATGCCGATCACTACCGGGTGCTGGTCTATGCCGTCAGTTTCGACAAAGCCGACATCTCGGTGCGGGTGGTCAATGAGGAACTGGTTATCCAGGGGACCCGCGCCCACGACACCGCCAATGACCCGGCTTTCCTGTTGCAGGAATACCCCCTGAAGTCGTTTGAGCGCACCATTCCGCTCAGCAACCGCGTGGATGCGGCCGGTATCCAGGCCAAACAGGAAAACGGCGTTCTGATTCTGACCGTCCCGAAAAAACCGGAGCAGGTGGTTGCAGTAGAATAGGATTTCAGGTTTAACGTTAGCTGTCGCCTCAGTAATCGGACGACAGCTAACGTTGAACCTGAAACGCCAAACCGTAAACGACAAATGCTAATGCAACGGCAAACTCTTGATCTGGCCGCCGAGTACGTCATCGACGGGGTACTGGATGAGGAAGGCCGTTTCGTCGATCTCTAAAATGGTGGTACGCAGGCGGCTGATTTCCAGCCGGGTAACGACGACATACAGCACATCGACGGGCTGATCCCGGTCGCCGCGTTTACCGTAGCCCTGGGCGCCTTTCAGGATGGTGACTCCCCAGCCATTCTCGGATACTTTTTCACGAATAGCCAGATACCGCTCCGATACGATCAGGATGGCCGTGTATTCCTCGATACCGTGGATGATGTAGTCGATGGTTTTGGACGCGGCGAAATAGGTAATCATCGAATAGAGCGCCAATTCGATGGTGAGAAAGAAGGCGGCGGCTCCGAAAATAAATACGTTCAGCAACAGAATGACGTCGCTGACTTTCATCGTGGGTACGTTGCGGCTGATCACCAGCGCCGCTACTTCGGTGCCGTCGAGCACCGCTCCGCCGCGCATCGAGAGGCCGATGCCCGCGCCGATGAAAAAGCCCCCAAACAGCGCTGTCAGCAATAAATCGGGCGTAACATCGGGGAAGGGGACAAACGCCAGACAAGCCGATAGTCCCGCAATACCCAGTGTACTTTTGATGGCAAACGCCCGGCCAATTTGCCGGTACCCAAGCCAGATGAAGGGTAGGTTGATGAGCACAATGCCAACCGCCAGGGGCAGGGGCGTTTGCGACGCCAGCAGCATCGAAACGCCGGTAACGCCACCATCAATAAATTGGCTCGACAACAGAAAGCCCTTCAAGCCAAACCCTACACTAAGGATGCCTGCCAGAATAAATGCCGCGTCGCGGAAGTGGGAGTGTTTTGTCATAACGTATTGGTTCGTAAACCTGTAAGGTTTTTTAAGCCTTATAGGTTTGATTTTATAAGGGGTGCCGGTGTTGTCGCGTCTGATCAAAAATTGCCGTAGTCAACCTGCAAGCAGGTCAGGCCGAGGTCGTTGCGCCACAGCGATACCACCTGATCGCGGTCGTCGAGCACAACGTCTACGTAATAGTGGCCCTGAATGTGCGCCTCGAACAATTCCCGTTTGATGATCGCGTCCTTGCGGTTGTCGTTGGCCGCCCGCATAAACAGCACGTAATCGGTGCCTTCCTGCCAACCCAGATACCGGGCAATCCAGGCGGTGGTATCGGCACGCGCCACGCTATCGCGGCCCGACAAAAACACGACGGTGTGGCCCGACGCCCGCAAGGCCCGTACCACGTTGATGACGGGTTGCCGGGGTGTATCGAGGTGCACCTTCTTCCAATCGAAGGGCGACCGGCCTGTTCGGCTGGCGATGGTGCCGTCAATATCGACCAGAACACACATAGGTAAGGCTCGATCTTGGGTGAATGGTTCGCGAAGGGGCAACGGATGCTCCGGAAAGACGAGCGTTTGGGCCGGATTAAAGTGGCGAAATAGCGCCACGTAACGATCATATTGTTCCTGAATCGCAGAAGCACCAACCACGTCGGGGCGGGCCTTATCGCGGCGAATGGCCTCGTCGAGCGGAACGTCAAACACCTTGAACGTGACCCGTACGATCCGATGGCTCACCTGCCTTAGCACGTCGTCGATGTAGTGCTGGCGTAGGTGCGTGTTGTCGATGACCAGGTTCCATCCCTCGTCGAGGGCGGTTGCCAGGGCCGTTTTTTCCAGTTCTGATACCAGCTCCTCGATCCGGTTCCGGCGTTTGCCCCCCCAGCGCCAATAGGCATTGAGTGGAACGGGCAGCAAACTGCGCCGGAGTTCGTCGCGGCTCAGGCGCAGGTACGTTGGGTCGGCCTGCACCAGTTGGTTGGCGAAGGTGGTTTTGCCGCTGCCGCTGATGCCGATCAGAATCAGAATGTGTTGCATAAATAAAGAATACGGGCGTTTTGGGGCGGACCGTAACTTGGCCCAATAACTGGAGAATAAACCAAAAAAGACGGGAATGGGCCTTATCAAACCAATCGGAACCCTCGACCGAAATATGCCGAAAACAGGGCTGATCCGCCTGGCCGCCGACCACGCGCAACAGATCATCGACAGTGGCCAGTATGATTTGCTGAAGACCTACGTGGAGATGAAACGCTATGAACTGTACATCAAAACGATCATCGCCCGGCTAAAAAGCCATAGTGTGGCGCAGGCGCAGGAACTGCGGGCCATTACGCAGCAACCCCAACCGGACCCCATACAGGAAGGTGCTGGCGGGCAGTTCGACCCGTTACCCGTGCCCACGGCTTCGGCCATCAGCGAGGCCGATGAGGGGACCGACGATCCGGTTGTGCGCAACAATGCCATCCATTACAATGCGGGCAGCGTGCAGATCACCCGCCGCACCACCTACGATTTCACCCAGGATGCCGAATGGCAACGCCTTACGGCCGACATTGCCGCGCTGAAAGCGCAGTTGAAGCAGCGGGAAGAGTACCTCAAAACGCTCGACGAAACGCCCGTGCAGGTGCAGGAAAACGTGTCGGTGCGGTTGTAGATGAGCCTTGGGTGTGGAACTGAGGGTACGGGGCATCCCAGAATTCGCGTATGCGGCCTTGATCGGGCGGGGCTTTGCTGAAAAATCACGGGCTAAACCCCGATATTCGCGGCTCTCTGCTGACCGAATCCAATCATGCTGACGAATCATCCGTTTCTGGCCCTGCCAGCCTACAGCCAACTGAAAGCTCATTTCGAGGCCACCCAACAGCAACACCTCCGCGACCTGTTTGCCGAAAACCCTGACCGGTTCAGCCAGTTTTCGCTGCGCTTCGAGGATATCCTGGTCGATTTTTCGAAGAACCGCGTGACGGCCGAAACCATGACCCTGCTGCGGCAACTCGCCGAGCAGGCGGGCCTGACCGACGCCATCGGCAAGCTCTTCAGCGGCGATAAAATCAACGGTACCGAAGGCAGAGCCGTACTTCATACGGCCCTGCGCAACCGCGCCAATACGCCCATCCTGGTTGATGGGGCCGACGTGATGCCCGAGGTGAACGCCGTGCTCGACCACATGAAAACGTTTACCGAGCAGGTACGTTCGGGCGCGTGGAAAGGCTACAGCGGCGAGGCCATCACCGACGTGGTGAACATTGGCATCGGTGGCTCTGATCTGGGGCCGGTGATGGTGACCGAAGCGCTGAAACCCTACGCCGGTACGTTGAAGGTGCACTTCGTGTCGAACGTCGACGGGGCGCACATTTACGAAACCCTGCAACAGGTACGTCCCGAAAGCACGCTCTTTCTGATCGCGTCCAAAACCTTCACCACGCAGGAAACCATGGCCAACGCCAACTCGGCCCGGCAATGGTTTCTGGACAATGGCGGTACGGAAAAAGACATTGCCAAGCACTTCGCTGCCCTGTCGACCAACCAGAAAGAGGTGGAGAAATTCGGCATCGACCCGGCCAACATGTTTGGGTTCTGGGATTGGGTCGGTGGCCGCTACTCGCTCTGGTCGGCTATCGGGCTGTCGATTGCCCTGTACATTGGGTTCGACAATTTCGAAGAACTG
The DNA here is from genome assembly GCF_000331105.1 of Fibrella aestuarina BUZ 2. Classification (NCBI taxonomy): domain Bacteria; kingdom Pseudomonadati; phylum Bacteroidota; class Cytophagia; order Cytophagales; family Spirosomataceae; genus Fibrella; species Fibrella aestuarina. Next base: position 5,516,136 of record NC_020054.1, on the reverse strand, counting down.
CTGACCGGCGCCCACGTGATGGACCAACACTTCCGGACGGCACCGCTGGATCAGAACATTCCGGCAACGCTGGCGCTGCTGGGGATCTGGTACAACAATTTCTACGGGGCACAGTCGCAGGCGATACTGCCCTACGATCAATACATGCATCGCTTTGCGGCTTACTTCCAGCAGGGTGATATGGAAAGCAACGGCAAATCGGTCGATCGCAACGGCAACCCCGTCGATTACCAGACCGGCCCGATTATCTGGGGTGAGCCGGGTACCAATGGCCAACACGCGTTTTACCAGCTCATTCACCAGGGTACCAAGCTGATTCCGTGCGATTTTATCGCCCCGGCCATCAGTCACCGCCCCCTGACCACGCCGCTGGGCGACCACCACACGCTGCTTCTCTCAAATTTCTTTGCGCAGACTGAAGCGCTCATGAATGGCAAGACTGAGGAGGAGGCCGCCGACGAACTGCGTAAAGCGGGCAAAACCGCCGAGGAGATCGCGCAGATTGCGCCGTTTAAAGCGTTCTCGGGCAACCGCCCCACCAACTCGATTCTGGTGAAACAGATTACGCCGCGCTCGCTTGGTAGCCTGATTGCGATGTATGAACACAAGATTTTTACACAAGGCGTAATTTGGACTATTTTTAGTTTCGACCAGTGGGGTGTTGAGTTGGGAAAACAGCTTGCCAATAAAATTTTGCCTGAGCTTGAGGGGGATACGCCCGTTACCAGCCATGATAGTTCAACAAACGGGCTGATCAACGCATTTAAGCAAATGCGCGAAAACTAAAACATTCTAATAAGTCTGTGGGTTAATGAGGCGTGATTTAGGTCACGCCTTTTTTTCGTTCAACTCAAAACGTTATGAAAATGAATAAGGTACTCTTGGCGGTCGGCATCCTGTCGGCCAGTGTGGCAGTAGGCCAGACAACTCGAACGACTAAGTCGTCGTCAACCTCGACGAGCACGTCGAACTACAACAACTCGAACACCAACAACTACAACAGCAGCAATGCTACGTCGTCGGGATCGAGCTACAGCGGCACATCGGGCTCGATGAGCACGGGAACGACTGGCGCAGGAGCTACCGGTACAACTGGTACGTATAACAGCAACGGCACGTACAACAACTCGACTGCCGTGACGCCATCAGGTAGCAACAACTACAACACGATGGGCACGAGCGGTGCTACCACGACCGATACCTACAGCACAAGCAGCCCATCGGGCTCAATGAGCACCGGGGCAACGGGCACAACGGGGACGTATAACAGCAACGGTACGTACAACAACTCAACGACGGTAACGCCGTCGGGCAGTGGCAACTACAATACGATGGGTACGAGCGGTGCCACTACGACGCCCTCGACCAGCTACGACAACAGCATGAATTCAGGTACGTCGACAACAACGACGAACACGTATTCGACCACGTCTCGCACGGCGCCTGATCCGGCTGGCCGCAATGGCTACAACAACTTTGTCTTTGGTATCTACGCCGGTCTGAACGCCACGAGCTTTAAGGGTGAGTCAATCGATGCCGAAAACCCGTCGGCTCGTCTGGGCTATCAGGCTGGTTTCTTCGTACGGGGCGGTGGCCGTCTGTTTGGTCAGATTGGCGCTGAGTACTTCGCGTCTAGCTCGAACTACTTCCGGGCAGGCAATGGCTCGTCAACGCAGGCCATCCGCGACTACATCAACATTCAGTACATCCAGGTTCCGGTGTATATCGGTTATAAACTGACTGATTCTGAGCGTGGTAACTCGGCCATTCGGGTGCAGGTTGGTGCTGAATATGCGAACCGTATCAGCTCAAACAGCAACAGCTTCAACCTGAGCAAAGATGAAATCAAGAGTGGCTCGTTCAACGCACTGGGTCAGCTTGGCTTCGACTTTGGTCCGTTCCTGATCGACCTGACCTACCACTATGGCCTGGGTGATGCCGTTCAGATCAACACGTTCCAGGGCTCTAGCCGTCGCATCCTGAGCGCCAGCGTAGGCTTTAAATTCTAAGCCTTTCTGGTCGCAGTTGCTTAAAAAAAGGCGTAACGCCCACACCAAATTCTTAAGCCGTAAATGGCTGTAAAGCAATTTGGTATGGGCGTTACGCCTTTTTAGTGACTGGGTACTTCTGGCACCCTTTTTTTAACAATCTACCTTACCTGTAGGTTGTACTTGTGATTTCAGTACCAACAACTCAACACACGTTATGAAAAAGACAGTACGGGCCATCGCGCTGGTGGCAACGCTATCCGCCACATCGCTGGCCGGATCGGCAGTGATGGCGCAACAACGCTACGATGACAATCGCAACGATGATCGTTTTGAACGCCGCGACGATCGCATGGATGACCGGGAACGCGAGTTGCGTGATCGGGAACGGGAACTACGCGACCGGGATCGCGACATGCGCCGCAACGATCGCCGGGACGTGGATGCAAACGACGTAATTCGGGAGCGCCGCGATTTCCGCCGCCGCGACATGCAGGACGCACGGTATGACAACGACTACCGGGAGCGGAGTGACCGCAACTCGGGCCGGCTCTATGACCGCAATGATCTGAGCCAGGCGTATGACGAAGGGTTCGAAGACGGACAACGGTCGTATAAAAAAGAGGAACGGACCGAACACCGCGAGAATTATAAGAACTTCACGTTTGGCCTGTATGCCGGTGGTAACTCAACCCGTTTTCAGGGCGAGGCAATCGACGCCAACGGCAACGCGCAGGGGCTGGCCGGTCGGCTGGGTTACCAGCTTGGTTTCTTTGTGCGGGGCGGTGGCCGTCTCTACGGGCAGATTGGGGCCGAATACCTGACCTCAAGCTCTGAATTTTACCGGTCTGGCGACGGGCAGGTGAATGGCATCAAAGACATCACCACCAACGTGGATCAGCAGTATCTGCACGTACCGGCCTATGTGGGTGTCAAAATCGCGCAGTCGGAGCGGGGTGTATCGGGTATCCGGTTGCAGGTCGGTGCCGAATTTGCTACGCCGCTGGGGGGCAACAACAGCGTGCTGAACCTTACGCGCAGCGACTTCAATGATGCCACGCTGAACGGTCTGGCCAACATCGGGTTCGACGCGGGCCCGCTCTTCATTGATTTTGTGTATCACCACGGTTTCCAGAACGTGCTGCGCGACAACACCTCAAATTCGCAGCGCCGGATTCTGGGCGTAAACGTAGGGGTGAAATTTTAATCGGCTGTCCACTGTTCAAAGGCCAGGGTCCAAGGTTAGCCAACTTTGGATCCTGGCCTTTGATCGTTATACCCCAATGAATACCCTCTTTCCCATATTTGTGAAGCTCGACCAACTCCAGACGCTGATTGTGGGCGGTGGGTACGTTGGTCTGGAGAAGCTCACGGCCGTGCTCGCCAATTCGCCCGCGGCACCCGTCACGCTGGTAGCACCCGAGATCCGCGCCGAAATTCGCGAATTGGCGGCTGCGCATCCGGGCGTTACGCTGGTGCAGGTACGTTACGACGACACGTACCTGACGGACAAGGATCTGGTGATTGTGGGGACCAACGACAAGGCCGTGAACCGGCAGGTGCAGGCCGATTGCAAGGCCAGAAAAATTCTGGTCAACGTGGCCGATACGCCACCGCTCTGCGATTTTTACCTGAGCTCGGTCGTAAAAAAAGGCGATCTAAAAATCGCCATTTCAACTAACGGAAAATCACCGACGTTTGCCAAACGCTTCCGCGAAGTACTGGAAGAGATGCTACCCGATTCGCTACAGGAAACGCTGGACAACCTGACCGCAATTCGCCAGCAGCTGACCGGCGATTTTCAAGCCAAAATGGACAGGCTAAACGAGATTACGAAGGTATTAAAGTAAGGTGTGAATAGAGCGGCGAATCGAAAACGAGTCGTAAGTCGCGGGCAGTAGGAAACCGGATGAGCCGGGTGATGCTGCCGGGACTTACGACTCGTTTTATAAGTAGATCTGTTTAATTCATCGACTCGCGGAAGCGGTTGATCAGGGATTTAACGGCCGTCCAGCGGCGGCGAGAGATTGGCAGGCGTTCGCCCGTAGAGAGCACGATGAAGGCGCCGCCCTGGGGCGTGCGTTCGGTGCCAGTGATGTAGCGCGCGTTTACGACACAGTTACGGTGCAGCCGGAAAAAGAATTCGCTGGGTAGTTTGGGCTCGTAAAATTTAAGGGTCCGCGGCATGAGCATTCGTTTCCCGTCGTTCCAGTGGAGCCAAGTGTAGTTGGTTTCTGACTGAAGGTAGATCAGGTTCGCTACGTGAAACGATTGCTGGCCGTGTTCGCGCTGATAAAGGCGCAAGGTTGGCCATTCTTCAATACCAATACGCGCGGAGGAGGTTGGAGCATTCATACCGAGTTAACGATTTAAGAAGCTTGTAAAACGATGCTTCAAAAATAGCTTTACTCGGAAACTAAATCCACGGACGCCCTGGCCGTTGTAGGCTATAGTAATTGAGCCGTATGTAAACAGGCGTTTTTTGTATGTGAATGAAAAAGGCCCTCAACAGGCGTTTTTAGAATGGCAACCAGTGGGGCAGAACCGGCGATTTATGGCCGAGGACTACGAAGTATACAATTCCCGCTAGTAAGAAATAACTAAGCGCAAGCCATTTCTTTTTTTGTTCAAATAAGGGCAGGTTGTGGTAGTAGTCGTAGACCATCGAGGCCGACAAACCGGCGACCATCATTGAGAATGACAACACGCCCAGGTCGGTCCGGTAGAAGCGTAGGTTAGCCAGCAGCGGCGTGCCCACGACCAGATAGAGCAGCCAGCAACCGAAGCCACCCCGGTACAGATAATGGCTGAGCCGGGGGTCGTTCTTGAGGTCGAATAAGTCGCCGGAAACTTTTTCGGACATGGCTGTTGTCTGTTTAACAGAAAGTGAAGATAACGATTTAACGGCTTTATTGCCAAAAAACTTATGACCGCAACCCCCGCCACTACGCCCGAATCACCGGTTTACTCGACGATGACCGTCGACCTGCAGCGCGTTGATGATGCCTTTCATTTTGAAGCAAAAGGCGTTGCCGGGGTAACACTCGACATCGACGGCTCCACCGACATTGGGGGGCACAATGCCGGGGCTCGGCCCATGGAAATGCTGCTGATGGGCCTGGCGGGTTGCAGCGCTATTGACGTGATCGTGATCCTGAACAAACAAAAGCAGGTTATCGACGACTTCGGCATTCGGGTACAGGGACAGCGGGAGCAGGGCGCTACGCCAGCCCCCTTCAAAAGCATTCACATCGAGTATCACCTCAAAGGCGACCTCGACGAGGCCAAAGTACGGCGTGCGATCGACTTATCGATGGATAAATACTGTTCGGCAACGGCTCAGCTTCGGCCCACCGCCGACATTACCTGGTCGCTTGTGCTGAACCAGTAGACCGCTGCCCGAACTGCGTTGCCTGGGTACGTTCCGGTGGGTACGTGGTCAGGCAACGTAGATCACCTTCGGGTGGCAAAACTCCCGAATGCCGGCTTCGGCCAATTCACGCCCGTAGCCCGATTTCTTCACGCCCCCAATGGGCAGGCGCGAATCGGAGCGAACCACGGCGTTGATGAAGACACTACCCGCGGCTAGCTGGCGGGCCATCTGCTCGGCTTTGGCCGTGTCGCTGGTCCAGATGGTGGCGCTGAGGCCATAGCGGGTCTGGTTGGCCAGCCGAACAGCCTGCTCGGCATCCGACACTTCGGTGATAGTGGCCAGTGGCCCAAAGGTTTCTTCCTGAAAAACGATGGAGCCGGGCGTTACCTCGTCGAGCAGCACGGGCTGAAAATTACACCCGTCGCGGCGCCCGCCCACCAGCAGCGTGGCTCCCTGCGCCATCGCGGTCTGGAGCTGCCGGTCGAGTTGTTCAGCCAGATCGAGGCGGGCCATTGGGCCAACCTGCGTGGTTGGGTCGGTGGGGTCGCCCTGGCGTAACTGCCCAATCCGCGCCGCCACTTTTTCGGTAAACGCCGCTTTTACGGACGATTCGACCAGGAACCGTTTGGCCGCAATGCACACCTGCCCGGCATTGCTCATACGCGACTGCACGGCGGCCTCGGCGGCTTTGTCGAGGTCGGCGTCGGCCAGCACGATAAGGGGGTCGCTACCGCCCAGTTCCAGCACCGATTTCTTGATCGACCGTCCGGCCTGCGCCGCCACGGCACTCCCCGCCCGCTCTGAACCCGTGAGGGTCACCATACCCACGCGATCATCGGCCAGTAACGTTTCAATGGCGTCCACGTCGGTGATCAGCGTTTGAAAAATGCCCTCTGGAAAGCCCACCGCCCCAAAGGCCTCCTGAAGCGCGAGGCCGCAGCCAAACGTATTGGGGGCTGGCTTGAGCAGGGTGGTGTTGCCGGCCATCAGCGCCGGTACGGCGTAGCGGAACACCTGCCAGAACGGAAAATTCCAGGGCATGATGGCCAGCACGACACCCACAGGCTCGTAGGTGATCAGGCTGCGCTGCGCTTCCGTGGGTACGTTGTCGGCTTGCAGCAGGGCTTCGGCTTGCTCGGCATAGTAGTCGCACTGACTGGCGCATTTCTCGATTTCGTTCTTCGATTCGCCAATGATCTTGCCCATTTCCTGCGTGATCAACTCGGCCAGCCGAGCCTGCTCCTGCCGCAGGTACGTAGCCAGCCGCCGGAAATACTGGCCACGTTCGGCGAATGAACGCGCGGCCCAGTGGGGTTGATCGGTATGGGCGCGGTCGAGCTTAGCCAGTACGCGGTCGGGCGTGTCGGCCTCATACTGCGCAAGGATCTGTTGAGTGTAAGGATTGATGGTTTGGAACATATGCCGGATTTTATATATGTAGCTTGCTACCGCTCAAAAACAATTGGTTCACTGAAACATAACAGTAGATACATTTACCAGTGTTATAGGATAATGCAGGTCACAACTATAACTATTCATTCCTGAATCTGATTTTCTGCTCCAGCTTATGCAACGTATTATACTTACAGGTCTGACGCTGCTGGCTGTTGCCGCTGCTGCACAAGCGCAGAACACGTCGACGCTCAGCCAGAACGGCAACAACCAATCGGCCACCTTTTTACAGACGGGCAATGGCAATGTCGCTACCGTTCGGCAACTTACCGGACCGGCTTCGACGCCCAACGTCGGTAACGTGGCCTCGGTGACACAAACGGCCAACGCCAGCCCGACCAATCAGGTATTTATTGATCAACTCAACGGGGCTGATTACAACCAGGCTACCATTCAGCAATCAGGCGGCAGCAACAACCGCGCTGCCATTGAACAGAAGGGAGGCAATGGCTTCCGGAGTGGTGGCTCAACGCTACTGGCGCCCGGGCTGGGCAGCGCCCCGCTGGCCACCGACGGCAACTACGGATCCATCCGGCAGGTGGGTAGCGGCAACAACCAGACGAATATTTACCAGAACGCCGGGCCATTGGGCGGCAGCGGGGCCAACTACGGCAACATCGTTCAACTGGGCGATAACAACGGCCTGACCGTCATCGACCAACAGAATAACTCGACCCAGAACCGCGCGCAGATCGAGCAGGGGCTTATCGATGCCGCCGGAACCGCCAACAGCGCCGTTGTGCGGCAAGGCGATAACAGCCGCCTTAACCTGGGGGTAATCAAGCAGGCGGGCGAAAGCCACACGGCCGAAGTGTTACAAACCAGCGTAAGCGCCGAAAACGAAGCCCGTATCGATCAGTCGGGGCAGTCGGGTCTGGCGCTGGTGTACCAAACGGGCGACGCCACCAACAACCAGGCGGGGGTGACGCAGATCAGCAATTCGGCCCAGCCCAACGCGGCTATCATCTACCAAACCGACCAGAGCTACTACAACCAGGCCGATATTCAGCAGGCGGGCGCTAACAGTGTCGCGCAGATCATTCAGAATGTTGGCGCGGCCAATAACGTCGCGACCATCGAGCAGGGTGCTACGGGCAACAATAACCTGGCTACCATCCAGCAAACGTACGCCTGGGAGGGGGGCAGCGCTGGGTCTACCATGTCGTATGGCAGTGGCAGCACGGTGAGCATTCAGCAAAACCTCACCTCCAGCAGTACCCTCGGCAACGTAGCCGTGGTGGAGCAGGGCTTCATCAACGGGTTGTCGCCGGTTGATGGCTCAACGATCGTTACCAAGAAAAGCGTGGTCACGATTGGGCAGGAAAACGACGCAAACGTGGCGCAGATACAGCAGGGTGGTGAAAACAACCAGGTGACGGCCACGCAGAGCGGCTACAGCACGATCAAGGGCATCGACAATGGTCAGTTGATCAACAACTTTGCGCAACAGATTGGCAACAACAATACGCTGACCGTGACGCAGGCCGGCAGCGTCTCGGTGCAGAATTTGGCTAATATCTATCAGGTCGGGAGCTTCAACACGAGCACCGTGATCCAGACGTTGCCGGGTCAGCAGTAGCCGCTGGTTATACGCTCAAGAGCCCCTGCCGCCATCGGTAGGGGCTTTTTTATGGACCTGACCGGATGGCCGCGTGGGCGTTGGCTGGGTACGTTACCGAATTGGCTGAACCGGTTCAGAAAAAAGCCCGTGGAACCGGGTGGGGCGTGAAACAACCGTCTGGTTCTGTGCGTTCTTAGCGAGAAGCACTAGTTTCGTTCGTATATTTCGTAATCCGACGATTCACTGATGAAATCTTTCTATAGAAAAGCCTGTCTGGTGGTGGTCAGTAGTTGGCTGGCGGCGGGGGTAAGCCACGCCCAGTCGACGAACGATACCGACGAAGACAACTACAATACCGTAACCACGTTCGGGATTACGACGAATACCAACGCCGGTTTGCTCGGTGGCTTTGTGTTCCGCCAGTCGAAACGGCTCGACGATGAGCTGTTTGGTAAAACGCAGTACCGTTACCTGAGCATCGAACTGGTCAACGTGCGGCACCCGCGCGAAATCTCGTCGGGCAACAACACGGGCAGCTCCATCACGGCGGGTAAAGAAAATTACCTGTTCGTGCTGCGCCCCCAGTACGGCCGTGAAATTGCGCTGTTCCGGCGCAATGCCGACGAGGGTATTTCGGTCAATGCCATTTTGGCGGCGGGGCCATCGTTGGGCGTCATCAAGCCGTATTACGTCGAAGTGTCGTCGGGCCGGACCACGCGGCAGGTGCCGTATTCGCAGGTAGCTAATCCCACGCCCGGTTCGCAGCCCGAATTTATCGTTGGGTCGGGTAACTTCTTTCAGGGGCTGGGCGAGTCGACGCTCACGGTGGGCGTACACGCCAAAGCGGCCGTCAGCTTCGAGCTCAGCGCCTTCCGCAGCAACACTACCGGCGTCGAAATTGGCTTTCTGGCCGAACTGTTTCCCAAGAAAATCGTCATCGTGCCCAACACCAACACCGCCATCGGCGACCGTACGGTGGGCAACCGCAACTTCTTTTCATCGGGCTACATCACGCTGTTCTTCGGATCGAAGAAGTGATGCACAATGTGTAATGAACGATGCACAATGGATTGTCGTGAGACCAATGCGGCGCGACAACCCATTGTGCATCGTTCATTATACATTGTACATTCAGGGCAGAACTTTACGGCCTAGTTCTTCCTTTCTGAAGAAACAAGCAGTGCCATGATTGAACTTCCCGTTATCCCTTCCGAAAAACAGCGCGCGAAACGTCCCGACTGGCTGCGGGTGAAACTGCCCATTGGCCCGGAGTATGCGAAGGTTCGGAAGCTGGTTGATACCTATAAACTACATACCATCTGCGAGAGCGGCAATTGCCCCAACATGGGCGAATGCTGGGGCGCAGGGACGGCCACATTCATGATTCTGGGCAACGTCTGTACGCGCAGCTGCACGTTCTGCGCCGTGGCAACGGGCCGACCCAACGAATACGATGCCGATGAGCCGCGTCGCGTGGCCGAAGCCATCGTGCTGATGAAGGTGAAACATGCCGTCATCACGTCGGTTAACCGCGATGAATTGAAAGACCGGGGTGCCGAAATCTGGTACCAGACGGTGCGCGCGGTGAAAGAAGCGTCGCCTACGACCACCATCGAAACGCTGATCCCCGACACCAAAGGCAACTGGGACGCCCTGATCCGTATGATCGAAGGCGGACAAGAGGTAGTGTCGCACAACATGGAAACCGTGGAGCGCCTCTACCGCCGGGTCCGTCCGCAGGCCCGTTATGAACGCAGCCTGGAGCAGATTCGCCGGACCAAAGACTTTGGCAAACGCACCAAAACGGGTATCATGCTCGGGCTGGGCGAAACGCAGGATGAGGTCTTCAAAGCCATGGACGACCTGGTCGAAAACGGCTGCGACGTGCTCACGCTGGGCCAGTACCTGCAACCAACCAAGATGCACCACGAGGTGATCGAATGGATTCATCCCGACACGTTTGCGATGTACAAAGAAGCCGGTGAGCAACGCGGCATCAAGTTCGTGGAGTCGGGGCCGCTGGTCCGGTCGAGCTACCACGCCGAACGCCACGTGAACGTATAAAGAAACATCCTCCGTAGTCGTTAATCATCATGGGCGGTGATTTGTGAGTCAAACGCAACAAATGACCACGAATGACGATTAATGACTACGGAGGACATTTCTTTTCATGAAGAAATACGATTATATCATTGCGGGCGGCGGTATGGCTGGCCTGAGCCTGGCGTATTACATCAGTCAGTCGAAACTGCGCGATAAGTCGATCCTGATCGTCGATAAGGAGGCCAAAGACCAGAACGACCGAACCTGGTGTTTCTGGGAGCGCGAGACGGGGCCCTTTGAACCCGTTTTGTTCCGTAAGTGGAATACCGTCGATTTTTACGGCACCACGCTGTCGGGATCGCTCAACATCGGCGACTATCAATACAAGATGCTGCGTGGTATCGACTTCTACGACCACGTCAAAGCTCATCTGGCCCAGTTTTCCAACATCGAGTTTCGGTTGGGGACGGTCAACCGGATGAAAGATACGGCCGACGGCGGCTTTCTGATCGTAGACGACGAGCCGATGATCGCCGACCTGATTTTCGACAGCACGCACCCGCTGAACCTGCGCGATCCGGCCAACCACAACCTGCTGCAACATTTTAAAGGATGGGTCATTACGGCCCAGAAACCGTGTTTCGACGTGGCACGCCCGCGCATGATGGACTTCCGCGTGGCGCAGGAAGGCGACTGCCGGTTTCTATATGTCCTGCCGTTCGACGAAAAAACGGCGATGGTCGAGTACACCATCTTCAACGACCACCTGCTCACGCCCGAGCAGTACGAACAGTCGCTCCGCACCTACATCGACACTTACATTGATACGGGCGGCTATCAGATCAGCGAGACCGAGTTCGGCGTGATCCCCATGTCGGACGTACCCACGCCCGAACATCCTGGTGATCACATCGTCCGGATTGGTACGGCGGGGGGCTACACCAAACCGTCGACGGGCTACACCTTTCAACGTACCCAGCAGAATCTGCGCGAACTGGTGAATATGCTGGCCGCTACAGGTCGCCCTGAACGCCGTAAACCGTGGCTCATGCAGACGTTTAAAGGCCTGCTCGATAGTGTGCTGCTGAACGTGTTGCAGTACAAACGGCACCCCGCCGACGACATTTTTACGCGCCTGTATGAGCGCAACCCGCCCGCCCGCATCTTCCGGTTCCTCGACGAAGAAACGTCGCTCTGGGAGGATCTGCGCATTATGAGCACCGTACCGCTGGGCCCCTTTACCGTCGGGGCGTTCGATGTGATGCGGAAGCGGGTGTTCTAAACCTGGCAGCGCTCAGCGCGGACGTAGCCGTTTAACCACAGGATGGGCGTACTTTTGGGTAATGAATGATGACCAACGTACCCCGCGGGGAGCCGCCCAGCGGAGTGCTGCCCAGCAGGGAGCCGCCCAACCTGCCGTCGCGCAGGTACTCACTGCCCTTGGTATCGACGCCCTGAACCCGATGCAGCTTGCTGCTGAGGCGGCTATCAAGCCCGGCACCGATACGTACCTGATCGCCCCCACGGGGTCGGGCAAGACGCTGGGTTACCTGCTGCCGGTACTGGCCCTGCTCCGCGCCGATCGGCCGGGCGTGCAGTGTCTGGTGTTGGTGCCTTCCCGCGAGCTGGCTATGCAGATCGAGCAGGTCTGGCGCAAGATGGCGACGGGCTTCAAAGTCAACGTTTGTTACGGTGGGCACTCGGCCGAAACGGAAGTGCGCAACCTGAGCAACCCACCGGCTCTGCTGATTGGCACGCCGGGCCGCATCGCCGACCACCTCACCCGCCGCTCCTTCGACCCAACGAGCATCGACACGCTGGTGCTGGATGAGTTCGACAAGTCGCTGACGCTGGGTTTCCACGACGAGATGGCCTACATCATCGACCTGTTGCCCAACCTGCAAACGCGGGTACTGGTATCGGCCACGGCGAGCGTGCGCGTGCCCGACTTCGTAAATCTGCATAAGCCCACCCGGCTCACCTTTGGTACAGAAGAAAGCAACCCCGTTTCGCTGACGCTGAAGGCCGTGCCAACCGCCGGACCCGACGACCGCGAGGCGCTGTTCAAACTGCTCTGCACGTTTGGCGACGATGCGGCCCTGGTATTCTGCAACCTGCGCGAGACCGTTGAGCAACTGACCGATTACCTGAATCGCAACGGTCTGTATGCGGCTGCCTACCACGGCGCTTTGGAGCAGGATGCCCGCGAACGCGCCCTGATCCGGTTTCGCAATGGCAGCGTCACGTACCTGATCACTACCGACCTGGCCGCGCGTGGCCTCGACATCCCCGAACTTCGGCACGTCGTTCATTACGAACTGCCGACCCACGAAACTGAGTTTACGCACCGCAACGGTCGCACCGCCCGGATGCACGCCACCGGCACTGCTTACCTGCTCTTGCCCGACCGCGGACCCTCCGACGACGTACCTGGGTACGTTCCTGACGACCTCGACACGTACCCATTGCCCGCCAAAACGCCACCACTGCCCGCACCACCCGCCTTCGTGACAATCTACGTGAGTGGTGGCAAGAAAAACAAGCTGAGCAAGGGCGATATCGTGGGGTTCTTTATCCAGAAAGGCCAACTCGCCAACCAGGATCTGGGTCGCATCGAAGTGGGCGACTACATGGCTTTTGCTGCCGTTCGCCGCGACCGCGTTACCGATCTGCTCGCCCGCGTTCGGGATGAAAAAATGAAAGGAAAGAAATACAAAATCGACGTGGCGCGGTAGGCAGCGTGAGGCTGGGTATACGTGGCCTTTTTTGTACTGTGGGCTGAGGAATTGCGGCTGTCACCTAAGCTTGCCGGAGGATCAGGCGGCAGTGACAATTCCTTTGCCGACACGCGTTTGCGATCCCTCAATCTAGCCAATGGTGCTCAAACCGCGCCGGTGTAACGATTGTGCCTTATGGCTTTACAGATAAAGCCTTAGTTTTGTGCTTTCAAACTAAGTCATAACGGAGTCGCATGCCCTATCTATTTACGTCCGAATCTGTTTCAGAAGGACACCCCGACAAAGTCGCCGACCAGATCTCCGACGCACTCATTGATAATTTTCTTGCGTTCGATCCCAGCAGCAAAGTAGCCTGCGAAACGCTGGTCACGACGGGGCAGGTCGTGTTGGCGGGTGAGATCAAAACCGAAACCTACCTCGACGTGCAGAAGATTACGCGGGAAGTGATCCGCAAGATCGGCTACACCAAGAGCGAGTACATGTTTGAAGCGAACTCGTGCGGGATTTTCTCGGCGCTTCACGACCAATCAGCCGACATCAATCAGGGCGTTGACCGGGAGGTGACCAACGACGACTTCGAGACAAAAGCCAACGCGCAGGGTGCCGGTGATCAGGGCATGATGTTTGGCTACGCCACCAACGAGACCGACAACTTCATGCCGTTGCCGCTCGATCTGTCGCACAAGATCCTCCAGGAACTGTCGCTGATTCGCAACACCGAGCCGAACCTGATCGGCTACCTCCGTCCCGATGCCAAATCGCAGGTGACGATCGAGTACTCCGACGATGACCGGCCCATTCGGATCGATACCGTGGTAGTATCCACCCAACACGACGATTTTGATTCGGACGAGGCGATGCTGGCGAAAATCCGCGAAGACATCATCAACGTGGTGATCCCGCGTGTGAAAGCCAAGCTGAAGCCCGAATTGCAGGGCCTTTTCAACGACGATATCACCTATTACATCAACCCCACGGGTAAGTTCGTTATTGGCGGTCCGCATGGCGATACGGGCCTGACGGGCCGGAAAATCATCGTGGATACCTACGGCGGGAAAGGCGCACACGGTGGCGGCGCGTTTTCGGGGAAAGACCCCTCGAAAGTCGACCGTTCAGCGGCCTACGCGACCCGGCACATCGCCAAAAACATGGTCGCCGCGGGCCTGTGCGATCAGGTGCTGGTGCAGGTATCGTATGCCATCGGCGTGGCTAAACCCTGCGGACTGTATGTCAATACGTACGGCACGGCCAAGGTGTCGATGCACGACGGCGAGATTGCCGAAAAAATCGGTCAGCTATTCGACATGCGGCCGTACGCCATCGAGCAACGGCTCAAGCTGCGCAACCCGATCTATTCAGAAACGGCTGCCTACGGGCACATGGGCCGCAAAAACGAGGTAGTTACCAAAACCTTCGGCTCAAACGGCACGAGCAAGCAGGTCGAAGTAGAACTGTTCACCTGGGAGAAACTCGACTTCGTCGATCAGATCAAACAGGCGTTTGGGCTGTGATGAATGACTAATGTATAGTGCACAATGCACAATGGGGCTGGCGCGTCTTACTCTTGCGCCAGCCCCATTGTGCATTGTGCACTATACATTATTCATTAAAACTCGTCCTGCTCTTGCTCAACGGCGTTTTCTTCGAGCTGATAACGAGCGCTGGTAATCGCCGGGCTTGAGAAGTCGGTGCGTTTCTGTTTGCAGCGCACCAGTTTGTCCTTCATCACATCGACCAACTGATCCACAGCGGCTTCAAAGGATTTATTGCGTTCAACGACAAAGAGTTCTTTTCCAGGAATGTTGAGCCGCACCTCAACGATTTTGTCTTTTACTTTGGCCGATTCGGCCCCATCCAGTTTTAAGAAAACCTCCGCACTTACGATGCGGTCGTGGAAGGTGTCGAGCTTGTTGAGTTTCTTCTGAATGAAATCCAGAAGTGTCTGATCGGCCGTGAAGTGCACGGCGTGAGTTTGTACTCTCATACTGTCCAAGCGGTTATAAAGTGAAACATATACCAATGGACTACCTAAGTTTGCCAAAATGGCTATACGAGTCAACCCTAACGTCGAAATATCCAAACGTGTTTCACGGGTAATCTGAGCAAATGGCGCTTTAGGTAAGAGAGTGTCCCAATATGCCCGTGCGTGGAACAGTCCCCAAATGAAGATTCTTTATATTGTCTAACTATGGCTCTGCCAAAAGCTAAAACGTGCCCATTTGGACACAAAAAAGCCCAATTGGCTGTGTAAACCAATTGGGCGCTTCAAGTACTGCTGCTGGTTACAGGTCAGCTATAGACTTGTTGATTTCGTCTTTTGTTTTGCCCGTCTTCTGCTGAATCCGGCCCCACATTTCGTCTTCTTTTCCGTCGGCGTATGTCAGATCATCATCTGTCAAGTCGGCATAAGCCTGCTTGATTTTCCCTTTCATTTCGTTCCAGGCGCCTTTCAATGTTGTCTCGTTCATGATGTTGAATGGATTTACGTGTATGTATGCCAGACTCACACTGAGTCATGCCTATAGAACTGAATCAAGAAAAGATTGTTTGATGCACTGACATAAAGGATAGCAAGAATAAATAGACGTGACTTATTCCCAGATAATTAACTGATCGTGGTTGTACCACGGCTGTAACTGGGCATCGTAGCGCGCTTCGATCACGTTGCGCTTGATCTTCATGGTGGGCGTCATCATGTTGTTGTCGACGGTCCAGGCGTCGCGCACGACTACCACCTTTCGCACGCGCTCGTAGGCGTGGAGGGTTGGGTTCAGTGCGTTGATGGTGTCTTCCAGGCTGCGCTCTACCAGAATCCGCTCGGCATGTTTGCCCATCTCCGAGAGCACCACCAGCGCCATCGGCTGCGGTAACTGCTGCCCGGCCACGCAAATCTGCTCGACGTAATTGTTGTCGGCAAAGCCAAACTCGATCTGCGACGGCGCCACATATTCGCCTTTGGCCGTCTTGTACATCTCCTTCACGCGCCCCGTAATGGTCAGGTAACCGTCGTTGTCCAACGTACCCACGTCGCCCGTTGCCAGCCAGCCATCCTGTAAGACCTCGCGGGTCAGGTCCGGGTTTTTGTAATAGCCGCGCATCAACCACTTTGATCGGGTCAGGATCTCGCCCGTATCCGGAGCAATAGCCACGTCCATGCCGGGGTAGTGCTTGCCCACCGTTCCGTCGCGCATGTCGTCGAGGGGCATCATCGATACGGCCCCGAGGTTTTCGGTCATTCCGTAGGCTTCCTGAATACGAATGCCCATCCGCCGGAACCACTGAATAAGCGATTTGGGCATGGGCGCGGCACCCGTCAGGATGAGTACGGCCTCGTTGAGCCCCAGCCCCTGCCGGATCTTCTTCTTTACCAACCCCGATACAATCGGGATGCTGAGCAGGCGGTCGAGCTTCGATTGCGACATTTTGGCCAGCACACCCTGCTGAAACTTGGTCCAGATGCGGGGCACGGCCAGAAAATGCGTGGGTTTGGCGGTCGCCAGGTTTTTGGCAAACGTATCGAGCGATTCGGCAAAATAGACCGTGCCGCCCGTTGCCAGGCTCGTTGCCTGCACAATGTTGCGCTCGGCGATGTGGCAAAGCGGCAGGTACGAAAAGAACCGGGCGTTGGGCGTATCGTGCTTGAGCAGAATGCGGGTGTCGAACAAGGCCTCTGATACGGCCTGATGGTCGATCATGACCCCTTTGGGCGTTCCCGTCGTACCCGACGTATAGATAATGGTGAACAGATCGTCGGGTTGCGGGCGGGCAACGGTCGTCATGGGCTCATAATGCGCCATAATCTCGTCCCAGGCCATCAAGTCGCTCCGATCCGACAGATCGGTGGCGGGGCCGTAAGTGGGAAAACCTACGAGAGTAACGCCATCAGGAACGCCGGCTTTCATGCCCGTCCAGTTATCCAGTTTGCCGACAAACAGGACGGGGCAGCCGCTGTGGGTGAGCACCTGATGGAGTTGCTCGGCGGTGAGGGTAGGGTAGAAGGGAACCGAGATATGCCCACTCAGCAGAATGGCCAGATCGGCAATGAGCCAGTGGGCGCAGTTTTTCGAGACCAACCCGATGTTGCTGCCGGGCGGTAGCCCCAGCGCGTTCAGGTACGTGGCCATCCGGCGCGCCTGCTGCCCAACTTCGGCCCAGGTGTAGTCGATGAACCGGTCGCCCACGGGTTGACGCAGGTACGTTTGCGTAGGCTTTTCGTGCTCCCACCTCAAAAAAAGGTCCGTCAGGGTGGGGGAGGTAACCGGTGAATTGGGTGGAGCGGTCATCTGCATAGTCAGTTGATAGTACTTTTAAATGCAATTTAATACTTAAAAAAGCATATTATACAGGTCTAAACAAAATCCTGAACAGTCGGTTAGGATGTGACTGTAGCAGACCGTTGGTGACCAACCCGGCGGCCATACACCCTCAACGACATGGCAACGACAACAACCCGGAAGGCCGATTCGAAAACGGCGAAACGTAAAGCCGACGACGGCAAAGCAACGCAGCGTACAAAGCTGTCAGCAACGAAGAAACCCGCTGCGACCAAATCGACCAAAAAAGCCGATAACTACACGGATCCTGAGCTACGCGAGAAGCTGAAAGCGGACATTAAAGAAGGTGATAAAGGGGGCAAGGCCGGGCAATGGAGCGCCCGGAAAGCCCAATTGCTCGCCCACGAGTATGAAAAAGCGGGCGGCGGCTACAAAGACGACCACAAAACGGAGTCTCAGCAGCACCTCGACAAATGGACCGATGAAGACTGGCAAACGGCCGATGGTAAACCCGCTGAGCGCGAGGGGGGTACGACGCGTTACCTGCCCAAAGAGGCTTGGGATAAGCTGTCGCCTGCCGAAAAGAAAGCGACTAACGCTAAGAAAGTAGCCGGTTCCAAAGCGGGCAAGCAGAACGTACCTAACACAGAAAAGGCCAAAAAAGCCAGAGCCAGCAAGAAGGACTAAAGCAATAAAGTATCATCTATGTGACGTATAAGTAGCCAGAGGTTGATTTTGGTTGCCTAATTTAGGGGCAGACTAACTAAACCCGTTATGCGCCTTTATTCCCTATGGCTACTTACATTCTGCCTGATAATGCCCTCGCTGCTGTTGGCTCAACCCCACAAAACGGTGAAGAAACGCTCGATGCATTTGTTCGAGCAGTTTGAGGTATTGGCTGATAACGACACCGTGCGCGACGGGGCTTATCAGAAACGCAGCATAAAGGAGCGTAAGCTATTCGAAGAAGGGCAGTACAAAGCCAACAAACGGGTGGGTGTCTGGACCTTCTACAGTGCGTCGGAGCAGCCCGAACTGGTCTACGACTACGACACCCGGCAGGTAAAGAGCAGCAGTAGGGGCTCTTCGGCCTCGTCGGTGGCGCAAGTGCAGGAGGGCGATAGTGTGGTGGCGATGGTACTCGACGATGGGCCCGTGTACCTGGCGAGTTCAGCGCAGGTGTACGGTATCATCGCGCGCACCGTTCGGTTGCCGGCTAGCCTGCAACGGAATGGCGTGAACTTCGTGTCGTTCAAGGTCATGGCAACCGTGTCGGCTAATGGCACGCGCTACCGCGTCATCTCGTCGAATCAGGATAAAGAGCTACTCAAAAGCTGCCGCGAGGCGGTCGATCTGGCGTTCAAAGACGTCGACTGGGTGCCCGCCCGTTACCGAGATCAGCCCGTCACGGCAACGTACCTGTTTGAGGACGTCACGCTGCAAGGCTACATCCGCCCCCGCTGATAGGGCCGTTACATCCGCACCATCAGCCGGGTCGTCATCTCGTTTTTCCAGGCGACAAAATCACCCGCTGCGATGTGCGCGCGCGCCTGCCGAACCAGCCACAGGTAAAACGTCAGGTTTTGCAGCGAGGCGATTTGCCCGCCTAGCAGTTCATCGGCTTTGAAGAGGTGGCGCAGGTAGGCTTTGCTGTAAAAGGTGCTCGCATAGCCCCCCAAGGTGGCGTCGATGGGGCTGAAATCGCGGCTCCACTTCTCGTTTTTGATGTTGATGATGCCTGCCGTGGTAAACAACAGCCCATGCCGGGCGTTGCGGGTGGGCATCACGCAGTCGAACATATCCACGCCCAGCGCAATGGCTTCGAGGATGTTGGCGGGCGTACCCACGCCCATCAGGTAACGGGGCTTGTCGCGCGGCAGTATCTCGTTGACCAGGTCGATGGTCTTGTACATGTCCTCGGCGGGTTCGCCCACGGCCAAACCACCGATGGCGTTGCCGGTCCGTTCTTTACTGGCGATCGTCTCGGCCGACTGCCGCCGCAGGTCTGGGTACGTGCTGCCCTGCACGATCGGAAACAGGTATTGCTGATAGCCATAATGCCCTTCGGTTTCGTCGAATCGGCGGATGCAGCGGTCGAGCCAGCGGTGAGTCATGTCCATCGAGGCTTTGGCGTAAGCGTAATCGCAGGGGTAGGGCGTGCATTCGTCGAAGGCCATCATAATATCGGCCCCGATCGTGCGCTGAATGTCCATGACCCCTTCCGGCGTGAAGGTGTGCTTCGAGCCGTCGATGTGCGACTTGAACGTCACGCCTTCTTCCTTGATCTTGCGCGTATTCGACAGCGAATACACCTGATACCCGCCCGAGTCGGTCAGGATGGGGCGCTGCCAGCCGTTGAAACCGTGTAACCCGCCCGCCTGCCGCAGCACGTCGAGGCCGGGGCGCAGGTAGAGGTGGTAGGTGTTGCCGAGGATGATGTGGGCGTTGATGTCGGTTTCAAGTTCGCGCTGATGCACCGCCTTCACCGTCCCCGCTGTGCCCACGGGCATAAAAATGGGCGTTTGAATGGCCCCGTGATCCGTCGTCAACGTACCCGTGCGGGCCTGCGACTGCGGATCAGTCTGTTCAATCGTAAATGTCATAAGCTAGTCAAAGCGGTATTCCGCCTGGAGCGAAGGGGCCGAAAAGAGGGCGAGTCATGGCAGAACCAATCGCAACCGTGCGGTGCTCCCTCCGTCACTCTTTCGGTCTTTCACTCTTTAGTGCAAAGGTACGTCGCTATCTTTACAGACCGTTTCCCCCACGTACTCATTTGATAACACCGCTACGGTTCTTGTGATTCTCTTTCTACTGGCAGGCTGGCTCGTTGTGCTGGCTGTTCAGGTTGGTTGCCTGCTGTTTCTGTTTGCCCGAACGGCCCTGCGCCCCGTGGCTGACCTCGCGCCGCCAACGGCCCCTACAACGGGCGTAACCATCGTGGTTTGCGCCCATAATGAGCACGATAACCTGCTCGAATTGCTCCCGCTGCTGACGGCGCAGGACTACCCGCTCTACGAAGTGCTGGTGATGGATGACCGCTCGACCGATCTCTCCGACGTGCTGCTGGATGAGATGGTGACGCTGTTGCCCAACCTGCGCTTCATCCGGATCGACGTGGAAGCCGCGCACGTGACGCCCAAAAAATACGCCCTGACCATCGCCCTGAAAAAGGCAACGTACCCGGTCGTGCTGCTGACCGACGCCGACTGCCGCCCCGCCTCCGACCAATGGCTGGCGGGTATGGTGGCGCTGCTTGGGAACAAGGACACGGAAATCGTGCTGGGCATCTCGCCCTATGAGCGCGCGCCGGGCCTGCTCAATTTCCTGATCCGCTCCGAAACGCTCTTTACCGCCGTGCAATACGTGTCGCTGGCGCTGGCGGGGCGAGCTTACATGGGGGTGGGGCGCAACCTGCTCTACCGCCGCGAGGTCTTTTTTCGGCATAAAGGCTTCTACAGCCACATGCGCATTTGGGGCGGCGACGACGACCTGTTTGTGAACGAGGCCGCAACGGCGCAGAACGTCGCCGTGAGCCTGCACCCCGACACCTTCACGACCTCGGCCCCCAAACGTACCTGGGCCGACTGGAAGCGGCAGAAACAACGCCACCTGAACGTGGGACGGCAGTACAAGAACGGTGACAAAGCCATGCTCGGGCTTATCACGGCCTCGCACGTGCTCACCTGGCTTTTGGGGCTGGGCGTGGCTGGGTACGTGCTATATCTGGCCCTGACGGAGCAGCGGGAGGCCCTCCTGAATCCGATGCTGTTGGCGGCAACGGGCCTGTTTGTGCTGCGTTTTGGTTTATTTTGGGGAATCATTGGCCGCATCAGCCACCGGCTCGGCGCGATGGTGCGCTGGTACGCCATCCCCGCCACCGACCTGCTGCTGGCCAGCTATTATTGCTTATCGACCGCCCGTATGGCCCTTACCTTCCGTCAGAAACAAACGGGCTGGTAGTATAGATAGAATGAACAATGTACGATGTATAATGTACAATGGCTCCGCTCCCGGACTCTGTTCATTAACCAAATCATTGTACATCGTGCATTGTACATTATTCATGGAACAACTCCTTTCTTACTTTCCCAACCTCACGGATGAGCAGCGGGCGCAGTTTGCGGCGCTGGATGGGCTCTACCGCGACTGGAACGCGAAAATCAACGTGATTTCGCGGCAGGACATCGACGCGTTGTACGAAAAACACGTGTTGCATTCGCTGGGCATTGCCAAAGTGATCCAATTCAAGCCCGGCACCGAAATCCTCGACGTAGGCACGGGCGGCGGCTTTCCGGGTATTCCGCTCGCGATTCTGTTTCCGATGGCTAAGTTTCACCTGGTCGATAGCATCGGCAAGAAAATCACGGTGGTGAAGGAAGTGGCCGGCGCGCTGGGCCTCACCAACGTGCGGGCGGAGCAGGTGCGCGTGGAGCACCTGAGCGAGACCTACGATTTTGTGGTGAGCCGGGCCGTAACGCGCTTGCAGCCGTTTATGGGCTGGGTACGTTACAAGATCACCAAGCGCGGCAACAACCACTTGCCCAACGGTGTTTTATACCTCAAGGGCGGCGACCTCGCCGAGGAAATCGCCGAAATTCCCGAAAAAACGAAGATTTACAACCTCGCCGACTATTTTGCCGGTGAGTTTTTCGAAACCAAGAAAGTACTACACATTAAAAAGTAGGTTGTCTGTTCACGGTTTGCTGTTGGCAGGCGCAAGCCTAATCCGGCGGCAGCCAACACAAGACCGTGAACAGATAACGGAAAGACAATTATGAACGAACGATTCTCCAGCAGCAGTTTTAAAGATCCGATCCGGCGCGACGTGATCGAATTCAACGACAAAGGCGTCACCTTCCGGGTGAAGAAGCTTATCGGCGGTACCGACAACTTCGTGTTCTACTCCGACATCTCGGGCGTTGAGATCGACAACGGTCTGTTTTTCGCGACCATCCGCGTGATCCCCCGCGCCCGGCCCGAGATCATCATCAATAACTTCACCAAGGGCGACGCCCGGCGCGTGAAGGAACTGATCCTGCAGCAGGTGCCCAATCACCGCCCCGATGCCTTCGGTGGCCCGACGACCTTCGGTCCGCGGTAAAAATTTTTGGCATTGATCGGGGCGCATTAGTGATTGGTTGTCACCGAGTTCTGACGACCGACCCGCCGAGGTGAGCCGATCAATGACATTTTTTTAGGCCAAACACTTGCGCTGGGCCATTCTACGCCCTACTTTTGCACCACGATTTCACCGCAACGGTAGGTCGTCCGGCACAATCCCGAATAGCTCAGCCGGTTAGAGCATCTGACTGTTAATCAGAGGGTCGCTGGTTCGAGCCCAGCTTCGGGAGCATTAAGTATCAAGCACTTACGTTAAATCGTGAGTGCTTTTTTTATGCTTTGTGCAATGTGACGTGCAATGCATTTGTTGCTTATTAACTGAGGAGTGCTACCGTGACGGCAGTCTGCGCGCGAGGAATAAGAAAGTACTGGTTATGAAGTCTAAGTTTAGCTTGAACCCCTCCGACGTAGCGGAGTCTGAGTTTGGAAGTACGTCTGGTGGGGGTAGGGGCGGTCGAATGACTAGGACTTCCCGCGCTACTGGTTTGACTGCGGCCCGCGTGGAGCTGTTGCATAAACCGACGGGCATAGTTGTGTCGGCAGAGGTGCCGCAGGGCCACTATAGTCGGCAGGAGCTGATTAAGCGACGTAAGGTGTTGGAGGCTCAATTATGGGCTGAGTTAGAACAGAAGGTCATCGCCTTTTTGCGGCTACCTGGTTATTGATGCTAGTCGGTGTGTAGGCCGCCTGTTGGTCAAAAACTGCCTACGGCTCCTTTCGCCAACTAATAAATCCGTCGCGCGCATACCACTTATCTAGTCCACCACTACCTGATTTTGCAGAGCAGACGGACGATATCGCCTGGCCGCTCCGGGCATAGATTAAGCTTCGTTAGGGCTATCCAGCCTACTCGTCCGCTTCTGTGGTGGCGCGCGGAATGCCCGAGATTGTTTCATCTAGCAACAAATGAGTGGGAATCTCCATTACCAGAAATATAGACTGATAGCGCAAGCATTCACCGTTAACCGTGAGTGCTTTTTTTGTGTTGTACCAGATAGAGCCAGGAAGAGTGGATGTTTCCAAAAAGGCGTAGGGACGAGCGTACGTCAAGCTAGTCGTTAATGGTCCTTGCTAAGCCATTCATACACAGACTCACTTCACTATGTGGCGATTTGCCTCGGGAACAGGGGCGGTTTGTTGCTGGCTTGAGCGTATTTTACGAGTTAAAACGAAATAAAAATGCCATCGGGAGTATTCGCCGTCTTAGATGATATAGCGGCTTTAATGGATGATGTTGCGCTGGCAACAAAAGTAGCCACGCGCAAAACCGCCGGTATCTTGGGCGATGATCTGGCCGTAAATGCCGAGAAAGCAACGGGCTTTCTGGCCGACCGGGAACTGCCCATCCTTTGGTCAATCACCAAAGGATCATTCGTCAACAAGCTGATCATCGTGCCCGTTGCGCTGCTGCTCAATGCGTTTCTCCCCGCTGCTATTACCTGGATTCTGCTGGCTGGGGGCTGTTATCTGGCGTATGAAGGGGCCGAAAAGATCGTCCATTTCCTGGCTGAACGAGTGGGTAAGAAACCGCACGCGGCCGCCCCGGCTCAGGCGGAAAAGCCAGCCTCCGGTGAGGAGAAGGATAAAGTAAAATCGGCCATTACGACCGATTTCATCCTGTCGGTGGAAATTGTCATCATCGCGCTGGGGGCTGTGGCCGAAGAAGAGCTGTCGGTACAGATTGTGACCGTGTCGGTCGTGGCGCTGTTGGCCACGGTCGGGGTCTATGGCTTTGTCGCGCTGATTGTCCGAATGGACGATGCCGGCTATAGGCTAATGAAGGGGTCGGCGGAGAACAGCCTCTTGTCGACGATTGGTCGCGGGCTGGTGGGTGCGCTGCCCGTCGTCATTCGGGTTTTGGGCGTGGTAGGTACGTTGGCCCTTTTGCTGGTAGCCGGTGGCATATTCGTGCATAACATACATTACCTGCACGAGCTTCTTCCGAACGTACCTGCGTCGCTCAAAGAGTTTGCCATTGGTCTGGCTGTCGGCTTGATCATCGTCGGAGTACTGGCCTTATTCCAGAAAGTTCGGCGGACACCCCACCCAGCGCTACCAGACGAACAATCGGCCAATACCGTCGATAAGAGCGAACGTACCCTGTAAGGAAACCGCGCTACGAAACCGCTTGACAGCGGGTACGTACGCCCGAACCGCACCTGAGTCATAAAAAACGGCCGACTTGCTACGTTTTCGTGTGCAGGTCGGCCGTTTTTACGCTTTGACGAATGGCAACTATCGCTACTAATTCACGACGTTAATCCGGTAGAAGAAGGGCGAGCTGTAGAAGGCACCACCGGTGATATTGGCGCCCGTATTGGCCGCCGTAAACGTTTTACCGTTGGTCAGCTTCATGGTGCCGTTGACCTCGAAGCGGTCGCCGTTGGTGATGTCGGCGGCGGTCAGTTTGGTGGCTGTCAGGGCCTCGGTACCCGTCACCGCAATGGTGGCGCGTGGGTAGCCGGTCGTGGCATCTTTCGTGAAGGCCGATGCCGGAATCGACTTCAGGGCTACCGTCGTTGAGGGCGTCGTGCCGTTGGCGGGCGTCGCATCCACAAACCTGATTGTCAGGTCGTAGGTGGCAAACAACGCACCCTGGTTGGGCGTGACGGCCTCGGCCACAAACTCCATTTTGGTGCCGCCCAAATTGGCTTTGCTCACGCTGAACGTGGAATTGCCAACGGGGTAAGGTGTCACGGTGCGGATGTAGCCCCCGTTCTCGATGTCGGCCGGTTCGATCCGGCTGACCATGTCTGTTTTGCAGCTTAGCGAGCCCATACCCAGCAGCGCCAGCATTAGATACTGTTTCATCACAACTTACGTTTTGTGGGAATTGATGCGTTTACAACAGAAACCGGCTGCTTATTTGAGGATGCCGGCGGCGTTATTGTCCCAGAAGACGGGCACCGTCAGGCTTGCTTTCTGCTTCGCATTGGCATTCCGGATGATGTAGGTCGACGGGTAGTAGTAGGACCGGGGGAACGAGCCGGGGCTCGCGTCGAGCGCCGGTTGCTGATTCGACGGCTTGCCCGTGCGGCGGTACAGGTTGTATGACTCGATGCCGTTGCCATACAGCGCCAGCCAGTATTCCGTCGCAATAATGTTCAGCTTGGCGTCAGTGGTTGCGGCAGCGTCGTAATCGGCTAGGACTTTCGTCACGTACTTGGTCACCTGATCGGCCCACACGACGTTGTTGGCGGCTTCGTAGGTGCTGATCTTCCCGCTTTCGATCGTCCCCAGTGCCATCGCCCGTACGTCGGCCATCGACTTTTCAATCGCTGACTTGAGCAGGTCTTTGGCCACGCCGTTGGTACCCAGCGTCAGGGCCGATTCGGCCAGCATGAAATCAACAAACGAGCGCATAAGGATGGGGTGAAGGCCCGCGCCACCGGCTCCGGCTCCCAGCGAAACCGGCACGCCTGCGTCATTGTCATACAGGCCGCCCGCCGGATAAACGCCCCAGGCCGTGCGGAGCAGGCCATCGGGTGGAATGCCCTCGTTGTTGAGGTGATCGCGGCCCCAGTACCCCACGTTGGTAGGCAGACAGAACACGTCGGCATCGGTGTAGTGGGCGGGTTTCGAGTTGGTGATGCAGCGCAACGCGTTCACGTCGGTCGGGTTTTTCACCGTTTGCCGGTAAAAGTAATAGCGCATGCGGGGGTCCTGGAAGCCCTTCGACGAATACAACGTACCCATGTAGGAATTCGACTGGTAGTCGCCGCCGCCGGTGGGGGAGTATTGGCCGGCATAGCGCGGGTGGCGCGTATCGGGGTTGGTCAGGTTCGAGCCAAATTTGAACGCAAAGTTCTGAGTGGCGGTCGAGATCAGTTTGTTCCCGGCGATCAGGGCGTTGATGGCCGTGGTAGCGCCGGCTTTATCGATCAGGCGCCGATTGAGGTACGCCTTCAGCTTGAGCGAATTGGCCACCCGGGTCCAGCTGTCGGCGTTGCCACCGTAGATCAGGTCGCTGGTCGCGCCCGATTTCGACGTAGCCGCGAAGTTGGCAATGGCCTTGTCGAGTTCGGCGAGGGCCGCTTCATAAATGCTCTGCGCGGGGTCGACGGCCGGGTTGAAATTGGCGGCGTCGATGGCCTGCGAATAAGGTACGTCGCCGAACCCATCCACCAGATTGAGCAGCACCGAGGCCCGCAACGTACGGGCAATACCGGCGTGCACAAACAACTCGCTCGATTCAGCCAGCGGAATCAGCGTCTTCACGTCGGTCATCAGGCCGGCGTAGGCGGTTTCCCAGGCTCCGTCGAAGTTACCGGGCGACACGGCGTTGTCATAAATGGCCGCTCCCTGGTTCAGCATGCGCGTCAGGCGCATCCCCGGATCGCTCATCTGGTTGAAGTGCGTCCGGTAGCTTAGCTCAATCGAGTTGAGCAGGTAATTGATGTCGGTGTTGTTGGTCGTTACGGCATTCGGATTGTCGAGCAAATCCAGCTTGCAGGAACTGACCGCACCCACACACAGCAGGAGTAGTAAGGCGCTTAACTTCTTGATCATTATCGTCAGCTTTTGAAATAAGGAATGTGAATGCGCGCGGGCGTTGGCACCGGCGCCTCGTTTTGCCTTATGGTTAGAAGGTAATCTTTAGCGTGCCGCCCAGACGCCGGGCGCTGGGGCCCGTCAGGAATTCGAAGCCGATGCCCGTGCCTACACCCAGCCCGAGGTTATCGGTGTCGAAGTTGAGTTCTTTGGGGAAATACAGCGCCCGGTACCAGAGGTTGTTGCCGAAGAAGGTGAGCGAGGCACCCTTGATCGCCATCTTGCTCAGCAGCGTTTTGGGCAGCTGATACGACAGCGATACTTCCTGCAACCGGATCGTCGACCCGTCGAACATGCGACCCTCGTCGCCGAAGAAGTAGTAGTTGTTAAAGTAGAAGTCCGACGCCGTAACCTGAATGTCGTTGGGGGTGCCGTCGGAGTTTTTCACGCCGGGCAGGACGATCGTCTGTGACCGGTCGTTGCCACCCAGATTGCCGTTGGCCGTGTTGACCAGACCGCGACCCAGCAGGGCACCCGCCGTCGACGAGTACATAACCCCGCCATGCCGGTACGCGATCATTACGTTAAGCGAGAAGTTTTTGTAGCGGAATTCGTTGATCAGGCTCGACGTGAACGCCGGGTTGGGATTACCCAGTACCACCGGCGAGGTCGTAGCCAGCAGATACCCCTGCCCGTCGATGAGGTATTGGCCCTGGTCGTTGCGCCGGAAACCCGTGCCTTTAATGACGTTAAAGGGCTGCCCAACCACGGCGTAGTTGCCCAGCGTGCCCCCAAAGCCCGCGATCTGCACTTCCTGAAGCGTACCACCCAGATCAAGCACCTTGGGTACGTTGCGCGAGAACACGCCGGTCACGTCCCACGAGAAACCATTGCGCTTGATGGCGGTGCCCGACAGGCTCACTTCGATCCCCTCGTTGCGGATTTTGCCGATGTTAATCGTCGTGGCGGTGTAGCCCGTCGAGGCGTCGAGGGGGGTGCGGGTAATCAGGTCGCGGGTAGTGCGCTGGTAGCCCGTGATGTCGAAGCTAAGCCGGTTATTGAACAGGCGCCCTTCAAGGCCCAGTTCGATCTCGGTATGTAACTCGGGCTTCAGGTTCGGGTTGCCCAGGGTGTTGTCGACCGAGTGGGTCTGCACGGTAGCGCCCGACGAGTTGAGCCAGCCTCTGGCGCTCTGATTCAAGACGTTACGCGTGCTGTACGGGTTGGGAAAGCCCGCCGACGTACCGATGCCCGCCCGGACTTTCAGGAAGCTGAGCACGCTGTTGCCCTGTAGACTGCTGATGGCCGACGTGGGTACAAACGAGACACTGGCCGAGGGGTAAAAGATCTGGCGGTTGGCGATTTCTACCGTCGAGGTCCAGTCGTTGCGGGCGGCCAGGTTCAGAAACAGGTAATCGTTGATGTCGGCCGTGAGTTCGCCAAATACCCCGATGCGCGTCTGCTCGACTTCGCCGTTCGACGCCACGTTGTCGATGAAATTGCTGTGGCGGAACAGGTTGCGGGCCAGCTGATTCTGGCTCGTTACGAAGATAGAACCAGACCGGTCGTTACGCATGTTACCACCGATCCGGCCCGAGAGCGTGAAGCGGTCGGCCAGGGGTTTGGTGTAAGACAGAATCACGCTGTTATCCCAGATCGTGTTCTTGATGTCGTAGGTGTTGTAAAACCCATTGACGAAGTCGACCCCACCCTTGTTGAATTTATACTCCTGGTTTTCGGTGTAGGTATCGAGGCCCACCTTATACAGCAGCACCAGATCCCGGGCGATGTCATACGTCAGGTTGGTCGTGGTAAAGAAGCGGTTGACCACACCCGTCGTTTTATAATTGGCCAGAATCCAGCGCGGGTTCGGAATGTCGTTGCCGGAGCGGAAATACACCGTGCCGCCGTCGACCGGGTTTTCATACGGCCAGTTCATCAGATCGACCTGCCGGGGTGTGAACAACACGTTGGCTAGCACCGATGGGAAACCGCCCAGCGAGTTGTTACCCTGCCCTGCATTGAGTGGCGGCGAATACTGGTCCGTGTTGGCGTAGTTGAATGAGGTGCTGATGCTCAGCTTTTTGGTCAACTGCGCCCGGATGCCCGCCCCGATGTTGAGGCGTTTCAGGCCGTTTTCGGGGATATACCCCTGTTCGTTATTATAGCCCACCGAGAGGTTATAGCCAACTCGCTCACTGCCGCCCGACAGATTGATCGAGCTGTTGGAGATAAGCCCGGTTCGGAAAAAGTCCTTCACGTTGTCGGGGAAGACCTGCATTTTATACGGACTTACCGACGCCACGTACGGGGCCATCGCCGACCGCAGCGCCGCATTGGTCAGAAACGCATACGGGTGATTGGTCAATGCCGTGTTGGTATTCTGCGACGGGTAGGCGGCGGCTTCGGCGAGGGTGGGGCCGAAGTTGCTGAAGAAGTACCCCAGGTTCTGCTGGAATCCCCCAACATAGTCGTTCTGGTACGTAGGCAGGTTGGCCGTGTTGGCGAAGACAGACTGGGTCAGCGTGATTTCGGTAGGCCGGGCCTTCTTGCTGCCGTTTTTGGTCGTCACCAGAATCACCCCGTTTCGGCCCTGATCGCCATACGTAACGGTAGCGGCCAGCCCCTTTAACACGCTGATATTCTCGATGTTATTGGGGTCGAGGTCCAGAAATCGGCTGGAGGCTGATTGGCCCCCGCCCGTAAACCCATCGCGGGAGTTGGTACTGGAATTGAACGGCACGCCATCGACGACAAACAACGGTTGGGTTGAGCCCGTAATCGACGAAAAACCGCGGATGTTGATACTCGTTCCCGTGCCCGAAACCCCCGATGTAGCCGTAATGTTAACCCCCGGAATTTTGCCCTGCAGGACCCGGCCCACATCGGCTTGTGGTCGGTCTTCCAGCAGCTTGTTATCCAACGTGGTGACGGCGTAACCCAGCGCTTTCTTCTCGCGGACAATGCCCTGAGCGGTCACGACCACTTCCTGAAGGCTCTTGGTGTCGGCAGCCAGCGTAATGTTCACCTGGGTGCGGTTGCCAATCTCCACTTCCTGGGTAACTGTCCCCACAAAACTGACAACCAGTGTGCCACCACTCGCCGGTATGGCAATCGAGTAGGCCCCATCAACGTCGGTGTTGGCGCCTTTCGTGGTACCTTTTAAGACAACCGAAGCGCCCGGGATCGGGCTTCCGTCTTCGGCGGCTGTAACCCTTCCTTTAAGGGTTCGTTCCTGAGCCCAGCAGGGATCCCAGAATGAGCATACCATGAGTATACTCATCAGTAGACTTCTTACCATAGAACAGATTAAATTCGGATTATAAGTGAGGTTAACTACCGTCAAATATATGGTGTTATAATATGTTAGCAATATTCATTTTTATGAAATTTTATGCCAATACTATCACTTAATACAGAATATTATATTGAAAAAAAGACGATAGATCGGTTATTATACTTGTTGGGTAATTAGATTAATAAACAATTAAATAAGTACAAAAGAATAAGTATTTTATCATAGTGTTTATTGTCGATTACTGCTGCCGGTGAAGGTGTTTTCTAGTTACAAAAAACGCCCTCTCCATGTAAGTTGAAGAGGGCGCTTTGTCGACCGGAAGGGTTGGGGGCGGCTAGGGTTTCAGATCGTAGAACCGCCACGACGTTTTAAAGTCTTTGGGCAGCTTCTGGTTGGTCAGAATGGCGCGGATCATCTCCACCGGCATGGCGTTGATCTGTAGTACGGCGTCATGAAACTGCTTGTGGGTCATGCGGCCACTGTCGACGAGTTCCTTTTTGAGGGCCAGAAACTGAAACCCGCCCGTCATGTACGCCAGCTGATACAGCGGCGGGTACCCCCCGATGAACGACCGCCGCACTTCCCCCTCGGCATTGGCCCGCTCGTGCCCAACCCGGTCGACGAGGAAGTCGATGCACTGCTGCGGGCCCCACTTGCCCAGGTGATAATTGAGCGAAAAGATGATCCGAGCGCAGCGGTGCATTCGCCAGAACAGCATCCCGATGCGGTCTTCGGGTGACTGCGGAAACCCCTGATCCCAGAGGAGCATTTCCCAGTAGAGTGCCCAGCCTTCGGTCCAGAAGGGGGTGTCGAAATTGCGGTAGATCTTATAGCGGTTGTTCATGAACCCCTGCAAATGGTGGCCCGCAATGAGTTCGTGGTGCACGGTCGCCCGCGAAAAATGGGGGTTGTTGCCGCGCATACTCATCAGCTTGTCGGGGTGTTTCATGCCCTCGGTGGGGTACGAAATCTGGATCACCTCGCCACCCAGAAAGAAGGGGTTAACCAGCTGCCGCTCGGGCGACATCATGCTCATGCGCCAGGTTTCTTCGGCAATGGGCGGGATGGTGATCAGGTTTTTGGCTTTCAAAAACGCGACCGACTCGTTCAACAGCCGCAGGATTAACTCGGGCTGACGGCCCTCAGGTACGTAGCTGTTTTTGACTTTTTCCTGCGCCGCCTTCCAGTTGTCGCCGAAACCCATCTCGCGTGATGCCTTCAACAGCTCGCGGTCGCACCAGGCAAACTCCTTGTTGGCGATCTCGATCAACTCCTCGGGCGAGTACGGAATCAGTTCGACCTGCAACTGCCGCAGCAGTTCGTCGCGCCCAACGGCCACGCCCGTAATGCCGCTGCCATCATCCTTGACCGGGGCGGCGTCACGGCTTTTCTTGCGGAAAAAGGCAGTGTAGGCCGTCAGCAGGCTGTCGGTTTTCTGGTAAGGCTGCGGAATCCACCACGAAAACCCGGGCTCGTAGTGGTTGTAAAAGGTATACACGCTTTTAAGCCCCGACTGCAACCCCTCGGCAGTCGAGATGGCGCGCATCAACAGGGCCGGGTTCAGGTTGGTTTCTTTCGATAGTGCGCTTTGCAACTGACCGATCTGCTGACTCATGTTCGTCAGGTTCTGGGCGAATTGCTGCGGGTTGAGCACATGCCCGCGCCGCCGCCGCTTTTCCACCGCGTAAACCGAATCGGCAAAGGGAAACCAGGCGTTGATCTGCTCCCGCTCGGTTGCTTCCGCCGCGAGCTTGCCTAACTGCTGCTGTAGATCGCGCCGAAACAAGAGGTAGTCGACCCGGCTGTCGGTGGTCATGCGGTTGAAATCGAGCTGTTCCAGCCGGTTGAGGTAGTCGGTATGAAATTGCTGGAAACGTACCCGGCGCTCGGGCGACCCCGCTACGGTGTAAAACCGGCTCAGACTGCCCCAATCGGCGTAGTACTGCGTCAGCAAATGATGCACATCGCTGCTCTGCGGATTAACATCAGCCAGTGGATTCGTTCGTGACTGCGCCCGGCTCGGAAGCCCATCCGCGAATACCAGAACAAAACAAAGCAGTGTCGTGAAGGCGTAGGGGGTTCGCATACAAGCAGGTGGTTGGTAGGTGAATAGCGGTACGGTATCGATAGACTAGGGTGCGGCGGGAGCCGGGGCGGGCCAGGCAGGCGGGTTGACGCCCAGGAGATGGCGGACGAAAAAGTCGCGACGTTTGCGCTCGCCGAAGTCTCCTCCCGACGAGTGACCAACCCCCGGCAGCACCACCAGCTCAAAATCTTTCTGGGCTTTGATGAGCGCATCGGCCACCTGCATGGTCGAGGCGGGGTCGACGTTATCATCGACTTCGCCCACCAGCAGCATCAGTTTCCCCTGTAGTTTGTGGGCGTTCGTGACGTTCGAGCATTCGGCATAGTGGGGGCCGATGGGGTAGCCCATCCACTGCTCGTTCCACCACATCTTGTCCATGCGGTTGTCGTGGCACCCGCACGACGAAACCCCCACTTTGTAAAAGTCGGGGTGGAAAAGCAAGGCCCCGGCCGCGCTCTGCCCACCCGCCGACGTCCCGTAGATGCCCACATGGTTCAGGTCGAGCGAGGGGTATTTCCGGGCGGCGGCCTGTAGCCATAGGATCCGGTCGGGGAAGCCCGCGTCTTTCAGGTTTTTCCAGCACACGTCGTGGAAGGCTTTCGAGCGGTTCGACGTACCCATGCCATCGATCTGCACGACCACAAAGCCCAGTTCGGCCAGTTCGTGCATGGCAAAGGCGTTGGCCATGAACGTCTTGGGAACAAACGACCCGTGCGGTCCGGCGTAGATGTTTTCAATGACGGGGTACGTTCGGGTCGAATCGAAATTGGTGGGCCGGATGATGACGCCCCAGATGTCGGTCTTACCGTCGCGTCCTTTGGCCGTAAACACCTCGGGTGCTTTCCAGCCCGCCTGCTGCCAGTCGGTGAGGTCGGCTTTTTCCAGCTCCATCAGCACCGACCCGTCTTTGGCGCTACGCAGCACGGTCGTCGGCGGCAGGTCGACGCGCGAGTAGGTGTCAGTAAAATACTGAAAATCAGGCGAAAAGCGCGCGACGTGGTTGGCGTTCTCTGCCGTCAGCGCGGTGAGGTCCGTCCCGTCGAACTTAACGCGATAATACTGAATCAAATACGGGTCCTGCCCCGGCTGTTTGCCACTCGCCGCAAACAGAATCGTGCGGGTGGGCTCATCGACGTGCACTACCTCGCGTACCACCCACTCGCCTTTGGTGATCTGTTTTTTCACCAGGCCCGATGGGCCGTCATAGAGGTACAGGTGGTTCCAGCCGTCACGTTCCGACGCCCAGACCAGCTCCTTGCCGTCGGCCACGTCGTAGCGGAACCGCTTGCCGCTGTAGTCGATAAAGGTTTTGCTCTGTTCCTCGATCAACGTCCTGACGGCGCCCGTACTGGCGTTTACTTCCAGCACGCGGTACAGCTGATGCCCCCGTTGGTTGTATTCAACCGTGAAGGCGCGGCTATCGGCCCGCCAGTTCAGGTTCGAGAGGCTGAACTGCTGGTTAAACAGCGCGTCGGACACCGGAAGGTGCTGTTTGCTCTCAACCAGAAAGAGTTGTGGCCGCCGCGCGGGCAACGCATCGCCGGGCTTGAGGTACTCGCGGTTTTCGAGGCGGGGCTGCAACTGATCGGTCGGCGACGAGCGGACGAAGTGAATCAGGTGCTTTTCGGCGGGGCGCAGTTTGGTGGCGACCAGCTTTTTCGAGTCGGGTGCCCACTGGATGCTGTTGGCGTAGTAATCGCCCGCCGACCCGTCGAAACTCAGCTGGCTCTCGGCACCCGTTTGCCGGGATTTGATGTATACGTTGTAGTTTTTGACGTAGGCGGTCCAGTTGCTGTCGGGCGACGTAACCGTTCGTTTGGCGGTTTCGTCGCGGCCTTCGCCCCAATAGCGGCGGTCGTTTACTTCGGCCGTAAAGGGCCCTTTCTTCCGAAACGCCACCGATCCCGGCCCATATTGCCAGACCGACCCTTCGGCCACAAACTCGACGCTTTCGTCGTCTTTACCGAAGGTGATGGTGTTGAACGGAAGTTTGTAGGGGTCGAGCGTTTTACCGGTGGCTTCGGCTAGTTTCTGCGCGACCTGCTGCGCGTCGAAAGCGGGTTGCCGGGTCCGTTTGGCGGCGTCGACGACGATAAACTCGCTTCCTTTGCGGGTGCGGGTCAGATACCAGAACCGGTTGCTTTTGGGTAGCCAGTTGATGGCCGTCGGGGCGTTGTAGAGTTTGTCGCGCAGTTTTTCCTTCAGGGCCTCACTGCGTTTGTAATCACTGGCGGTGCCCTGTGCCAGCATTTCGCTACCGGCTAGCAGCAAGATAAAGGCCCAACTACGGCCTGGTTTAATGCGTAAACGTAGGTCGATGCGTGGTTTCATAACGCGGTTTAGTTAGCCATAAATCGGTGGGTACGTTGCCGCACCCGTTTAGCAGCAGGCCTCTTCGGCGGGCTATTTCACCGGAAGGGGCGGGGGCATTAGTCTGGTTGCCGGATGAGCCAGTAATAGATGGGTATACCGGCCAGGATAATGCCCAGTCCCGGCAGGGTATACTTGGTTTCGAAAAACAACAGCAATACCGCCAGCGCGAGGGCGATCACCACATACACGGCGGGCAAATAGGGGTAACCGGGCGCTTTGTAGGGCCGGGGTAAATCGGGTTGGAGCCGACGCAGGCGGTAGATGCCCAGAATAGTCAGGATGTAGAAAATCAATACGCCAAAAATGACCAGTGCCAGCAAGTTGTTGTATTCGCCGGTGAGGCACAACACGCTGGCCCACAGGCACTGCATCCAGAGGCTATAGCCAGGTACGTCGTTTTGGTTGAGTTGCCCTGCTTTCCGGAAAAACAGCCCGTCTTTGGCCATGATGTAATACACCCGAGCGCCCGACAGAATCAGCCCGTTGTTGCAGCCGAAGGTTGAAATCATGACCATGAGCGCGATGATGATGGTGCCGCTGTTGCCAAAGATGTAGTCGGCCGCCACCACGCCCACTCGGTCACTCGGCGCAAAGGCGATGTCGTTGAGCGGCACCACGGCGAGGTACATCAGGTTGGTCAGCACGTAGATGACCGTCACGACCAACGTACCCAGCACAAGGCTGAGGCCGATGTTGCGTTCGGGCCGTTTTACCTCCCCGGCAATCGAGGTGATGCTGTGCCACGAGTCGCTCGAAAACAGCGTGCCTTTCATGGCGATGGCAATGGCGCCGAACGCCCCCAGGGCAGATAAGGTGG
The DNA here is from genome assembly GCF_000331105.1 of Fibrella aestuarina BUZ 2. NCBI lineage: Bacteria > Pseudomonadati > Bacteroidota > Cytophagia > Cytophagales > Spirosomataceae > Fibrella > Fibrella aestuarina. Next base: position 5,480,521 of record NC_020054.1, on the reverse strand, counting down.
TGTAGGAAAGGGCGTCCCCGTTTTTGGTCAGGCTGGCCAGGTGCCAGGCGTTTTGCCAGTTGGCGTTCCAGACGTCGGCCTTCGCGCCCCAGATAAACCCGCAGATGATGAGACCAAAGAGCGACAGCAACTTCACGATCGTGAGAAACGTTTGCAGCGCCGCACCCTCTTTCACGCCCCGGCTGTTGACGTAGGTGAGCAGCACGATCACGAAAATCGACACCAGCTGCGCCGCCGACAGCCGGAAGAAGCCCAAATCGAGCAGGAAATTGGTGTCGCTGAAGGCGGGAATGAGGTAGGCCGTGAATTTGGCAAAGGCCACGCCCACGGCCGCGATGGTGCCGGTCTGGATGACGGCAAAAAACGACCAGCCATACAGAAACCCGACCAGCGGGTTGTAGGCCTCGCGCAGGTAGACGTACTGACCACCCGCGCGGGGAAACATGGCCGCCAGTTCGCCATAACTCACGGCGGCAATGACCGTCACCAACCCCGCCAGCAGCCACATGGCAAGCATCCAGCCCGCCCCGCCCACGCTGCGGGTCACTTCGGCCGCGACGATAAAGATCCCCGACCCAATCATGGAACCGGCCACAATCATCGTCGCGTCGAGCAGGCCCAGCCGGGCTACGAACTCGTTAACAGGTTTGGTGGCTGTTTCCATGGGTTGGCAAGACGAGGATGGTTACAATTGGGTATAGTCAGGCAGTAAACCCGACGGACACAGTACAGGCCGGACGAGTCGGGTAGATCGTTGGCGGGGCTGGCGAAAGAGGTCGTTTTCAGAATAAACTACGGCCAGTTTCGGCTCGTGCCAAAGAACCTGAAAGCAATAAAGTGAATTCAGGCTGCATTCAATGGGCTTGTTTATGCACTTGTTAAAAAAGTATCAGCACTCGCGAACTACAGCATAAAAACGGCCTGCCTGCCACTGTACCTTCGTTGTGTTCCAGCCCTGAACTAGCTTATTTGAGCCGTTTTGGTGGTATTTTGCCCTTGATTGCCATTGCCTATTGCCGCCGAAAACCGATCCGGCTTTGTTGCGGGCACCGGGCTTCAGCCGGAATGCTTACCCGATCGCTAATACTATTTTACTGCGCTAAGCCTGTCTTTTATATGCGTACTCATGTGTTCACGATACTGCTCTCCCTGGCCTGTCTGGGCCTGATGGGCGCGGGCTACGGCCAGTCGGCCGGGGCCGGGCTGAAAGCCGGTGGCGACTACCCCATCCAGCCGGTGCCGTTCACCGCCGTCCGGGTGACCGACCAGTTCTGGGCGCCGCGCATCCGGCTCAACCACGAGGTGACCATCCCAATTGCGCTGAAGCATTGCTACAGCACGGGTCGGGTCGACAACTTTCTGGTGGCGGGGCATCTGAAAGCCGGCACCAAGTTCTGCACCGAGTACCCGTTTGACGACACCGACATTTACAAGATCATCGAAGGTGCTAGCTATTCGCTGCAAACCTTCCCCGACAAACTACTCGACGCGCGCATCGACTCGCTCATTGGGTACGTTGCCAGCGCGCAGGAGCCCGACGGTTACCTCTACACGGCCCGCACCATCGACCCGGCGCACCCGCACCCCTGGGCGGGTCTGAAACGCTGGGAGAAAGAATCGGACCTGAGCCACGAACTCTACAACAGCGGCCACCTGTTTGAAGCGGCCGTAGCGCACTACCAGGCTACGGGCAAAAAAACGCTGCTGAATGTCGCCCTCAAAAACGCCGATTTGCTGGTGCGCGACTTTGGCCCCGGTAAACTGAGCTACGCCCCCGGTCACCAGGTTGTGGAAATGGGGCTGGTGAAACTGTACCGCACGACGGGCCGGAAAGCCTACCTCGATTTGGCGAAGTTTCTGCTCGACGTGCGCGGCAAGGGACAGGAATACAGCCAGGACCACAAGCCCGTCACGCAGCAGACCGAAGCCGTCGGGCACTCGGTCAGGGCGACGTACATGTATTCGGGCATGGCCGACGTGGCGGCCATCACCGGCGACAAAGCCTACGTGACGGCGATGGACCGGATCTGGCACGACGTGGTCGACGGCAAGTATTACATCACGGGCGGGATTGGCGCCGAAGGGGGCCACGAAGGCTTCGGCCCGGCCTATAACCTGCCCAATATGTCGGCCTACAACGAAACCTGCGCCGCCATCGGCACGATCTACTGGAATCAGCGGCTGTTTCTGCTCCACGGCGACGCCCGTTTCTACGACGTGCTCGAACGGACGCTCTACAACGGGATGCTGTCGGGCGTATCGCTGAGCGGCGACCGGTTTTTTTACCCCAATCCGCTGCAATCGCAGGGGCAACACGCGCGCTCGGCCTGGTTTGGCTGCGCCTGCTGCCCCAGCAATGTGTGCCGGTTCATTCCGTCGATGCCCGGGTACGTCTACGCGCAGCGCGGCAACCGGCTCTACGCCAATCTGTTCGTGAACAGCACGGCCAACGTTACCCTCAACGGTACGGCGATCCGCGTCGCGCAAGCAACCACGTACCCGTGGTCGGGCGACATCGCCTTTACGCTGAATCCCGCCAAAGCCAAAGCGTTTGAACTGGCCCTCCGCATTCCGGGCTGGGCGCAGAATCAGCCGGTGCCAGGTACGTTGTACCGCTTCGCCGATCAGCGAAATAGCCCGGTCGAGATTACAATCAATGGTAAAAAAGCGGCCTACACGCTTGATAACGGCTATGCGGTGCTGCAACAGACCTGGAAACCGGGCGATGTGGTGCGGCTGTCGCTGCCGATGGACGTGCGCCGGGTCGAAGCCAACGAGCAGGTGAAAGCCGATCAGGACAAGGTGGCGTTGCAGCGTGGCCCGATCGTGTACTGCGCCGAGTGGCCCGACGCCCCCGACGGACACGTACTCGACTACATCCTGCCCGATCAGAGCCAACTGGAGGCGCGTTTCAACCCGGCATTGTTTGGCGGGGCCGACATCCTGACCGCCGAAGCCGCCAAGGTGAAGCGCACGAGCACGGGCGATTTCGAGACAAGCCCGGCCCGGCTGATGGCCATTCCGTACTACGCCTGGGCCAACCGGGGAAGCGGCGAAATGGCCGTCTGGCTGGCAACCAAACCCACCGCCGCCAAGCCGACCCCCGCCCCCACGATTGCGTCGACCAGCAAAATCTCGGCCTCGCTGGCAACCAAGGCGTTGGCGGCCCTGAACGATCAGGATACGCCGAAGCACTCCAACGACCACGACAACATCTACTACCACTGGTGGCCCAAAAAAGACACGACGCAGTGGGTGCAGTACACGTTTGCCAAACCCGCCACGGTGTCGTCGGCCAACGTGTACTGGTTCGACGATGGCCCCTGGGGTGGTTGCCGGATACCCGCCTCGTGGAAGCTGCTGTACCAAACCGCGGACGGCGACTGGCAGGAAGTGAAAACGAAAACGCCTTACCCGATTAGCAAAGATGCCTACAACGAGGTCACCTTCGAACCGGTGCAGACCGGTGCCCTGCGTATGCTGGTGCAACTCCCGAAAGACGCGTCGAGCGGGATACTGGAATGGAGTGTGGGGGGAAAGAGTGAATGAGTGAAAGAGTGACTGGATGCGTGGGTGCGTGGTGTCAGGTTCCCGACCTGACATGCCCTGAGTCCTCGAATCAATGTTGGCAAATGCAATCGCCATCGGGCGAAAACTGGTTGACGTCTGGTGGGTCTACCATTGACTTGTACGAAAACGATGAGACTTCTCTTTTTAACCGGCGTGCTATGCCTGGCGCACTTGGCAACGGCGCAAACGTACCTGCCTGAACAGAACGACGCCCGGATGCGGGTAAAAACGGCGGTGCCGATCCGGGCCTATGCCTTTCCGCTCAGTGCGGTCAAGCTGCTCGACAGCCCGTTTAAAACGGCGATGGAAGCCGACACCCGTTTCCTGCTCAACCTCCAGCCCGACCGGCTGCTGGCTCAGTTCAGGGCGCACGCGGGCCTCGCGCCGAAGGCCGCCAAATACGGTGGCTGGGAGTCGTCGGGGCTGGCGGGGCATTCGTTGGGGCATTACCTGTCGGCGCTGGCCCTGCAGTACGCCGCCACCAACGACCCCGAGTACCTGAAACGGGTCAATTACATCGTCGACGAACTGGCCGACTGCCAGCGGGCGCGCAAAACGGGCTACGTGGGGGCCATTCCGCGCGAAGACACGGTGTTTGCCGAAGTGGCGCAGGGAAACATCCGCTCGCGGGGCTTCGACCTCAACGGCGCCTGGTCGCCCTGGTACACGGTGCACAAGGTCATGGCGGGCCTGCTCGATGCCTACCTGTATGCCCATAACGACAAGGCGCTCGCCGTTACCGTCGGGATGGCCGACTGGACGGGCGAGACGCTGAAAAACCTCACTGACGAGCAAGTTCAGAAGATGTTGCTTTGCGAATATGGCGGCATGAACGACGTGCTGGCCAACATCTACGCGCTGACGGGCAACAAAAAATACCTCGACCTGTCGTACAAATTCCACGACCGGGTGGTGCTCGATTCGCTGGCGCACCAGAAAGACATCCTGCCCGGTCGGCACGCCAACACGCAGGTGCCCAAGCTGATCGGCACGATCCGGCGCTACGAACTGACGGGTAGCCAACCCGATTTGGCCATGTCGGATTTCTTCTGGAAGACGGTCGTCAACCACCACACCTACGCGCCCGGCGGCAACAGCAATTACGAATACCTGAGCACGCCCGATCAGTTGACCGATAAGCTGACCGACAACACGATGGAGACCTGCAACACGCACAACATGCTGAAACTGACCCGGCATCTGTTTGCATTGCAGCCCAACGCCGCCTACATGGACTACTACGAACGGGCGCTGTACAACCACATTCTGGCGTCGCAGCACCACAAAACGGGCATGGTCTGCTACTTTGTGCCGCTGCGGATGGGCACGCGCAAGCACTTCAGCGATGAGGAAGAAGACTTTACCTGCTGCGTGGGCACCGGCATGGAAAACCACGTCAAATACGGCGAAAGCATCTTTTTCAAAGGAGCCGACCAGAGCCTGTTCGTCAACCTGTTCATCCCGTCGGAATTGAACTGGGCCGAGAAAGGGCTGCGCCTGACCCTGAACGCCAACCTCCCCGCCGACCCGACCGTGCGGCTGACGGTGCAGGCCGACAAGCCCACGAAACTGCCCATCCGCCTGCGGAAACCATATTGGCTCGCCGGGCCGATGCAGGTACGTGTTAACGGTAAAGCGGCGACCAGCACCGTGCAGGATGGTTACGTGGTGATCGACCAACGCTGGAAAACGGGTGATGTCGTTGAGCTAACGTTACCCGCCTCGCTGCGGGCGATGCCGATGCCCGATAACATAGCCCGACAGGCCTTCTTCTACGGCCCGGTCTTGCTGGCGGGCGATTTGGGTACCACCGAACCCGACCCGATGCAGGGCGTGCCGGTATTCGTGACCAGCAACGCCGACCCGAACGCATGGATCAAGTCTGCCGCGCAGCCGCTCACCTTCACGACGGCGCAGACCGGCACCCGGACGTCCGTTTCGCTCCGCCCGTTCTACGACGTGCAGGATACCTACTACACGGTGTATTGGGACGTGTTTACCCCCGACACCTGGAAAAAACAGCAGGCGGTTTACGAACAAAAACGCCGCGAAGCCGCCGATCTGGACCGGCGCACGGTCGATCTGCTGCGGCTGGGCGAGATGCAACCCGAACGCGACCATAACGTAACGGGCGACAAGCTGGAAGCGGGCGAGGCCCATACCCGCAAGTTTCGGGTAGCGACCGATGGCGGCGCCCTGAGTTTCACGATGAAAACCGACCCTGCCGCCCGCAATACGCTGATCGGGACGTATTGGGGCATGGACAACCGGGGGCGCCAATTCGACGTGCTGGTCGACGGAACGGTAATCGCGAGCGAAGACCTGAACAAATACAAGGAAAGCCGTTTCTACGACATCCCGTACCCAATCCCGGCGGCGCTGACCACCGGCAAAACCTCCGTGACGATCCGGCTACAGGCCAAGCCGGGCAATGCGGCGGGGCCAGTCTACGGCGTTCGGCTCGTCCGGGAATAGCCAATTTCGCTACAAGCAAAAAGCCGCCAGGTACGTTACCCGGCGGCTTTTTGTCTGGTTAAACGAGCCAGTTTCTAGGTACTCAGCACCACGGCACCCTGTGGGTAATCGACGTCGGGGCTGTCTTCCGCTGACACAAAAATGCGCGTTGGTTTGGTTGTAACGGTGGTGTGTAGCTCAGCTTTCAGCGCCTTGGAGAAAAGCCCGGTGCCGGTGTTGATCCGGCCTAATTTCTTGGGCGAGCTATTGCCGTCACTTTCCATCCAGACCACATAGGCGCTTTTGGCCGGGCTGAGCTTCTCGGGTTCGGCCAGATTAAAGATCCGTATGTCGATGGCGTAGTTCTGGTTTCGGTCTTTCCGTACTTTGATCTCACCCGTTGCCGACGGTACGATGGTCGACGTGTTGAACTTCATGTTCGGGGTACACGAGCTGCCCGCCAGTGCAATCAGGAGGACAAGGCTCAGGGCGCGAATCGTTTTCATAAGTTGCTGTTGTATCAGTTTCATTGATTTAACTGGTTCGGCCCGGCGGATGTTTGGCGGATCAGGTATGTACCTGAGGCATACGTAAGTGGCGGCGCCTGTCGGTAATTCAGGTACGTACTTGGTTTACGCGCATGAAATAGCCCCCAACGCCATACATCGGCTGATGCACGGCATTGGGGGCCGGGGTTACATTGATCAGTTGGAGTTAATTCGTTCGTTTCCCGTCGACCAGTCGCCAGATGTGCAGCGGGTTGCTGGCCTTCAGTTCGTCGGGCAGGAGTGCATCGGGGAAATTCTGGTAGCAGACGGGGCGGGCAAAGCGCACGATGGCATTGGTACCCACCGAGGTCGACCGTGAATCGGTGGTGGCGGGGTAGGGGCCACCGTGATGCATGGCGTGGCTCACTTCAACGCCCGTTGGGAAGCCATTGATCAGCAGGCGACCAACCTTCTGCTCCAGAATGGCGAGCAAGTCGGCGTAATCGGCCAGTTCGGCGTCGGTGCCAAAAACGGTGGCGGTCAGGTGGCCTTCCAGCCCACGCGCCACCGCCAGCAGTTGCTCGCGGTCGTTGGCTTGCACGATCACGCTGCTTGGACCAAAGACTTCCTCCGCAATCGCCGGGTTGGCCAGTACGGCGTCGGCGGTTGTCGTCAGCAGCGTCGGCGTGCCGTTGGCAAAGCTATCGGCGGGGTTGGCCTGCGCCAGCACCTGAATGCCCGCCGTCTGGCTCAGCTTGTCGATACCCTTCGTGAACGCCTGAAAAATGCCCTTGGTGAGCATCGTCGCGGGCGCCAGTTGCCCAACGGCCTTGCCCGATTCCTCTACGAAGGTGTCGGCTTCGGGGGCCCGCTGCACCACCGACAGGCCGGGGTTCGTACAGAACTGCCCCACGCCCAGCGTCACCGACCCAACGTACTGCTGGGCCAGTGCGGCGCCTTTTTCTTTCAGAATGCCCGGCAGGAAGAAGACCGGGTTGGTGCTGCCCATCTCGGCGTAAACCGGAATGGGTTCGGGGCGGCGGGCGGCGGCGTCGAATAAGGCCCGGCCACCGCGTAAGGAGCCCGTAAACCCAACGGCTTTGATGGCCGGGTGCTCCACGATGGCCATGCCGACGGCCGTGGTGCGGCCGTGAATCAGCGCGAACGTACCGGCGGGCATACCCGAAGCCGCCACGGCCCGCTCAATGGCTTCGCCAACGAGCTGCGACGTACCTGGATGGGCTGGGTGCGCTTTGACCACAACGGGGCAACCGGCCGCCAGCGCCGAGGCCGTATCACCACCCGCTACCGAAAAGGCCAGCGGGAAATTACTCGCGCCAAACACGCCAACAGGTCCCAGCGGGCGCAGCATCTGCCTCAGGTCGGGGCGGGGGAGGGGTTGCCGGTCGGGCAGGGCCGTGTCGATGCGGGCGTCGACCCACGAGCCGTCGCGCAGGTACTCGGCAAACAGCCGGAGTTGCCCCGTCGTGCGGCCGCGTTCGCCCGTCAGGCGAGCCAGTGGCAGACCCGATTCGGCCTGCGCCCGCGTGAGCAGCTCGTCGCCCAGTGCTTCGATTTCGGCCGCAATGGCCTCCAGAAAACGCGCTTTTTCGGCACCTGATTTCTGGCGGTACGTAGCAAAAGCAACGGCGGCCTGCTCACAGGCCTGCGCTACCTCATCGACGGTAGCTTCGGAGAAAAAACCGGGCAGGGCTTCGCCGGTAGCGGGGTTGATACCCTGAAACATATCGGTTGCTGGTTGTGCGTCTGTCATATGCGGTAAGGTTGGTTAGGCAACGCCATACGTGCGTCGTCGCGTTCACCGGATAGGGGAGTTGCGTTAAAACCGGTCCGGGCTGAAGGCGGAAATGTCCAGGCTGTTGACGCTGTCGGCGGCTACCTCACTCACCAGTTTGCCCGTAGCCGGCCCCAGACTCAGGCCCATCATCCCGTGCCCCGTGGCGAGCACCACGTTGTCGTACCGGTTGGTGCGGCCAATATACGGCAAACCATCGGGCGAGCAGGGACGCAGCCCCCGCCAAACGCGCTCCACCGGTGGCAGATCGACCGGAATATCGGGGTAATAATTATTGATCGACTGCACGATGCCGCGCACCCGGCTCATGTTGACGGTCATGTCGGTACCAGCCACTTCGAGTGTGCCCGCAAAACGAAGGTCGGCGCCCATCGGGGTGGCGGTGGCGCGCGCTTCCAGCATGATCGCCGGAATACGCACGTTGTTGACCAGGTTGCGGACCATGAAACTATAGCCCTTGCCGCCCTGCAACGACAGGTCGAGGCCCAGTTGTCGGGCGAGTTCAGGCGACCACGCGCCGCCCGCGATCACCACCTTGTCGACCTCGTAGGTGCCCTGCGCCGTCTGGACCGACCGGATGTGAGTCCCTGTCTTGCCGAAGCCGGTGACGGTGGCGTTTTCGACGAGCGTGACGCCTTCGCGCCGCAGGTACGTGACCAACGAGCTGATCAGCTCGTTGGGATTGAGGTGGGCGTCGCCGGGGTAAAAGACACCGCCCCGCACGTCGACGCGGGTGTTGGGTTCCCGGTCCTGCACCTGCTGCCCGTTGAGCTGCACCGCCTCGATGCCCGCCTGGTTGGCTACGTCGGCTTCCTCGGCCATTTCGTGCTCGGCGGCGGCGGTTTTGTACAGCATAAACAGGCCCCGTTCCTGCCATTCGAATTCCAGATCGCCGTTGGCGGCCAGGTCCTGATACAGCGTTTTGCTCAGCAGGCTCAGGTCGCGCAGTACCGGAATGGACCGCTGCACGTGGGCATCGTTGGCGTGGCGATAAAACAGCCAGCCCCACCGGGCCAGATCGAGGTTCAGGCGGGGTTTGACGTAGAACGGGCTGGTCGATTTAAGCATCCAGCGCATGCCCTTGGCAATCATGCCCGGCTGCGCCAGCGGAATAATGTGGCTGGGCACGATCATGCCGGCGTTGCCAAAGGAACAACCATCAGCAATGGGGTTCTGGTCAAACAGCGTCACCGTATGCCCGGCTTTGTGCAGGTAATAGGCCGAACACAGCCCGATAATACCGCCACCTACGATACCAATGTGCATAAGAAAAAAACGAATGAGTGGAAGGGTGAATGCGTGTAAGCGTGAATGAGTGAAGAGGCGCATTTCCTGGCCGCGCCACTCGTTCGCCCTTTCACTCTTTAAATAACCTGAAACCCATGTACGTAGGGGTCGGCTTCGTCCAGAATCAGGTGGTTGTAGCCATGAATCCGCGCCCAGCCTTCAATGCTCGGTACAATGGCCGGTTGGCCCGCCAGTTCGGTTTCGGCTTCGATGCGGCCGTTGAAAATGGAGCCGATGATGCTTTCGTGCACGAACACGTCGCCCGGTTTTAGCAGGCCTTTGGCGTAGCGTTGGGCCATCCGCGCCGACGTACCTGTGCCGCAGGGCGAGCGGTCGATGGCCTTGTCGCCGTAAAACACGGCATTGCGGGCGGTCGAGCTGTCCAGCAGCGGTTTGCCAGTCCACAGGATATGGCTCAGACCGTTGATCGTCGGGTTCTCGGGATGCACAAACGTGTATTGCTCGTTCATCCGTTGCCGCATCACCCGCGCCCAGCCAATCAGTTGCTCGGCGTTGTAGTGTTCCAGGCCGGGGAAATTGGGCTGCGGATCAACGATGGCGTAGAAGTTTCCTCCGTAGGCCACGTCGACGGTCAACGTACCCAGATCGGGGCAGTCAACGGTCAGGTTTTCGGCGGCGAGGTACGACTTGATGTTCGTGATCTTCACCGACGTCACTTTGGAGCCATCCATCACATATTCGGCCCGGACGAGCCCGGCGGGGACTTCCAGCAGCAGCACGCCCGGCGTTTTGGGCCGGATCAGGTTGCGCTCGATCGCTACCGTGACCGTGCCGATGGTGCCGTGGCCGCACATGGGCAGGCAACCCGACGTTTCGATAAACAGCACGCCCGCGTCGTTGGCCGGGTCGATGGGTGGGTACAGAATACTGCCCGACATCATGTCGTGGCCGCGCGGCTCAAACATCAGCCCCGTCCGAATCCAGTCGAATTCGCGCAGGAAATGCTGCCGTTTTTCGCTCATCGAAGCACCCTGCAAAAAGGGAATGCTCCCACCCGTGACTACCCGCACGGGGTTGCCACAGGTGTGCGCATCGATGCAGAAAAAGTGGTATTCAGCCATACCTAGTTAATGAATACAGCCGGGTTCAAGGTCGTCAGGGCGGGGTTAAGCGGGGCTGAAGCGCCCGGTTCGGCCACGGGTTTACCGGTCGCCAGCATGGGCCGCTTGGCCATAGCCGTTTCGATGATGCTGAGCACCTGCTCGCGTTCGGCGCCGACCAGCGGGAGGCGGGGCGCACGCACGTGTTCCGAGCCGATGCCCGTAGCCTGGGCCGCCAGCTTGATGTATTGCACCAGTTTGGGGTGAATGTCGAGTTCGAGCAGGGGCATAAACCAACGGTAGATGTCGAGTGCTTCGGCTACCTGACCCGCTTTAGCCAGGTTGTAAATCGCCATCGTTTCGGCGGGGAAGGCATCAACAAGGCCACCAACCCAACCATCGCAACCCAGCAACAGGGCTTCCAGCGCCAGCGTATCCACGCCGCCCATCAGCTTGAAGCGGTCGCCAAAGGCGTTGCGCATCCGGGTGATGTTGGTGAGGTCGCGGGTCGATTCCTTCACCGCCTGAATGTTGGGCAGTTCGGCCAGTTCCTCAAACATCGCCACCGTGGTCATGATCTTGTAATCATACGGGTTGTTGTAGATCATGATCGGCAGGGAAGTTTCCTTCGCTACGGCTTTGAAGAACGTCACGGTCTCGCGGGCATCGGCGGGGTAGCGCATGGGGGGCAGCAGCATCAGCCCGTCGGCCCCGTTGGCTTCAGCCTCCTGCGCGCAGAGGATAGCCTGCCGGGTAGCCTGCTCGGCGATGTTGATCAGCACAGGTACGTTGCCTTCGCATACTGCCAGTGCTGATTGCAGCAGTTCGATTTTTTCCTGATTCTGCAATGTACTGGCTTCGCCCAGTGAGCCACCGATGATGAAGCCGTGCACGCCGGCGTCCAGCTGCGCATGGAGGTTTTTTTCGAACAGGGGCAGATCAAGCTGGTCGTCGGCCGTAAACGGGGTCAGTAGCGCGGGATAGACACCTTCCCAACGGGTTGTAACGTTCATAGCGATAAGGGGTATGATTGGCGTTGCTAGTATACTGTAAAGGTACCGGCCCAATTGACCCCTCGTTTGCTACCGATTCATAAACAATGGTATTATATTCACTACTTTGTGGGTGAATGAAGGTAGACTCGTAAAAAATGTATTGATGAAGCCGCTATTATTTAAAGTACTGGCTAGCGACGATCGGTCGTTTCGGGTTGAGCAGGATAGCTTCCCCCACTTCTACAAACTGCTGCATTTTCACCCGGAAATCCAGCTGACGCTCATTCAGGAAGGGGAGGGGACGTTGATCGTGGGCGACAAGATCGATCGGTTTGCGCCCAACGACGTGTTGCTGCTCGGGGCTAATCTGCCGCACGTGCTGCGCAGCGATCCCGGCTACTTTCTGCCCGATTCGTCGATGCGGTCTATTGCCATTTCGGCCCTGTTCCGGCCCGACGAGGTGGAAAAAACGGTGCTGAATGCCCCCGAAACCCGGCATCTGCAACAACTGCTGACCGAGGCGCAGCACGGCATTCGGTTTCGGTGCCGCGAGGGCCACCCCCTGCCCGATCAGTTCAGGAAACTGCCCACGCAGCGCCCCTTTGAGCAACTGGTTACGCTGCTGACGATTCTGGATTTTCTGGCGACGACGGCCAGCCGGGAGGTGCTGTCGGTGACGGCCTTTACGCGGCCTCAGCGCCCCGAAGACCAGCAGCGGCTGGAACGGGTTTTCTCCTTTATTCTGGAACAATACCACACGCCCATCGCGCTCGACGACGTGGCCAGCGTGGCGAACCTAACGCCCGGTGCGTTTTGCCGGTTCTTCCGGCAACACACCCGCAAAACGTTTTCGACGCTGCTCAACGAGGTGCGGGTCGAGCACGCCTGCCGCTACCTACGCGAATCGAAAGAAACCATCAGCCAAATTGCGTTTTCGTGCGGCTATACTAACCTGTCGAACTTTAACCGGCAGTTCAAACGAACCACCGGCATGTCGCCCGGCACCTATATCCGGCAATACAACAACCTGAACGGGTAACGCAAGGGCGCGAAACAGCCAGTCGGTCACCCGACAATGGTGCCTGACTGACGGGCTGTTTAATAGGGTGCGATCTCGCCGTTGGCGCGGATCGTGAATTCGTCGTCAAAGTCGATCGTGACCACTGTAACGTCCCGAATGCCAGGGTACGCTTGTAGGAACCGTTGCGTCGACTTGTCTTCGCTGCTGTTCAGATAGGCTTTTCGGATGGGCCGGGGCGAGATCGACTTGTAGCCTGTGACGATAACCAGCGTGTTGTTGGCCATAAAAAAAATGGTAAGGGATGTTTGGTTAAGATGGAGACAGAGGCACTAACGTCAGCCTACCGGGCAGGGACGTACTCAGCGCCAGCGGCTGCGGATCGCTATTTCTTGCCTTTCTTCGCCTGAGCGGTCAGGTCCAATGGCCCGGTCGTTGAGTCATCGCGAACGTATTTGGGCACAGCCGGGTGGCCCGATTGTTTAGCGGGCTTTGTCGCCACTTTTTTCATGTTCTTGTTCTTCTTGTCCTGATGAGTCGCCATGCGCTTATGGTTTAGTATACAACACGCTGAGTCCCAAAACGCTTTAACTCTTTTCGGGTCCTTCGTTTCGGTGGTTGCCGGCGGGCTCCCGCCAGCGCAAAGCCAACGGGAACCCGACCGGGCCTAGGCTGGCCGACCCATCGTATGCAACACCCGGAAATGGGAGGCGATGGCGGTCCAGAAGCTGCGGTTTTCCAGATAAGGCAGGTTGAACTCGCGCGCCGTATTCCGCACGATGGCCGTCAGGGCCGGGTAGTGAATATGGCACACCTTCGGGAACAGATGGTGCTCGATTTGCCGGTTCAGACCGCCACACACAAAGGCAGCCAGCCGGCTGCGGGGTGCAAAGTTGGCCGTGGTGCGAAGCTGATGGATCGCCCAGGCATCCTGCATCGTGCCCGATTCATGGGGTAACGGAAACGACGTGCCTTCGACCACGTGAGCCAGTTGGAAGACCAGCCCCAGCACCAGCCCTTCGGCCAGTTGCATCCCCATGAACCCGATCAGCACCTGCCACCAGGCTACATCCAGCAGCAGGTAAGGCAGCACCAGAAAGAACAGGTAATAGAGCGCTTTGCCCATAAACAGGTTGATGTACTCGCGCCGGGGATGCGCCGCCGGTTTGTGCTGCCCGATCTGGCGTTTGAAAAACTTAACGTAGTCTTTTCGGAATACCCAGGAAAGCGAGGCCAGCGTATAGAGCGGAAACGTGTAGAGGTGCTGATACCGGTGCCAGGGGCGCAGGGGCTCCTCGGTACTCAGCCGAACCAGGCCGGGCGCTACCTCGATATCTTCGTCGTGGCCGGGAATGTTGGTATACGTGTGGTGCACTACGTTGTGCGTGATTTTCCAGACATACGGGTTGGCACCCAGCAGGTAAAAGGTGTTTCCCAGCCATTTGTTGACCCACGGGATGGCCGAAAAAGCGCCGTGCAGGGCGTCGTGTGATACGTTGAACCCGATGCAGGCCGCGAACACGCCTAGCCCGATGGCAAAGCCGAGCATGGGCCAAACGCCAAACTGCCCAGAGATCAACAGGGCGTAGAGCAGGACGTACCCAGCCAGGAAAAACACGGCTTTGGCCCACATGGCTCCGTTGGCGTGGGGGGAGAGCGCCTTGCCGGCAAAGTAGGCATCGACCCGCTCACGAAGGGTGGCAAAAAACGGGGATCGGCCGGTGGCGCTGAATTTGAGTTTGGTTGACATGCTAACGTTGAGTAAAAGTGAGTTGTGCAAACTGCCAAAGGAGATTCAGGCAGCGCAAGGCAAACGGGGTTTCCGCGTCGGCCTGAACGAAACAGGGGCGCAACAAGAGGTGACGCACGTGTTGGGTAAAGAAAAGCGCCGTTTTTAGTGCTTCAGGGCGGTCGGCTTGCCCGCAATAGGTTGGGCAACGTACCTGATAAAGGCACCCGCGCTCAGCAGCGCGGTACTGCAAGCTGGTTTGGCCGGAGTGAGCCGAACAGCTGTACTGTTTCCTGATTGACGACGCTGCTTGGAGAATCAGGCCGGGCTGGAGGATCCAGCGTTAGCGCCTGTTTTTCGTTGCTCGCCTGTGCCTTGCGAAGGGGCCAGTTCGAGAATCTGGGTGATTGTCTCCCGCATCCCGGCGCCGGTTTCGACCGCCGGAGGTTCTTCGTTGTGCCGCAATAAACCGACCAACGCTGATGGAAAGCATAGACCCGAATCGGGTGAATAAACGAGGCTATCGGTGCTGCCTAGTAGGTCTACAGGTTTATAACCAAAAAAAGGGGATCCGGTGCCGTTTGCCGAGGCAACGGACCCAAAATAGAGCAAAAAGACAGCTCGATGTCGCTCGGCTAACCCGAGTTTGGTGAAAACCCTAAACGGCTGCGTAAACATCGATCCAGACCCGTAGTTTTACCCGTATGGCTTCATCGAATACGCCGATTTATACGGCCCTGGCGGCTAATCTGGGCATTGCTACAACCAAGTTCATCGTGGCGAGCATGACAGGTAGTTCGGCCATGATTTCTGAGGGGATTCACTCGCTGGTCGATACGTTGAACGAATTGCTCCTGCTGCTGGGCATACGCCGCAGCCAGCGCCCGCCCGATCAGAAACGACCGTTCGGCTACGGGCGCGAGCAGTACTTCTGGTCGTATGTGGTGGCGCTGCTGATTTTTGCCATTGGCGGCGGGGTCTCGCTCTACGAAGGCATCACGCACATTCAGCACCCCGAGGCGATCAAAGACCCTTTCTGGAATTATATCGTGCTGGGAATTGCACTGGTGCTGGACGGCTATTCGTTGCTGACCGCCTGGCGGGCCTTCAATGCCCAACGCGGTAATCAATCCTTGTGGGCGGCCATCAAAGACAGTAAAGATTCGGCTACGTTCACCGTGCTGTTTGAAGACGCTTCCGACGTGATTGGGCTGATCATCGCGTTTCTGGGCGTTTTTCTGGGGCATACACTGAACAACCCTACCCTGGATGGTCTGGCTTCCATCCTGATCGGGCTGTTGCTGGTGGGAGTAGCGGTGGTGCTGGCGCGCGAAAGCAAAAGCCTGCTGCTGGGCGAGGGTGTCGACCCGGAGGTGAGCCGACAATTGATCGCCCTGACCGAATCGGACCCGGCGGTTGTGCGGGTCAGCGAGCTGGCAACCATCTATCTAGGCCCCGAAGAAATCACGATGGTGCAAAGCGTGGCGTTTCAGACCAACCTCACCACCGACGTTCTCAACGAAGCCATCGTACGCATTCATGCTGCCATTCAGCAGCAATTTCCGTCTATAAAACACGCGTTTACGCAGCCGGTTGCTCTGCCCCCGCGCCAGGACACAACGCCAGTTGCCCGGAGCAACCACTAGGCCGCGAACGAAGCAACGGATTGATGCAACGGCGTGTTTATGATGTATAGCTAGCGGCGACCCATCAGGCGTGTAGGCCGGGTGGCTCCGTTGCTAATTGAGTACAGGTACGTTAACAAGCAGACATAATGAAAAAAGGACTAAGCATACTGATGCTCCTGCTGACGGCGCAGGTCGGCTGGGCACAGGCCCCGGCAGCAGCACCGGCCAAACTCCCTGCCCTAAAACCCGGCGAGGCCGTCGCTACGTTTGCGGGTGGGTGTTTCTGGGCGATGGAAGAAGGCTTCGACCAACTGAAAGGCGTGCGGGACGTGATCTCGGGCTATTCGGGGGGGAACACCAAGAACCCAACCTACGAAGAGGTGGGCACCGATCAAACCGGTCATGCCGAATCGGTGCAGGTGTACTACGATCCGAAGGTGATCAGCTACCGTGAGCTGCTGGACGCGTTTTTTGCGGGGCATGACCCCACCACCCTTAACCGCCAGGGACCCGACGTTGGCCGTGACTACCGGTCGGTAGCGTTCTACCGCACACCGGCCGAGAAAGCCGAAATCGAAGCGGCTATTCGCCGCACCAACGAATCGAATCATTATGCGGGCAAGGTGGTGACGGAAGTGGCGCCATTTCAGGTGTTTTACCCGGCCGAGAACTACCACCAGAATTACTGCAAACTCCACCCCGACCAGCCCTACATTCAGCGAGTGTCGCTGCCCAAAGTCGAGAAGTTGCGGAAGGCCATGAAAGGCAAGCTGAAATCGACGGTGTACTAAACCGATTGCTTATTGGTTTGTAGACCACACAAAAAACCGAACGGCCCAGGCGGGCCGTTCGGTATGGAATGGATAGTTCAAACAAACCTAACACTACTCAACACGGGCAATCCGGATCGGTACGCAAACTTTAGGCGGACAAGTGGGGCAGTTGACCGGAGCCGTAACCGGTAGCGTCACCGAGCAGCTCGTGGTGGCGTCCCGAATCACAACCGAGAATGAGCCGGTGTTGCCGTCGATCTGGCGAGGCGTGCCGTACGCAAACGGGCCCGTTTCGGCAGCAGAACCCACTTTTACGAAGTACGACGTGCTGGTGCCCGCCGTGCTCGGGTTGATTACGAAGCTATACGTACCGCTGGTTGCCGGGCCGCAAATAGCCACGATCGGTGCCTGAACAGGCGCTGCGTTGACCGTAACGGTAATGGATACGATGCTCGAACAACCACCAGCCGAGGTCGCCGATACGCTGTAAACGGTCGTGACGGATGGACTAACGACCACCGACGTACCTACGGTGCCATCGCTCCAGACATAAGTAGTGCTACCCACCGGGCTAACAACCGACAGGGTCGTGCTGGCTCCGGCGCAGATAACCGACTGGCTGGCCGCCAGCGTTGGCGTTGGCAGGGCTTCCACGTTCAGGATAACGGGGCAGCAGTTGCCCGATACGCAACCCGCCGCGCCGGTGCTGGTGAAGCTATAACTACCCGACAGCGAGGCCGAGAAGGTAGGCGTGGTGGCTACCGATGTAGTGACGCCATTGAACGTACGGAACCACTCTACGCCAGCCGTGTAGCTATCGGGGGCCGAAAGCACCACCGATGAACCCTGGCAGAGATCAATTGGTACGCTGACGCAGGCGCTGGCAATATCGTTTTCCGACAGGTTCCCGTTGCCCGGCGTCGAGTTGGGGTCTGTTTCAAAGCTGCGAATTACTTCAGCGATGTTGGTGCTGACGCCCCGCACGTCGACCCGCGCCGTGATGCTCAGCGAAACCGTAGAGGTGGCGCCTGCCAGTGCACTACCGATCGTCCAGCGGCCCGTTGTGGGGTTATAAATCGTACCCGGCGATGCTACGTGTGATACGTAAACCAGACCGGGAGCCAGGGTGTCGAGGACCACAACTCCTGTGGCGTTGGGGCCAGACAGGCGCTGCACGTTGACCGTATACGTTACGTTGCTGCCCACCGTCGCGGTGCTGCTGTTTGATGACTTGGTCACCGACAGGTCGGCCACGTTGCTGTCGCAGGCGTCGGGGATACCGTCCCCATCGGCATCGAGCAAATCGTTACCCGTACACTTGTCGAGGCAATCCGCTACACCGTCGTTATCTGTATCGGCTTTGACATAAGCATGGTAAACGCGCAGGCTAACTGCTACCGACACACCGGCAAGTGTGATACGGATGCTGTTAAATGCCTGCTGTGCCTTGAAGCCCAGTTGCGTTTTGTTTGATCCACCCAATACGTTGCTGAAAACCAGGCCAGTACCTGAAAAAGACTCCCGCAGGGCACCATTGTAATAAGTGGCAACGGTAATGCCTCCCAGGGCAGTCAGGTCGATGAGGCCACCGCCATTGTCGATTACGAAGCCGGCTTCATAACCAGCTGGGTACGTGGTGGCCGTGCCTACTTCTACATAGCGGCGGCAGAGCAAGCCGACTGTCGCCGAAATGGTGGCAAAGTTGGTTGTTGAATCACTGTCGACCAGGTTGGAGCTCCCTGACACGCTGCCAGCCAGACAGCTGAGTGGCAAGCCGAGCGCCGGGATCTCCCCGCTTGTGGCAGTGGCACCGTTGCCCGCTGTCAGCAGGCCGTCCATACAGTCTTTAGGACACGTACCGGGGCCCTCAAACGCATAGTAGACGTCGAGCAGTTTGCCGGCTGAAACCACACCGGTGTAGGCTAGTTCGATTTCGTCGAAATCCTGCGTCGTTACGAAGCTAAGTACTTGTTTGCCTGAGCCACTGCCGCCCAGGACGGTGGCTTTCAACAGGCCCGTGCCGCTCGAGAAGTTAGCTGTTTCGACCAGCGTTCCGTTGCGGTACGTGCGGATGGCAACCTGGTTTAGCAGGGTCGCATCGAGCAGGCCGAGCAGGCCGCTGTCGCGGTACCGGATTACGAACCCGGCTTCGTTACCAGCGGGATAATATTGCAGCGAATCCCTGACGGAAACCCGGTAACCACCAGCGGCTGACACGCCCAAATCGATCGTAGCAAAATCAGTGAGATTACCATTTACAACGGCTGAAGTGCTGGTGCCTGCGCAGGCCACGCATATGCCCGATGTGCGGGCCTGATTGATGTAAGCGCCCCGCCCGATCCCAACGACGGGATCCATACAAACCTGATTGTTTTCCCGCGTTTGCGGTGTCGTTTGTCCAAAAACTATGGACATAGTGCAGACTAGCATAGCCAGCAGCGTGGCTACGTTACGTGAAACGTTTTTCATGTGGACTAAAAAGAAGTAGGTGAAACGGACTGAAATCTGACCAGGCGTGGTCGATGATAAAGACCACCGTGGCTGTTGGAAAAAGCGCGTAGAGATACCGTTCAGGTCCGTCGACAAACCTGTTGTTAATAGTCGGTATCCGTAGAGGAGAGAGCGAAACGGGCTAACGTAATAGCCTAGTAATTATGAAAGTAGCGGTCTGCAATAGGCACTTGTTTGCATAGGATAGAGTGCATGTTTTCTTTCCATACCATTGGCAACTACTATACCAAGTAAACACCGACTAACTAGGTGATTGTCAACTTATAATCGATTTTATGCTTAAAAATATTTACTTATATACGTTTAATAGTGTGCTAATAATCAGTTGGTTATAATTAGAGGGTGTGAGAATAAAAAAAAAGCTTTTCGCATATTATATGTAGTTACATTTTATATATAATATTCAATTAAAGTATACTAATAGGATGATTTGGCCGGTTTGTCAACAAACATGCCTGTATGAATGAGTAATCAGATCTGCACTGTTATGATTTATTAAAAGGTAGATAAGTGTGTACAAAAGAGTGAGATGAAATAGCTTGGTCATAGCCTTGCCTACCGGAAACCACCACCAAATCCACCCGAATCGTAGAACGACCGACGACGGCTAAGTTTCAACTCCTGGAGGATCGATGATTTGGCTCGCAGATCGAAGGAGTAGTTACCGGCGCGAAAGGCGCTACCGGCATAAGGCGTCCAGTTAAAGGCCATTTCCCAGCAGTGCAGATCACGGTTGACGCCGATGGTGGTGATCGAGGGGGCTTTGAACTGGAAGTCGTATCCCGTCTGGAACGTAAACTTCCATTTGGGCGTCAGGCTGAAATCACCCGTTAGCTGCATCGTCTGGATGATGGCGCTCTGGATGGGGCTGAAACTCGTATAGCCAAAAGAATAGCTAACGTTTAGCGACCAGGGAATGGTAAAATCGACGTAGAGATCGGGATTCTGGCTGATGGCCTTCAGCGTGGCATCGCTGGCGTTGGGTGATTTCTTGGGCTGATCAGCTTTTTTCGGTGCAAAGCGAGTGCTGATAAACGCTTGCAGGCTCGATAACCGCGCCAGACCAGCTCCTTCGTTCACCATATATCGGTTGACACGCACATATTCTACTTGCTTAGAGCTCGTCTCGTTTGCTTCGTACCGCTGGAAATAATACGGATCAAAAACCGACGAGATGTTGAAGTTGACGTTCTTGGCGATCTGCGTATTGGCACTGACGTTGATCGTCGAGAGGTTGAACTCGTTGGCCAGCAGGTTGTAACTGCCGTTCAAACTCAGGTTGTCGAAGATGGGTACCTTCTTGAACTCCTGCCCCGAGCTATCGTCGCGGGTACGTACCTTCATTTCCAACTGGTTGACGATCCCAAACGACACGATCGCCGATTGCCCCGGCGGGGTGCTGCCATACGTACCTCCTAACCCCCGGAAGCGCGACAGTGTGCGGCGGTATTCGGGTACATTGTTAAAGGATGAACCTGCCGGGCCTTCGAGCCGCTGGTAGAAGCCAAAGGTCGAGCTTGAGAAATCGGGCGTGTAGCTGATCGACACCGACGGGGCTACCGTGTGCCGGATGGCTTCGAGCCGCTTCCCCCGGATAAACGCCGTGCCGTAGAAGCGCGTGTTGATGCTGGCGTTGGTCGAGAACTGGTAGGTCGGGAAGAAGCCCCGCTCACGGCTAATGCGCACGCCGTTGGAGTCAGGTACGTATTCGTAGTTCAGCCGGTAGTTGTAGATATCGCCCTGTAGCGAAAAACCCGGCGTGAAGTTGATGTAGCGGGCAATCTTAAAGTTAGGCAGCGCAATGGGTATGCTGTAGCGCATGTTGATCAGCCGATTGTCCCAGATGCGTCCTATGTTGTCAAAATTGAACGCAATCAGGTTAGGATCCTCGACGGTCCTGCCCAGGCGGATGTCAGTAGCCCGTTGGATGCTGTCCTGAATGAATATCGCGCGGCTAACCGGTTTGCCAAAGATCGATTCGTCGGGTATGACCCGAAAACCGTAACCCGTCGTATCGAACTGGCTGCGGATGGTATTGCTGACCTGCGCGTTGGCGTCGAACTGAAAGCCCAGGCGGAAACTTTCGTACCAGCGACCCGTGCCCCCCTTAAGCGCAAACGGCGCAATCTGATTGACCGACAGGTTAAAGTCGCCCGATACTTCCGTTTTGCCGTTTTCGCGCACACCCGTGGTCTGGTTGATCTGGCCAAACTGCTGATTGACGCGCAGGTTGCTCCCCGCCCGTACGTATTTGCCAAACGTACGGCTATACTGGATCGACGACCCCGCCACGTTAGAGGTAACCGCCGCCGTGTTGAACGAGTTGAACTGGTTATAGCTGTTGCTGGTCACGTTGACGCTCGCCGAAAACGACGACCGCCGCCCGATGTTCTGCGGGGCGTGGTTCCAGGTGATGGCAAAGTCGGTGCGGGGCTTGTTGAGGGTATCGATCAGGTCGCCGGCGAAGTTGCGGTTATAGCGTAGCTGGAAGCCCCCGTTGTAGCGGTACCGTTTGTTGTAGGCGCCCGATAACCCACCGCCCCAGCTACCCCGCGAGTAGATCTGTCCCGTAAACTGCAGCCCGATATTCTCGTTGACGGCCCAGTAATAACCGCCGTCGCGCAGGTAAAAGCCGCGTCCGTTGGGTTCTTCGCCGTATTGGGGCATAATGATCCCCGATACGCCAATGTCTTTTTTCTTCGGAAACGGGAAAAAGCCGAACGGAAGCCCGAGCGGTAAGGGGATCTCGTTGATAACCAGGTTGAACGGCCCCGACACGACCTGCTTATTGTGCACTACTTTGAGCTTGGGCGCATTGATGTGGAAGTGGGGCGTAGCCAGGTTACAGGTCGTGTAAATCGACCCGCGAATGTAGAGGTTGTCTTCGGCGTCTTTCTTAACGGTTTTTCCGCGGATGTTGCCCTCACCCTGTTGCGTGATGATACTGGTGACGAGGGCTTTTTTGGTCTTAAAATTGTAGCGGATCTCTTTAGTATTATAGGTCTCGCTCCGGTCCTTGAAAATGGGGGTGCCGATGGTCTTCTTGGCCGTTGAATCGTAGCGGCCGCGCGCATACACCTCGTTGGTTTCCTGATTGAGTTTGATGTAATCAGCTTTCAGTGAGATGTCGCCGTAAACCACTTCGGCTTCACCCCATAGCTCCACGATCTGTCCGTTGACCTGGCTGGAATCTTTCGACGAATAGCGAACCGTGGTGGCAAACTGATCCTGCGGTACCTTCGCCGTGTCGGTTCGGGCCGTATCACCCGCCGAACGGCCCGAAAGCCGGGTACGTTGCGTACCGGCCGGTGCCGACGTACCTGAGGCAGGCCGTGCGGCTTCGGGCGATTGGTTGACAGGTTTGGAAGGGGGCGTCGGGAGCGGACTAAGCGGGCTGGTGGGGCGTTCCTGCGCCCGTGCGAGGCTCAAAAAGCCCAGCAATAGCCACAGGATCAGCACCCAGGTGTTGACCCGTAAAATAATATGTCCTTTTTTCGGTTCTATCAAAAATTACATTTGCCGACGGGAGAATGTCGTCGCAACGTACACAAAGTTATCAACGAACAAACACCCGATACTGCCTTGAAAGCCATTTCACTGTTAAATAGTATTAAACCGACTGTGCCACTGGCCTCAAATCGGTTTGTTAGGATTGTCCTACTTTCGGTGATATTGGGGCCTTTGCTTGCCCTGACGACCCTGCCAAGCCCCACTCGGTGGCAGGATACCGTGCCCCAGCAGCCCCGTCCGGCGGGGCGCGCCAACCAGATCAGGACGGTCGTGCTCGACGCCGGTCATGGCGGAAAAGACCCCGGTACCCACGGCCGCCAGGTGCAGGAAAAGAAGATCAACCTGAAGATTGCGCTGGCATTAGGGACCAAAATAAAAGAGGAAATGCCCGACGTGCGGGTCATTTTTACCCGTACCACCGACCGGTTTATTGAACTGGCAGAGCGCTCGGCCATTGCCAACCGCAACCGCGCCGACCTGTTCATCTCAATCCATTGTAACGCCAGCCCGGTGTCGAAGGCCGTCCACGGTACCGAGACCTACACCATGGGATTGCACAAAACCGAAGGCAATCTCGACGTCGCCAAACGCGAAAACGCGGTTATCCTGAAAGAAGCCAATTACCAGGAAACCTATAAGGGCTTTAATCCCAACTCACCATTGGCCTATATTATGCTGGCTAACTACCAGCACGCGTTCATGGGCAGCAGCATCAGCTTTGCCGAGAAAATCGAGCGCAACTTCCGCCGCATGGCCGAACGTCGCAGCAACGGCGTCAAGCAGGCCGGTTTTCTGGTGTTGTGGCGCACGACCATGCCGAGCGTGCTGGTTGAGACTGGCTACCTCACCAATGTTGATGAAGAAGATTTCCTGGCTTCTGAAGATGGGCAGGACCGCATTGCAGCCTCTATCTGCAAAGCCTTCGAGCAGTATAAACACGATATGGAGGGGACAAACTAACGTCGACCACTCAAGACGTCGCGATCACGGCCGTCTTTCGGCCAATTGAGCGCTGAGCCTTTGTCTGTTGAACCTTGACCGATAAACCTAAGTTATCCCCAATAGGCACCGGCGCTTTCGTTGTTGAGCCGGGCATTGTATCAATCGTTCATGAAACTATCGCAGGAAGCAAAGGTGGGTCTGCTGGCTTTGGTGGCCCTCACCATGCTATTTTTTGGGTTCAACTTTCTGAAGGGGACCAATATCTTCAAGAAAAGTAGGCAATACAGCGTCATTTATAGTAACGTAGACGGGCTAACCACGTCGAACCCGCTATTGCTAAACGGGTTAACGGTTGGCCGGGTAGCATCCATCGAACTCCTGCCCGATCAGGGTAACAAACTCCGGGTCACCCTCGACGTCAACAAAAACGTGGTCATCACGCAGGGGTCGAAAGCGCTTTTGGCTGATGGCGGTCTGCTGGGTGGCAAGATCATCCGGCTGCAACTGAATCCCGGCGCGCCCCTGCTGGCTGAAGGCGAGATGCTGGTAGCCGACAACGAGCAGGGCATTTCGGGCCTGATCAAGGAAAAAACGCTGCCCGTGTTGAACAACGTCGACTCGCTGACGCACCGGCTTAACACGGTGGTAGCCCAGTTTGACCAGACGGGCGTGATCCTGAACCAGACCTTGCAAGGGGCCAATGCCGTTACGGGCACGCTCAATGCGGCGCTGAACGAAAACCGGGCTGGCCTGAAAGCGGCGCTGGCCAACGTGAATCAATTGTCGCGTTCGCTGGACCAGACCACGCGCGAACTGGGACCAATATTGACCAAAACCGGCTCATTCGCCGATTCGCTCAACGCCCTGCAACTTCGCCAGACGCTCAACAACGCCAATAAATCGATCGATAACCTGCAAAAACTGCTGGGCAACATCGAGAAAGGGCAGGGTTCGCTGGGTAAGCTGACGACGGACGATTCCCTGTATGTCAACGTGAGCCGCACAGCCGGATCGGTCGACAAACTGCTGAACGATTTCCGGGAAAACCC
The DNA here is from genome assembly GCF_000331105.1 of Fibrella aestuarina BUZ 2. Classification (NCBI taxonomy): domain Bacteria; kingdom Pseudomonadati; phylum Bacteroidota; class Cytophagia; order Cytophagales; family Spirosomataceae; genus Fibrella; species Fibrella aestuarina. The sequence goes on along the minus strand of NC_020054.1, from coordinate 5,455,690 downwards.
GAAGAAATACATCAACGTCTCGTTTTCGGTCTTCGGTAAGAAAGACAAGCCGGCCCCGAGCAAGCCGGGCACCGTGCGCGTCACTACCACGACGACGACCAAAGTAGATTCGATACCGCAGAAATAAACGAGGATTCGTTACGGAAATGCTGACGCGAAACCCTTTGCGTCAGCATTTTTGCTTTACTACAACTTCATTCGCAAACCCTTATGCAACCCCTTCTCGACGAACTTACCCGCCGCACGGCCCAGACGTACCTGGGTGGTGGCCAGAAAAAAATTGATGATCAACACAAAAAAGGCAAGCTCACCGCCCGTGAACGGATAACGTACCTGATCGATGAGGCAACCGACTTCCTTGAAATCGGCCTTTTTGTGGGCGAGGGCATGTATGCCGAACACGGAGGGTGCCCATCCGGCGGCGTCGTTACGGGCCTTGGGTACGTGTCGGGGCGGCTGTGCGTGATCGTGGCCAACGACGCCACCGTGAAAGCGGGCGCGTGGTTCCCGATTACGGCCAAAAAGAACCTGCGGGCGCAAGAGGTAGCCATGGAAAACCGGCTTCCGATCATCTACCTGGTCGATAGCGCGGGTGTGTACCTACCGTTGCAAAACGAGGTGTTTGCCGACAAAGATCATTTTGGCCGGATGTTCCGCAACAACGCGCACCTGTCGGCGATGGGGGTGTTGCAGGTAGCGGCCATTATGGGCAGTTGCGTGGCGGGCGGCGCCTATCTACCCATCATGTCCGACGAAGCCCTGATTGTGGAAGGAACCGGATCGATTTTCCTGGCCGGACCGTATCTGGTGAAAGCGAGCATCGGCGAAGATGTCGACGCCGAAACGCTGGGTGGCGCCGCCATGCATACCGAAATTTCGGGCGTGATCGACAACAAATACCCCGACGATCAGAGCTGCCTCGACGCCATCAAACGCATTCTCGATAAGACGGGAGCCCCGGAAACGGCGGGCTTCAGCCGGGTAGCGCCCGCGCCGCCCGCGCTTGATCCGGCGGAGATTTACACGCTGCTGCCGCAGGACCGGGTTAAGCCTTACGATATGCAGGCCATCATCGATCGGCTCATCGATAATTCTGATTTCGATCCCTACAAGCCCGATTATGGTCAGTCGCTGATCTGCGGCTATGCCCGCATCGACGGCTGGGCGGTGGGTATCGTGGCCAACCAGCGGAAAGTCGTGAAGGCCAAACAACCCCGCTCTGGCGGGGGGGCGGCGGTCGAAATGCAGATGGGCGGCGTGATCTATGGCGATGCGGCCGACAAAGCCGCGCGGTTTATCATGAACTGCAACCAGAAAAAGATCCCGCTCGTGTTTATGCAGGATGTAACGGGCTTCATGGTCGGTAGCCGGGCCGAGCAGGGGGGCATCATCAAAGACGGGGCAAAACTCGTCAATGCGATGGCCAACTCGGTGGTACCCAAAATCACGATCATCGTGGGTAACTCGTATGGCGCCGGTAACTACGCCCTTTGCGGCCGGGCCTACGACCCGCGCCTGATGGTGGCCTGGCCAACCGCCCAGATGGCTGTAATGAGTGGCGCGTCAGCGGCCAAAACCTTGCTGCAAATTCAGGTGGCGTCGCTCAAAGCAAAAGGCGAGACCATCACGCCCGAAGACGAACAGGCGCTGCTGCAAAAAATTACGGATCAATACAACGCGCAGCTATCACCCTACTACGCCGCCGCGCACCTGTGGGTCGATGCCGTGATTGACCCGCTGGATACCCGCCGCCACGTGGCCACCACGCTGGAAGCAGCCAACCACGCCCCGATCACGAAACCGTTCAATGTTGGTGTCATTCAGACGTAGGGCAACGCAACGGTTTGGTGGTCTGATGGGTCTTATGGCTAACCCGTTACCAACGAACACCATCCATCATGAAGACGCTTGCTACCTGTTTCGCGCTGGCTGCGCTAGTAGGGTGCGCCAAAGCCATCACGCCCGATTGTCAGCCGAAAGCTACGGCCAACTGCATCTGTACCCAGGAGTACCAACCTGTTTGCGGCTGCGACGGACGTACCTACAGTAATGCCTGCATGGCGACCTGTGCCGGGGTACGTTATACGCCCGGCGCCTGCTCGGGAAAATAACGAACGAAGCGAGGGGAAAACCGGCGGTCGTCGTTCAACGAATGAGCTACTGGCCGCCCGGTCCCTGAACCCAGTCCATCTGCTCGGGAATGTCCTGCTCGATTGCACGGCGGACCTTCTCGACAATCTCGTCTACGCTTTCCTCGGGGCTAACCACCAGGGGCGCTTTGAAGCGGACGGAGAGCTGAGTGTTACGCTTTTTAAACCGCAACCCCTTCTTATCGAACGCCCGCCGGAAGCCGTTGATGACCACCGGAATTACGATGGGGTCGTTTTCTTTGATCAGATAGCCCGTGCCTTTCCGAACGGGGGCGTAAGGTTTGGTGGTGCCCTGCGGAAAGCTGATCACCCAGCCATGTTCGAGGGCCGTCCGCACTTTGTCGCCCGCCGACGTGTCGACCGTGCGCTTGACGTCACGCCCATCGGCCCGCCACGACCGCTCTACGGTAAGGGCCCCGCCCAGCGCAAACACTTTTGCCAGAATTCCCTTCTGCATGGTCTCGCTGGCGGCCACATAATATTGCCGGGCGCGGGGTGCAAATAGATACATCGGTGGGAGCATGGTGTCTTTGAAGCCCCATTTCACCGCACAGAAGATGTGGTAGAAGGCAATGACGTCAGCAAAGTAGGTCTGGTGATTCGATAGAAACAGCACATTGTTGATGGGCAGATTCTCCAGATGCTCGGTGCCTTCGATGGTGATCCGGTTGACGGTTGTGTACCGGAAATACGTAAACCAGCCCACAATCGAGATGATGATGCGCTTAAACAGCAACCAGTTACCAAAAGGATCGCACTCGAACAGGCCGATGATATCGAGCCGGTCGAGGGGCTTGGGCAGGTAGCTGTATCGGGTTGGTTTTACGTAGCGCATAATTCCTGGTCGTGGGTCAAGAGTCGGTAGGCACTGGCATCGAACGCATAGTAATGGCCAATGAATGTCACCCCAAGCCTAAACTCGGACCCGCAAAGAAAGGAGAAAGCCGCGCCCAAAAAAATTTCTCAGGTACGTTAATCTTTCTCGTGGCTGGTCTATCCAAGCATCAAACAATCACGAAACGCGCCTATAGCCGACTTTTTACTTCCCGACTGACTGCCTATCTATCGACCCGGCTGGGTCGAGCTTCGGGTTCACCAAATTAACCTCAGTAAGAAAGTATGAAACGCTTAGTTGCCTCCGCCCTTGCCCTCACGTCTTTGTTTATTGCCTCTGCTTCCTTTGCCCAGGTTCAGGTGGGCTTTCGGGGGGGCGTCAATTGGGGGACCGTTTCGGAGCCGTCAATGCTCAAAAACCTACCCGTCCAGCCTGAGTTGTCGCCCGGCCCCACCGGCGGTATCTTCCTCGACATTCCGCTGGGCACCGGCCTGGTGTCGTTCCGCCCCGAAGTGAACTACGTACAAAAAGGGTTTGTGCTGCGCGAAGGCACCAACATTGATCTGGGGCTTATCAACCTGCCAATTGGGGCGCGCGTGGCCTACCAGACTCAGTCTATCCAAACGGCGGCGTTGCTGAAAGTCAATCTGGTCGACGGGCCGATACAACCTTACTTCTTTGCTGGCCCGGCGGTAGCCTACACCTTCGATGGCCGCATACGCACCCGCGCTACGGCCCTGTTTACGACGAAAAACATGGATGTCGACCTCGATTTTGGTAATACGCTGAATCCTTGGGATTTTTCGGGCGTAGGTGGTTTCGGGATTTCGACCGAGGCCGGTAGTGGCAAGTTTTTTGTGGAAGGTCGCTATGAGTATGGCTTCACCCGTCAGTTGCAGGTGCCGCTCGTTAACCTGCCCGTCCGTAACCGCAGCGTTGGTATATCAGTCGGTTATGCTTTCACACTGTAAGCCGTTGCCCTCGTTCGTTTAATAGCTTCCGTTCAGTACTGACAAGACCCTGTCGCGTCGCCCACCGGAAGATGGTGAGCCGAGCCTATACATCTTATATATTGTTGATTACGAACCAATGAGTTAGACGCACCCACCCCTGGCGGGTGCGTCTTTTTTATGATTAATATCAAACAGACAAAAAGTTAACCCGTCTTTGTGGTTATTTTTGTCAATCGTACAAACTAACCGTAAGCAACAACGGGTCTTAATCAACTCGTAGCCACGACACCTGAATTATGTCAACAAAAGTCAACGACTTTACGTATTCGACTGCGGCGGAGCCCCATCGCATCCGCACACGGCAAATCATGAAAGCCCACCCGGAGGTAAAGAAGCTCATTGGGCAAAAAAACCCGACGACACTCTGGGTTGCGGTGGCCTGTGTCATCCTGATGGTGGGTATGGCATGGCTCCTGCGCGATCAGTCGTGGTGGCTGATTATTGCAGCGGCCTGGTTCATTGGTGCCTTTCCGGCGCATACCCTGTTTGTCTGCATTCACGAAGCAGCCCACAACCTCGTGTTCCGTAAGCCCGCGGCCAACGTCTGGACGGCTATTTTCGCCAACCTGCCCACAGTATTCCCCACGGCCATTACGTTCAAGAACTTCCACATCAAGCACCACGCTTTCCAGGGTGTGCACGAACTCGACGCCGATCTGCCCGACTGGTACGAAGCGAAACTGATTAACAACTACTCGATCGGTAAGGCAATCTGGTTGCTGCTGTACCCCATTTTTCAGGGTATCCGCACGCTCCGTATGCGCGAACTGGCGGTATTTGATAAATGGGTGATTGCCAACTTCGTTGTGCAGATCACCTTCGACGTGCTCATCGTTGTGTTCTTCGGCTGGAAGGCCCTGGCGTTTTTGGTGCTGTGTCTGTTCTTCTCGGTGGGGCTGCACCCGCTGGGTGCCCGCTGGGCGCAGGAGCACTTCCTGACCCTCGATCCTAATCAGGAAACCTACAGCTACTATGGCCGACTCAACACGGTAAACCTGAACGTAGGTTTTCACAACGAACACCACGATTTCCCGTCAGTACCCTGGAATAAGCTGCCGGCTATTAAGAACGCCGCACCGGAGTATTACGAGACGCTCAAATACCACACGTCGTTCGTGAAGCTGTTTTTCCTGTTCCTATTTAATCAGGAAATTTCGCTCTACTCGCGTATTGTCCGGAAAGAGCGCGGCCGCGTCACCCTCGACGATCAGTCGAAGCCCGACATGGATATGATTCAGCCACAACCGCAGCCGGTAACTGCTTAGCTTATAGTCTTCCCATGCGAAAGCCCGCCCCAGTAGAGGCGGGCTTTCGTGTTTTGTAAACTACTGAATTTGGGCCCAAAGTATTCGGGCGATTTCGGCCATGCCTTTGTCATTGGGATGAGCGGCCACCCCTGGGTTAGTGAATTGAGTGGCCATATACTCAGGGCGGCCAACCAGCTTGCACAGGCAGGCTACTGCATAACCACGCTCTGCGGCAATGGTGCGAATGACCGCATCGCTCTTAGGGTTATTCCAGAAACTGGTTGAGCAGACGATTTTCGCGTCTGGAGCCGAATGCGCAGCTATATAATCGAGCAGGCGTTTGTAATGCACGCCAAAGTTGTTGGCGTCAACCAACTTGTCGTTGATGTTTTCGGAGATACGAACAATGACAAGATTAGGCTTGCTCACAAAAGCATTATCTAGCTGACTAAGGTCGTATGTCCAGTACGCTCTCTCAAAATCGCCTCCGTTCGCCAAAGTGACGCTGGCAGACGGCAGTACTCGCTGCAAGTTGGCCGTCAACAGGTGAACAAAGTCGGCCTGTGGGGCAGACGCAGCCATCCCGTGCGAATAAGGCCAACCTACGTTAGGCAGCGGTAGGTGAAGCATGATGCTATTGCCGATAATAAGCGTTCGGGCGAAAGCCGTCGGCGGTGTTGAGGCGACCGGCGTGTCTACAGGGCAATCACAATCAGCTGCCGCCGGCAGGGTAGGCGTATTGCCATTGGGCGGCGTGACGGATACATCAACCGGCGGTTTATTGATCGAGTCATCCGTGTAGCCACAGGCTAGTACGCTGGCAAACAATGATAGATAGCATAAACGCTTAACTATTGCCCATTTATGAATTCGTAGATTCATAGTTTACTAATATCATGTGAAGTAAAGTACTGATGATTCATATCGCGAGATTGCTGTGTATAATGATAATGAATAACTAAGATAAAAAAGCAAAAACTTACCTTCTATTCATGGCGCCGATGTATTGGCATGTTATTTAGCTCACCAATATTTGTTTTTCTATTTCTTCCTTTTTTTCTACTGATCTATCACGCGCTGCCAGCTAAGCAATTGATACAAGCTGAAGCTCGTCTTGGTTGGCGGAATAGGTTTCTTTTTGTTGCTAGTTTATTGTTTTACGCGTGGGGGGAAGGCCTTGTGGTCATTGTCTTGCTGTCCTCTGCCGCTATAAATTATATCGCTGGTTTACTCATTGCGCACTCGTACAGAAAGTGGGGTTTGTATCTGTCGTTGATTGGTAGTTTATCTTTATTATTCTATTATAAATACGCCAATTTTACAGTTGATTCGGCAAGCCAGCTCGCCCATTACCTGGGTGCATCAACTGAACACTGGCAATCAGTAGAAACGATAGCGTTACCTATTGGTATCAGTTTTTACACGTTTCAGGGTATTTCATATGTACTCGACGTTTATTGGGACCGTATTGACGCCAACCGAAATTTTATCGATTACGGTACGTATGTCGCCATGTTCCCGCATCAAATCGCCGGGCCAATCGTACGCTATGCGGATATCGCTGGCGAATTAACGAACCGGCACACAACATTTTATAGTTTTTCGTTGGGTATCGAGCGCTTTATTATTGGATTGGCGAAGAAAGTGTTGTTAGCTAATTCGTTCGCCAGAGTTGCCGATACCGTTTTCGATACACCTGTCGATGCGATGTCGACATCAACGGCCTGGCTTGGTATTATCGCTTATTCGCTTCAGATCTACTTCGACTTTTCGGGTTACTCTGATATGGCCATTGGGTTGGGTAAACTCATTGGGTTTGACTTCAAGGAAAATTTCAATTACCCATACACGGCTCAATCTATTCAGGATTTCTGGCGGCGCTGGCATATATCACTCTCCAGCTGGTTTAGAGATTATCTGTACGTACCCTTGGGTGGTAGTCGGGGGACGGCCGCGCAAACATATCGTAACTTACTGGTTGTCTTTTTTGTGACAGGCCTGTGGCACGGGGCCAGTTGGAACTTCATTGTCTGGGGGTTATTTCACGGCTCATTTCTATTGGTTGAGCGGGCGGGGCTTGCCAATTGGCTTAAGCGCGTTCCATGGCCCGTAAGGCATGTCTATACCCTGTTGATTGTAGTGGTTGGCTGGGTGTTTTTTCGGGCCGACGATCTCGGTAGCGCCGTGGCTTATCTAGGTCGAATGACGGGTATCGGTCAGATAACGGCAACTTGGACGGTTTACCCGATTTCTTACCTGTTGACAGCTCCTCAGCTGGGTACGTTCCTGATGGGTGGTCTGCTGGCGACTCCTTTTTATCACTGGTGGAAGAGCCAATGGCAGCGACTGCTTCCTGTTTTTTGGCGGGATATTGGCTACATGATTGGCTTATTCGGTTTGTTTATTATTACCATTACTTATTTAGCCGCCAGTACCTATAATCCATTTATTTACTTTCGCTTTTAATCGATGATAACTTCATGAAAAAGCTATACATACAAAGCATAGTGTTAATTTTTTTTATCATACTGTTCTTGCCAACGGTTAGCTATTTTCTAGGCGTTACGCCAGAACAAACCATGGAATCCAAGTCAAATGTACAGACTACCGGTAGGGGGGGGACTTATATCAAAAACAAACTAAGACAAATTAATTCCTATTATGTCGGTAATTTTGGTGGACGAACTGCCTTGGTTTATTGCCACAATGTGTTGAATTACTTTTTACTAAAGCAGTCGCCTATACCCGAGCAAGTGTTGTTAGGAAAGGATGGGTGGCTATTTGCAGGTGACCAAACTGGATATGTCATAAAACAACACATTGGTTTGTTTTCACTTTCCGCTGATTCAGCCCGCATTATTGCTGACCATTTACTAGCTGTTCAGCAAAAATTGAAGCAAAAAAGTATTAAATTTTACGTATTGATTGCTCCCGATTCGCATAGTATCTATTCTGAAAAACTCCCCGACTTACTACAGCAAAATAAAGTCGATAAAGCAGCTGGCTACCGCCCTGAAACACCACATGACGTGTTGTCATCTACCATGAGTCGGTATCCTGAATTGTCGTATATCGATCTTCGGGATACATTGATACAGGCAAAGAGACTCGCCCCTGTTTACCAAAAAACAGATACACACTGGAACAATTACGGGGCTCTAATCGGATGCGCCGTTTTGATGGATCATATGCGATTGCATTTCCCCTACCTTAAGCCGATCCGAAAAGAGGATTATCGCTATACCAAGGTTCCTGGCGACGGTGGCGATTTGGCCGGTTTGATGATGTTGCGTAAGCAAGTTCGCGAACCCTATCTGTACGGGGTTGAGCCGAAAAATCCGCTGAAAGCCAGAGAAGTAAAGGTGAGTAGCCGGTCGGCTACCGGGTACCCGGATAGGCAATGGATCGGACCCGACACGACTCAACCCAGGTTGATGCTCTTTGGCGACTCATTCACCACGAGCGTAGCGTTTTTTCTGCCAGCCTACTTCGGCGAGTCGTACTTTGTGCGGCAGTCGACACTCGACTGGAAACGGATCGAGGCTGAGAAGCCCGACGCGGTAGTGGTCGAAATTGTCGAACGGAATCTGCGTGCGTTAAGCCGTTTGTAGTTTAGCTGCGTTTTTCTCCCAACAACTCCGATATTTGCGGCCAAATTGGGCGTTTGTCGGTGGGCGTTGCGCGCCGACACATGACCTTCCTACCTGAAATGGCTGATAAACAAAAAGTTGTTCTTGCATTTAGCGGAGGGCTCGACACCTCCTTTTGTGTAAAATACCTGACCGAAGATAAGGGCATGGAGGTCCACTCGGTGCTGGTGGATACGGGGGGCTTCTCGGCCGACGAACTGGCGGCCATCGAAGCGCGGGCCTATTCGCTAGGGGTTGCCTCGCACGCCGTGGTGTCGAAAACCGACGATTATTATCAGGATTGCCTGAAGTTTCTGGTATTTGGTAACGTGCTGAAAAACAACACGTACCCACTAAGCGTATCGGCGGAGCGGATCTTTCAGGCCATTGCCGTTGGCGAATATGCCCGGCAAATTGGGGCGTCGGCGATTGCGCACGGCAGTACGGGTGCTGGTAATGATCAGGTACGTTTCGATATGGCATTCCGGATCATCGTGCCCGAGGCCGAAATCATCACGCCCATCCGTGACCTGCGGTTGTCGCGGGAGGCCGAAATCGAGTATCTCAAAAGCAAAGGTGTTGATCAGGAGTGGCACAAAGCCGCCTATTCGATCAATAAAGGCTTGTGGGGTACGTCGGTAGGGGGTAAGGAAACACTCACGTCGAACCAGTACCTGCCCGAATCGGCCTGGCCGACGCAGGTAACCAAATCGGGTGACGAAACCGTAACCCTGACCTTTACGCATGGTGAATTGACGGGCATCAACGACGAAACGTTCAAGAACCCCGTTGGCGCTATTCAACGCCTCACCGAACTGGCTGGCCCGTATGGTATTGGCCGCGACATTCACGTGGGCGACACCATTATCGGTATCAAAGGGCGCGTAGGCTTCGAGGCACCAGCCCCGTTGATCATCATCAAGGCCCACCACGCGCTGGAGAAGCACGTTCTGACCAAAAACCAACTGACCTGGAAAGAGCAGCTGGGCAATTACTACGGTACCATGCTCCACGAAGGGCAGTTTATGGACCCCGTCATGCGGAACATCGAGACCTTCCTGGCCGACACACAAGGCCACGTAACAGGCAAGGTGTTTGTGCAACTGGCGCCGTATCGGTTCACGGTGTTGGGTATCGAGTCACCATACGACCTAATGTCGGCGAAATTTGGTTCATACGGTGAGATGAACAATGCCTGGACTGGCGACGACGTGCGCGGCTTCTCGAAAGTCGCCTCCAACCAGGTCATGATTTACGAACGCGTTAAAAACAATGAATAATGGATAATGAAGAATGGATACTGGGCGGTTGCGATCACCCAGTATCCATTCTTCATTATCCATTCTCTTTTGAGGATGACCATTCACGCAGGTATTATTGGCGGCGCGGGCTACACGGGTGGTGAACTGCTTCGAATTCTGATTAACCACCCGTTTGTGTCGGTGGCGTTTGCCCATAGCCAAAGTCAGGCGGGTAAGCCGGTTTGGGCCACCCATACCGATCTGCTGGGCGATACCGACCTGACGTTTGCCGGGGGCGAAACTCAGGCGCTGGTTCAGCAGGAAGGCCTCGATGTGCTTTTTTTGTGTTCAGGACACGGCCAATCGGCGAAGTTTCTGGCCGAAAACGACGTACCTGAGCACGTAACGGTCATTGACCTGAGCACCGATTTCCGCGACGAAACGGCCGATTTTGTGTATGGCCTGCCTGAACTGAACCGCGAGCGCATCCAGCAAGCCGACCGGGTAGCCAATCCGGGTTGTTTCGCTACGGCAATCCAACTGGCGCTGTTGCCGCTGGCCGAGGCGGACCTGCTGCTCGACGCCGTGCAGGTGAGTGCCATAACGGGCAGCACAGGCGCGGGGCAGGCGCTGGTGCCTACCACAGGGTTTACGTGGCGCAACAACAACCTGTCTATTTACAAAGCCTTTACGCACCAGCACCTAGCCGAGATTCGGCAGAGTCTGGTGCAATTGCAACCCGGTTTCAGCGAAGCGATCAACTTCGTGCCCTACCGGGGTGACTTCACACGGGGGATCATGGCCAACGTGTACACGCCCTATGCAGGTACGTTGGCCGACGCGCTTGACCGCTATCGGGCTTACTACGAAAACCACCCCTTCACGCATGTGAGCAACGGCCCGGTCGATCTGAAGCAGGTAGTCAACACCAACAAGTGCTTGCTGGCGCTGGAACACCACGATGGCCAGTTGCTCATCAGCAGCGTAATCGACAACCTCACCAAAGGGGCTTCGGGGCAGGCCGTTCAGAATATGAACCTGGTTTTTGGGCTGCCTGAAGATGCCGGGCTGCGGCTGAAAGCCGTGGCGTTTTAGGCAATTGCCAGCGGTCTAGGGCCTGGGTTGAAGAAATTGCGGTAAGGAATCCAGAAAGCTACGGGTAACGGGTTTGGTTTGGTATGAGAGTATATTGCTGAACTCGTTGCACCGCGCCCGGTCGATAGCGCTTGTCGACGACGTCAGGATGATGACCCGATGGTGCTGATCTGTCTCACGCATACGCTCCAGAAAGCCCCAACCGTCGAGTTCAGGCATGTTCAGGTCCAGAAAGATCAACGTAGGTTGCAGCACGGTTAGCTGTGAGAACGCGTAGACTGGATCGGTGAAGTCGTGTATGTCGGCACTGATCGGCAACTGACTTAGCCCTTTTCGCATGATCAGGTTGCAGATGCTGCTATCATCAACCAGCATAATGGTTGGCGTCATAGCTTTTGAGTCCATTCGTCAGACGAAAATAAGGCTGCGTCGATTTGTTGCACAACCTGTTGCAGCGACTGGTCCAGATCGGTTGAGGTGGCCACCAGGGCGGGAATGATCTCGCTGATCACCTCCTCTGGTGGTAGTACATCAATAAGGTAAGCCAGACTGAGAATGCGGGAGAGGGGTTCACGAATGGTGTGAGCGTGCTGCCGCGACAAGTGCAGTAGTTTAGTGTTTTTCAGTTCCAGCGCCCGGGTACGTTGCTGAATGACTTCTTCCTGAGTAGCGACCAATTCCGAGATTACGTTGCTTTTCTCCTGCAAAGCCAGAAGCGCTTTATCGACGGCCCTTTTGCTGGCATTCAGTTCGTCGATTAGCCGAATCGACTGAATTTTGGCATACAGATTTTCCAGCGTGATCTTCAGCACGGTGATGTCTGCCGCCTGAAACGAGTGCGATTCAGTAGAGAAAACGCAGGCAATAACGCCTGACTCAGGTGCGAGGGTCAGGTTCCAGCTCCACAATTGAATAAGCTCGCTGGTTGAGGGAAGTCGCACCAGCTCAATGCTCTGCGCGAGCACGGCTGCGTCGTTGATCACCACCGGAATACTGTTGCCTTTCAGCAATCGTTCGTGGCTGTAGAGCAGGCCGTAATCGCCTTGTTGCCAGACAACCTCGGAGGGCGTGAGGGAGAAAATCACGTACTCATCCTGTTGGTAAAAACAGAAGCGAATAAGCTGGTAACTAAATAGGTATTTAACGTGACGTTGCAGGCATTGCCGTATTTCATCAAACGAGGTGGTCCGGCTGAGATTGCCAGAAAACCTCGATAATTGCTCGTAGATAATACGGTACTTGAAGTCGTTGAGGGCAGACAAAGGCGTTGAGTTAAGCGGCGATTTCCACTAATTCATTATCAATCCTAATGCCGGAAATGTCGGCAATGGTATTTAACATGTTCACCAAGTCGGCCTGAGCCATCAATTCCTGAATTTCCTGTCCGTTGAAGCCAACGGCAGTAAGCTGGCTAAAGTGGTCTTCTGTAATGGCTTTCGGCTGCAAAGCCGCTTTGGTGACTACGCGGACGGCGGTTCGATAACTGAGCGGAATGAGTTCGCTATTCATCTCGTCGGTGACCCTAAACTGCTCACCGAAGACGTTGCCCAGTCTGTTGGCAAACAGGCCGTGCACGGTTGCACAGTAGTGGCAACCGCGCTGCGTCGATACATTGTAGATAATGAGCTGCTTGATAATGTTGGGAACAACCCCCAGCAGCAATGTGGCGCGGAGCTTTGTCCAGTTCCCCCGCAGCAAGACAGGGTTATTACCCTGACATTTAAACCAGTTTAAGACAAACGGTAAGCCTAGTGCCTGACGTGTTTCGTCGTATAGCTGTTGAACTTCAGGGGTGGCTTCTTCATACTGGACTAGACGAAAAGGAAAAGCGTATTTCATCATAATCAACAGAAGAGTAAGGTCATTCGTACTAAATTAAGAAAACAACCGCCCAAAAGAAAACAAAAACGTCAATATGCTAAGTTGTTGTTTAATCAATATCCATACCAGTCACCCCACAATGTGCGTAAGGTGCGAAGAATTTCCTGCTCGCGGGGGTTCTGTCCGGGTTCAAAAATCCGTTGGCTCTGCAACTCGTCGGGTAGGTAATTTTGCTGACTAAAGTTGCCATTATAGTCGTGTGCATACTGGTATTCACGGCCGTAGCCCAACTGCTTCATCAGTTTCGTTGGGGCATTGCGTAGGTGCAGCGGCACGGGCAGGTGGGCCGTTTTTTCGGCAAGGGCCATCGCCTCGTTAATGGCCGTGTAACTGGCATTGCTCTTGGGCGACGTAGCCAAGTAGATCGCCACCTGGCTCAGAATAATCCGTCCTTCGGGCATGCCAATGACCCGGATAGCCTGCATCGCCTGCGAGGCCATCAGCAGCGCGTTGGGGTTGGCGTTGCCGATGTCTTCTGAGGCCATGATGAGCATCCGCCGGGCAATGAACACGGGGTCTTCGCCTGCCACCAGCATCCGCGCCATCCAATACAGGGCTCCGTTGGGATCTGAGCCACGCAGGGACTTGATAAAGGCCGAAATGATGTCGTAATGCTGCTCGCCCGACTTATCGTAGCGGGCAATGTTCTGCTGTGCCACCTTCGTCACGTACTCGTCGGTAATGACCAGTTCATCGCTGCTGATGTGGCTGCTCACCACTAATTCAAGCAGGTTGAGCAGCTTGCGTCCATCGCCCCCCGACAGCCGGAGCAGTGCGTCATACTCAGCGACACGTACCTGCCGTTTTTTCAGCTCAACATCGGTAGTCAACGCCCGTTCGACCACCTGAATCAGTTCGTCGCGGTCGAGCACCTCGAGCACGTAGACCTGGCAACGCGATAGCAGGGCGCTGTTGACCTCAAACGATGGGTTTTCGGTTGTAGCGCCAATGAGCGTGATCTGCCCTTTCTCCACGGCCCCCAGCAGCGCATCCTGCTGACTCTTGTTGAAGCGGTGAATCTCGTCGATAAAGACAACCGGCGGAAATAAACCCGCCGGGCGGCTCAGCACATCGCGCACTTCTTTTACACCGGCGTTGATGGCACTGAGGGCCACAAACGGTCGCTTGACGGCCTCGGCCAACAGGAGGGCGAGAGTGGTTTTGCCCACGCCCGGCGGGCCCCAAAGGATCATGGAAGGAAGCCGCCCCGCCTCGACGGCCCGGCGCAGTGCACCGCTGGGCCCGATTAATTGTTGCTGGCCAATCACGTCGTCCAATACCCGTGGTCTGACTCGTTCGGGGAGGGGGATAGTACCGGTGTTCATTGCGTTTGTGGTCTGTTGTTATGAGGCGCTAACCGGCGCCCCCGACAAACTACGCCCTACGAATCGTAAAATAAAAAGGGCCGCCGGTTAGTTAACCAGCGGCCCGCTTTCAAGGCTTAGGAATAGACAGGGAAAGAAACGACGCAATGAACAGGCACTGAGCAATGGGGTACTATATGGGCATACGTTCTGTCGATACGTATTTCTTTAGGTTGCCCAGCGCCCCAAAAATGAGGTTATAGACCGATTGGATGTTGATTTCCATGAGCTTCGAAATCTCATCGTTGCCCATATTCTGGTAAAATTTGAGGTAGATCGCCTCGCGCTGCCGACGGGGCAGGCGGTCGAGGGCGCGGCTCAGGCAGTCATTCATGAACGAGTCTTCTTCCTGATGAATGAGCGTCATCTCGTGCGAGCGATCGCTGTCGGTAAACCCTTCGCCGGGGCGCAGGTCGTCGGGATTGCAGAACTTCTGCTCGGCGGTGATGTGCCGAACCAGCTTCCGTTTGATCGACGCCATCAGGTAGAAGCGCACAGAGGTGGTGGGGCCGATGTTTTGCCGATGCCGCCACAGCTCGACAAATAAATCATGGATGCAATCTTTGATCAGGGCGCGGTCTTGCGAAAAGTGACTGCAATAGTGAAACAAGACGCTGACGTATTCCTGATAAAGTTGAGCAAAAGCCGGTTGGTTGCCAGACCGGAATTCGTCCCACAATTTGATTTCGTCGATTCCAGGCGTGTTGCGCTGACGAGCCATGGTAGCTTGCGTGTTGGTTTTGGAGAGAGGTCTCTGGTAAACTTACTACAAGATTTTATGAATTATACCGGCAAAATGCAAAAAAACAGTGAATCGTTAAAAAACAGCATGATTATGGTAAGATCGTATAGGATATGTGCCTGAAGGCTAACTCAGTGGGCGCATTCAATTTTCACGAACTGAAACGAGCGCCCGTCAAATAACCCTTTGTCACTCAGCTTGAGCGCAGGTATAACCAGAAGTGCCATAAAGCTCAGCGTCATGAAGGGAGCGGCCAGGGTGCTGCCAAGTTCCTCTTTCACAAACTGATCCAACTCCGTATACTGCGCTGCAACCACGTACCCGTCTTCGTCGGTCATCAGCCCCGCTACCGGCAGGGGCAAGAGCTTGCGGATATAAAGCGGATGGCTATCCTGCTGAATAACGCCCACTGCCGACAGTCCGCCCCGCGCCCGGATAACGGCATTCACCGCCTGACACAGACTCTCGTCGTCGCAACCGACGGCGGTGATATTGTGCGAATCATGCCCCACCGACGACGCAATGGCACCGTGTTTCAGGCCAAAGTTTTTGATAAAGCCAACCGATACCGGCGCATCGGCGTAGCGATTGACCACCGCAATCTTCAGCAGGTCGCGGTCGGGGTCGGCTACCCAGGCCCCCTGCTGAATAGTGCCCTCTAGCTGCAACTCGTTGGTGATGAGCTGCCCGTCGATGGCTTCGATAACCCGCAGCAGACCATAGGGCCGATGGGCCTGTAGCCAGAAATCGGCGGGGTCCTTCTCCGAGCAGTTGAACTGATTGACGTGTTCGCTGCGCAGGTCGGGTAGGAGTGACCGACCTTCTTTGGCCACCGGTTCGCCGTTGATCACCGTTTCGAGCAGTTCAAACGAATTCAGGTCGCGCACCACGATATAATCGGCCGGGTCGCCTTCGCGCAGCAGCCCCACGGGCAGGCGATAGTGTAGCACGGGGTTGATGCAGGCCGCCCGCAGCACATTCCAGCGGTTGTAACCCGCCCCGATCGCCCGCGCCACCAGTTGATTGATGTGCCCCTGCGCCAGCGTATCGGGGTGCTTGTCGTCGGAGCAGAACATCACCAGTTGCGGAAACTCATCGACCAGCGGAATCAGGGCGTCGAAGTTGCGGGCCGCGCTCCCTTCCCGAATCAGGATGTTCATGCCACGGCGGGCCTTATCCAGCCCTTCGTCATACGACATGCACTCGTGGTCGGTTTCGATGCCGGCGTCGATGTAGCGTTGGGCGTCGTTGCCGCGCAGGCCGGGCGCATGCCCATCGACTGGCTTGCTGAACGCTTTGGCATACGCAATCTTCATCAGCACGTCGGGGTCGTCGTTGAGCACGCCGGGGAAATTCATCATCTCGGCGAGGTAACCGATGTCGCGCAGGCCCAGCAGGTAGCGTACATCCTTGACCGTGATGGTAGCGCCCGCCGTTTCGAAGGGCGTAGCCGGCACGCAGGAAGGCGCCCCGAAGCAGAACTTAAACGGGGTACGTTTGCCGTCGGCCAGCATATACTCCACCCCCGGAACCCCCAGCACGTTGCCAATCTCGTGCGGGTCTGATACCGTGGCTACGGTGCCATGAACCACCGCCAGCCGGGCAAACTGCGCGGGCGTCAGCAGGGAACTCTCGACGTGCACGTGCGCATCAATGAAACCGGGCAGCACGTAGGGTTCGCCGGGGCGCTCGGCACCCAGGCGATCGATCTGGGCGATGCGCCCGTGGTCGAAACGGATGGTTCCATAGATGATCGATTTGTCGAAAAGGTTCAGGATGTTGGCAGTTAGCATAAAGCGAATGACGAGAAGGCTGAATTAGGCGTGGTGCGGAAAAGGCTGTTCAATCATCAAATCTTTACAATGCCCCGTAGAATCGCAAGCCCGATGGCAAAGTTTTCGCCAGCATAGCCTATGAACCCAACGGGTATAATTAAGTAGTAATCGGCTTCTAAAAACGCCTAAAAGGGCCTTTTTTTACTGCATGACTACGAGCATACTAAAAATACACCCGGCCGATAATGTCATCGTTGCGCTGAACGATTTGCCGGCTCAGGCGTCGGTCACGCTCGGTACAGAAACGTACCTGCTGCCCAACGGAGTAGCGGCCAAGCATAAATTCGTGACGGAAGATCGCCAGCCGGGCGACCCCGTCACCATGTATGGCGTTACGGTGGGGCGCGCCACGCAGCCCATCCGGCGTGGTGAGGTAATCACCACCTTCAACCTCAAACACCAGTCCGACGCCTATGGTATCGGTAACCGTCACCCTTATACGTACCTGGCCCCCGACGTGTCGCGCTGGCAGAGCCGCACGTTCATGGGCTATCACCGGGCCGATGGCCGTGTCGGTACGCGCAACTACTGGCTGGTGATTCCGCTGGTATTCTGCGAAAACCGCAACGTACTGACCCTGAAAGAGGCCTTCGAGCGTGAATTGGGCTATGCCCAGCCCGAGCAGTACCGCGATCAGGTACGTGAACTACTGCACCTGTATCAGCACGGGCAGATGGATGTCATCAAGAAGATGCAGCCCTTTGTGGCGCGCGAACAAATGGCTACCGTAGCCGACGACAAACCGAAGCGCCCGTTTGCCAACGTAGACGGCATCAAATTTCTCACCCACGAGATGGGCTGCGGAGGCACCCGGCAAGATTCGGCGGCGCTCTGTTCGCTGCTGGCGGGCTACATTAACAACCCCAACGTAGCGGGTGCTACGGTGCTCAGCCTTGGTTGCCAGCACCTGCAGGCCGATATGCTGGAGAAGGAGGTAAAGCGGCAAAACCCGCACGGTAAAAAGACCATTCTGGTGTATGAGCAGCAGGCGGGAACCGAATACGAGCTGCTGACGCAGGCCATCAAGGACACGTTTCTGGAACTGGTTGAGATCAACAAGATCGAGCGGCAACCGGCTCCCCTGAGCCAATTGTGCGTAGGGCTGAAATGTGGCGGCTCCGACGGTTTTTCGGGTTTATCGGCCAACCCGGCGATCGGGCATTTGTCCGACGTGATCGGGGCGTTGGGTGGCCGCACCGTGCTGGCCGAATTCCCGGAGTTGTGTGGCGCCGAACAGAACATGATCGACCGGATTACCGACGACGCCAAAGCCGAGAAATTCATCAACCTGATGGAAACCTACGCCGCGCAGGCCGAAGCCGCCGGATCGGGTTTTGACATGAATCCGTCGCCGGGTAATATCAAAGACGGTCTTATTACCGACGCCATCAAATCGGCGGGAGCCGCCAAAAAAGGCGGGCTGGCTTTTGTGGCGGATGTCCTCGATTATGCCGAGCCGATCCGCAAACCGGGTCTGAACCTGCTCTGCACACCCGGCAACGACGTGGAGGCTACCACGGGCATGGCTGGTTCGGGCGCTAACCTGATTCTGTTCACCACGGGCCTTGGCACACCCACCGGCAACCCCGTTTGTCCCGTTGTGAAGATCTCGACCAACACGGTACTGCAACGCCGTATGCCCGACGTGATCGACTTCGACAGCGGCCCGATTATCGACGGCACCCAAACCGTTGAACAAAACGGCGAAGCCCTGCTCGACTGGCTCATCGGGCTGGCCTCAGGAACGTACCTGACCAAAGCCGAACAACTCGGGCAAGATGATTTCATTCCCTGGAAACGGGGGGTTTCACTATAAAATGAATAATGTACAATGGACGATGTATAATGATTACTGATGCCTCAATTAATCATTGTACATCGTCCATTGTGCATTATTCATTGATATGACCTTATGTTCTCTCTACAAAACAAGATAGCCCTCATCACGGGTGGCGCCAGCGGCATTGGGCTGGCGATTACGGAAGCATTTGCGCAGGCGGGAGCAACGGTTCATATTTTGGAACTGAACCGGGCCGCCGCGCAAACGGCGGCTGATGCCGTTGTGGCGGCGGGTGGACAGGCCTTTGCGCACGAAGTCAACGTGGCCGACCAACTGGCGGTTCGGGGCGTCGTCGAGCAGATCGCAGCCCAAAACCGGATCGACATACTGGTCAATAACGCGGGGATCGCCCACATCGGCAATGCCGAGACGACCATCGAAACCGATTTCGATCGGGTAATTTCGGTCAACGTAAAGGGCGTTTACAATTGCCTCAATGCCGTACTGCCGCACATGCGGGCGGCGGGGGGCGGCGTCATCCTCAACATGGCGTCCATTGCCGCCACGCTGGGCCTCAACGACCGTTTTGCCTATTCGATGAGCAAAGGGGCTACCGTCAGCATGACCCTGTCGGTGGCGAAAGATTACCTCGCGCACAACATCCGCTGCAATTGCATCAGCCCGGCGCGGGTGCATACACCGTTTGTCGATGGGTTTATAGCCAAAAATTACCCCGGTCAGGAAGCCGAGATGGTTGACAAACTGGCTAAAGCGCAACCCATTGGTCGGATGGGAACACCGCAGGAAGTGGCTGCGCTGGCCCTTTTCCTGTGTTCCGACGAAGCTGGTTTTATCACTGGCTGCGATTACCCCATCGATGGCGGCACCATTCGGCTAAACACGTAGGGGTTAGTCGGCCGACGTATCCGTTTAAAGCACAAGCGCCCAACCTTTTGGCTGGGCGCTTGTGCTTTAAACGGATACGTCGCGTTGATGGTCGTTGAGGCACGGTGCCTCAACGACCATCAACAGCTACCTTACTCTTTGATCACCTTCACCGTCTGGCTCTGGCGGTCGGTGCTGACGCGGAACAGCAGTATACCCGCTGACTGCTGACTAACGTCCCAATCAACCAGCTGTTCGGCGGACGCCTGTTCCCACTGTTGCTGAGCGACCGGACGACCGAGCTGGTTGATCAGTTCGACCTGTAGCCGCTGACCAGCCGCGCCCGTCACAATGGCCCGGAGCCGGCCCCCAACCAATGGGTTCGGGGTCAGACGCACTTGCAACGGCGTCTCGGGTTCAGCCGAGGCGGCCTCCCGACTATTTGAACAGATCGTTACGTTCACGGCAAACGGCCCGAAAGTCTGCACTGTACCGTCGGCGTAGGTCACCTGACAGGTGTAGGTGGCGCTGGTTTGAATACTGATCAACGTGAGGCTCGACGTGCCGGTACCCCGTTGCACGCCCGATACGTC
Source organism: Fibrella aestuarina BUZ 2 (assembly GCF_000331105.1). Lineage (NCBI taxonomy): Bacteria > Pseudomonadati > Bacteroidota > Cytophagia > Cytophagales > Spirosomataceae > Fibrella > Fibrella aestuarina. The sequence continues at coordinate 5,435,400 of NC_020054.1, read as the reverse complement.
GGTCAGGCGAATGCTTACGTTGCCGTTGAGGCGATACCACTGGTACCGAACCCCCGTTGGCAGCACATTCAGGACCACCGAACTGCTCCGGCACAAGGTCTGGCTGGCTGGTGGCAGCGGCGAGAGTACGGTCAGGCTGAACGGCGTGGCTGGGCTGGCGCATCCCTGCGGGCTGATTTGTACCGCCGAGAAGCTATAAACACCCGGCGTGCTGATATCGGCATTCGGCGGATTCAGTAGCCCATTAGGGCCGTAAAAAACCAGCATGTTCCCTCCGGTAGCGGTTGCGTAAGGCGTCAGCGGCAGCGGTGTCGGGTTGGCAATCACGGTCAGGCTGGCACCCGTCAGGCTGGGAGCCGACGGCTGGGCGTTCACCGTAACCGAGACGCTGTTTGTTGCCGAGCAACTGTTCGCACCCGTCACCGTCACCGAATACGTACCGGTTTGGGCGACAACGGCGGTGTTCGATGAACCAGTCTGGCTCAGGCCCGGTCCGGCGAAGCGGTATTGCGTACCTCCACCCGCGGTCAGCGTGATGGTATTCGGCGCGCACACAACCGGGCTGCTGGCTGTCAGGGTAGCCGTTGGGGCCGTGGTGTTACTGCTGACCGTGGTTGAGGTGGTGCTGAAACAGCCCGTGGCCGTGTTGGTGACCGTCACCGAGTACGTACCCGAGGCATTCACTACGGCCTGATTACCCGATTGTGAAACGATCCCCGGCCCGGCGAAGGCGTAACTGTTGCCGCCCTGCGCCGTGAGCGTCACCGACGTTACCGCACAAGTGAGCGTACCGCTGACCGCCAAGCTCGGCGTTGGCAGCGTGGTGTTCTGGCTGATGGTAATCGAGGTGGTGCTGAAGCAACCCGTCGCTGTATTGGTGACCGTTACCGAGTACGTACCTGACGCGTTGACCACCGCCCGATTGCCCGACTGCGAAACTACACCGGGTCCGGCGAAGGCATAACTGTTGCCGCCCTGGGCTGTCAACGTCACCGATGTCACGGCGCAGGTGAGCGTCGTAGACGGGCTGGCCGCAATCGAGGGCGTGGGGGCTGTCGCGTTCTGGCTGATGGTAATCGAGGTAGTACTAAAGCAGCCTGTCGTCGTATTGGTGACCGTCACCGAATACGTACCTGAGGCGTTCACAATCGCCTGATTACCCGACTGGGAAACCACACCCGGCCCGGCGAAAGCGTAGCTATTGCCACCCTGGGCCGTCAACGTTAGCGAGGTCACGGCGCAGGTGAGCGTCGTAGACGGGCTGGCTGTCAAAGTCGGCGTTGGCGCTGTCGTCGTCTGGCTGATGTTGATCGAGGTGGTGCTGAAGCAGCCCGTGGCCGTGTTGGTGACCGTCACCGAATACGTACCTGAGGCGTTGACCACGGCCTGGTTGCCCGATTGAGATACGATCCCCGGCCCGGCGAACACATAACTGCTACCGCCCTGGGCCGTCAACGTCAGCGAGGTTGTCGCGCAGGTCAGCGTGGTTGATGGACTGGCCGCAATCGAGGGTGTGGGAGCTGTTGTGTTTTGGCTGATATTGATCGAGGTGGTGCTGAAACAGCCCGTGGTCGTATTGGTCACCGTGACTGAATACGTACCTGAGGCGTTGACCACGGCCTGGTTACCCGACTGCGAGACCACACCCGGCCCGGCAAAGGCGTAGCTGTTGCCGCCCTGCGCCGTGAGCGTCAGGCTGGTCTGGGCGCAGGTGAGCGTGGTCGATGGGCTGGCCGCGAGGGTTGCCGTCGGAACGCCCGTGCTGCTGGTGATGGTGGTTGTGGCCTGCGCCGTACAACCATTCGTTCCCCGAACCGTAACGGTGTAGGTACCGGGTGCGCTGACCGTCGCCACGTTGCTTGTTCCTACCTGCGCGGCCCCGCTGCTAAACGTATACGTGTAGCTGCCAACCGGGCTGGCGGTTAAGGTCAGTACAGGCTCCGTACAGGTCAGCACCGTAGATGGGTTGCCCTGGCTATTGGTGGACACCAGACTCACGTTAGCCGGTGGCGTTCTGTCTACCGATACGCTGAGAGAGACCGGAGCGCTGTTACACCCGTTGCTGCTGATCAGCGTTACCGAATACAATCCCGTCTGCGTGGCGGCAATCGTCGCGCTGGGCCCTATGGTGAGGAACCCTGGCCCCGTAAAGCGGTACGTGGTTGCCTGTGGGCCGGCGGTGTTGAACGCCGTGAGCGTTACACTGGAAACGGCGCAGGTCAGCACGCCACCGTTGGTAGCTGTCAAGCTGCCTGAGGGCGTGGCTATGTCCTGACCAATCACAATCGAGGTGGTGCTGGAACAACCCGTTGCGTTGTTGGTAACCGTCACCGAGTATGTACCGGCAACGTTCAGAACGATCTGATTGAGCGTTTGCGACACAATACCCGGCCCGGTGAACGTGTACGTATTGGCGTTCAGATTGTTGGTTACCGTGGCCGTCAGCGTAATCGCCGTGACCGAACAGGTAAGCGTATTGCCTGGACTCGCAACAAAAACTGGGGTAATCGTCGTGGTATTGCTGCTGACCGTGGTCGAGGTGGTGCTGAAACAGCCCGTGGCCGTGTTGGTGACCGTGACTGAATACGTACCAGAGGCGTTCACAATCGCCTGGTTACCTGACTGCGAAACCACACCGGGTCCGGCGAAGGCGTAACTGTTGCCGCCCTGGGCTGTGAGCGTCACCGACGTTACCGCGCAAGTGAGTGTACCGCTGACCGCCAAGCTCGGCGTCGGCAGCGTGGTGTTCTGGCTGATGGTAATCGAGGTGGTGCTAAAGCAGCCCGTAGCCGTGTTGGTGACCGTTACCGAATACGTACCTGAAGCATTCACTACGGCCTGGTTACCTGACTGTGAAACCACACCCGGTCCGGCGAAGGCATAGCTGGTACCACCCTGGGCCGTCAGCGTCAGGCTGGTCTGGGCGCAGGTCAGTGTGGTTGAAGGGCTGGCCGCGATTGATGGCGTGGGGGCTGTCGCGTTCTGGCTGATGGTAATCGAGGTGGTACTAAAGCAGCCTGTGGCGGTGTTAGTAACCGTGACTGAATACGTACCTGACGCGTTGACTACCGCCTGATTACCCGACTGGGAAACCACACCCGGCCCGGCGAAAGCGTAGCTATTGCCACCCTGGGCCGTCAACGTCAGCGAGGTCACGGCGCAGGTGAGCGTCGTAGACGGGCTGGCTGAGAGGCTCGCCGTGGGCAGTGCCGCCTGGCTGATGGTAATCGCCGTCGTGCTGAAGCAACCCGTCGCTGTGTTGGTGACTGTCACCGAATACGTACCTGAAGCATTCACTACGGCCTGATTACCTGACTGCGAAACCACACCCGGCCCGGCAAAGGCGTAACTGTTGCCGCCCTGCGCCGTGAGCGTCAGGCTGGTCTGCGCGCAGGTCAGTGTCGTGGATGGGCTGGCTGCGATCGAAGGCGTGGGGGCCGTGGTGTTGCTGCTCACCGTAACGTTGGTGGTGCTTGTGCAACCCGCAGCACTGGCTACGGTAACCGAATACGTACCCGAGGCGTTGACGACGGCCGTCCCGGCGGCGGCATTCTGGCTCACCACGCCCGGTCCGGCAAAGGTGTAGCTCGTGCCGCCCGTGGCCGTCAGCGTCAGGCTGGTGACCGCGCACGTCAACGTACCTGACCCGCTCGCCGAAAGCGATGGCGTTGGCAGTGGGTTGATGGTAACCGTGCCGCTGGCCGTCGTGGTGCAGGTGCCGATCGTACAGGTAGCCGTATAGATGCCCCCGATCGTTGTGGTAAATGTACTGCCCGTAATACCACCTGGCCAGTTGATAGTGCCGCCTGGACAACCACTGGCGGTCAGCGTGACCGGGTTGCCCGTACAGGCCGATCCGCTGGTGGCCGTAAAGCTGGGTATGGTGAAATTCTGGTTGATGGTGACGCTGCTGCTTACCGCCGTACAACCGTTCGTGCCGGTAGCCGTGACCGAGTAGACCCCAGCGGCGCTTACCGTAAAGGGATTGCTGGTTGAACCACCCGTCCAGCGGTACGACGTACCCGTGCCTGAGGCCGTCAGTTGCAGGGTGGGTTGGGCGCAGGTGAGTGTGCCACTGGTTGGGCTGATGCTTACCGTGGGCGCTGTGGTATTACTGGTGATGGTAGCGGTAGCCGTGCTGCTACACCCGTCCGTACCCGTTACGACGACCGAATACGTACCTGGCGCGTTCACAATGGCTGTACCTCCCGTTGCATCCTGGCTGACGATACCGCTACCGCCCCCAACGCGGGTGAATGTGTAGTTGGTACCACCAGACGCGGCCGTGAGGGTGAGCGTGGTCTGTGAGCAAGTGAGCACGCTCGAGGGGCTGGGCGTTAATGTCGTAGCCTGAACAGCACAGGATGGATAGACGGCCACGCCGACCAGCGCAAATGAGCTAGACAGACTAGTGATCAACGTGGCGACTTTGGTCGTACGGTTCACCTTGAACAGCTTGGGGGCCGTGCCTCGTATATCCGCTACGATAACCTGATTGTTGGGTTCATCGATCGACAAGGCGGCAGGCAGGTTGGCAAAGTTGGTGGCCACTAGCTCATCGCCTGTCCCGTTGGGATTGACCCGCCGAAGCTCATCGGTGGCCGTGCCGGCTACACCGTCAGAAATTGAATAATACAGTTTGGTATTTGTGGCGTCGTAAGCAATGCCTGTTACCACGCTGGTTGAGGTAAACAGCGTGGTCGATGTGCCATTCGTTAAGTTGACCGTAACCACTTTTGGGGCGGTGGCGCGGCTATCGATAGCAAACAGGCGATCGTTGGGTACGTCGATGGCCAACTGGCCAGGTACGTTAACGAAGCCCGTTGCCACCAACTGATCGCCCGTACCATCAAAATGGACCCGCCGCAACTCATCCGTGCTGCTGGTGGCTACTCCGTCGTTGAGGGTATAATAAACATATTGATTTGTCGGATCAACGGCAATCCCCGTGCAGGTGCTACCCGGACTGGCTGTACTGGCAATTGTCGAAACAGTCCCCGTGCCTAGGTTTATTTTGTAAACTTTTGCCAGGTTACTGGCGCGCGCTTCCGTAACGAAAGCCGTGTTACTGGCCCGGTCGATCGCAATGTAATTGGGGATATCAGCGAAGTTGGTAGCGATCTGCGTATCGCCCGTGCCATCCTGATTGATTCGTTTCAGGACGTCGTTACGGGCGCTGGCAACCCCATCCGATTGCACATAATAGATCTGGCCGTTGGCCACGGTCGAGAGCAGCAACGTCAGTCCAAACAGGACCGCTAGTCGGCATCTATTAAGAATAGCTTTAAGATCGAATACGTTGATAAAGCGATCTGAAGTATAGAAATGGGCCATAGATACTAAGGAAAAGTTGAGTGTTGCAAGCGGACGAAACGCGCTCTGCCTTTCGTCTATACCAACTGCCCTGCCGTTACCGATGGGGTAGGCAGGGCAGGGCGTTCGTCGTGGCTTAGTTGCGGGGAGGGAAAATGCCTTCCAGCGCAATGCAGTAGTTCATCACCAGATAAGGCTGCATATTCTGGTGCGGTTGGGTGCCGCCCGCTATGCCAATGGCTTGTAGATTGGCTATCGAGTTGGGCGTCGTTCCATAGACGTTTATTGCCTGCTCATTGAGGTCTGTGGCGACAGCCAAAAAAGCTTCCGACGGATTGTTCTGCGTACCGATCGTCGCCGATACGGTCATCGGGTGGTTGTGCGCGGGCATCTGGCTCTGCAATAGCGTTACGGTCTCTGTTCCCGACACTTCACCAATCGTGTGCGGGGTCAGGCCCGGCCCCTGTCCTTGTCCGATGGGCACCCGACCCCGTAGATCGGGTAGCGCGAAGGTTGTCTGGCCGTTTCCGCCGTAGGTGGTGCCAAGCAGTGCAAACAGCGCCGAGTTTTGGGCGATGGATAAAATCTGACCACCGCAGTAGGCCCAGCCGCGCGGTTCGAAATTGAAGCCGAAAAGGCCAACCATGCCAATAAATGGTTCCATGTGTTGTACGTTTTGTAAAAGGTTTTGATGGTAGAAATGGTACAAAACCGACCCGCAGAACAGAGCTATTGACGTTGCAGAAAGAAACGTACCCACGCGGCAGACCACACCGAATCGGACAGATTCATTCGCAAATCGGACAGCCATTGCCTGAGGGGCGGTTACTCGACTTGGGTATTGAAAAAGTCCACAATCCTACCCCGTAATTACCATATGAAAATTGATAGTTATTGGATGGTGGGTAATTCGTTCGACATTTATTAAGCGGTATGATAAATATGGTTACTTATGTATTTGTAAGGTGGATGCGGAGGTAAGTATCTGATAGCCAGTGATATTTTTGGATATTGCTTGGAAGGTGCGGTTGTTTACTGAGCGGTAAACGGGCCGTTACTTACGTTTTGGTACGAAACATGATGAATGAGTTGTAATCGATGACTCAATAGCCCGTCTCGATCCCACCGTCATCATGTCTTCTCGATTAATTTCACCAGCGGCTTTTCGCCTGCTCCTGACCTGGCTATTGTCGCAGGCCATACCTGCGTCAGCCCAACAAGGTCCCCCCGGTTTCTCCATTACTCAGGTCAGCGCGCGCATACCCGGCCGAAGCGTCGACATGGATTTCGATCCGCAGAACCGAATGTACACCTGTGAGAAAAACGGGCGCGTGTGGGTCAGCATGAACGGGGCGGTGGCGACCAACCCCCTAATCGATATTCGTGAGGAAGTCGCCACCGAGTCGGATCTGGGGTTGCTGTGTCTCACGCTTGATCCCAATTTTTCGCAGAATGGGCACCTCTACCTTGGGTACGTGGTGGATCGGTACCACCTGCTCTACGCGGGCACACCGGGGTACGACCCCAACCAGTCGGCGAGCGGGGCCACCATTGTCCGCATCACGCGCTATACCGTCACGCCCGCCAGCCTAACGGCCACCAATGCCAACAACGTGGTTGTGCAGGCCAATAGCCGTAGGGTTCTGGTTGGCGAATCGGCCCAAACGGGTATTCCGGTACTCGACGGGTCGCACTCGGGTGTCGCTCTGGTCTTTGGGGCTGATGGCACCCTGCTCGTTACAACGGGGGATGGGGCTGGCCTGAGCGGGGCCGATAAAGGGGGCGCCGGGAACCCTGGGTATGGGTCCGCCTATTGGCAACAGGGCCTGCAAAGTGGCATCATCACGTTCAAAGAAAACATCGGCTCCTACCGCAGCCAGTACCTCGATTCGCACAATGGCAAGGTGTTACGGATTGACCCGGCCACGGGCGACGGGGTGCCCTCCAACCCGTATTACGAGGTGGCTCACCCCCGGTCGGCGCGGTCGCGGGTGTTCGCGCGGGGCCTGCGCAATCCGTTTCGGGCTTCACTGCGGCCCAACACGGGCAGTACCAACCCGGCCGATGCCAACCCCGGTTCGCTCTACATCGCCGATGTGGGCTGGAGCCGGTTCGAAGAACTGCACATTCTGAAACATGGCGGGCAGAACTTTGGCTGGCCTTATTTCGAAGGGCTGAGCTTTACGGATGGCCGCTCGGAGTTCTACACCATTCCTCCCAACCAGATTGTAAACCCCAACGATTCCACGCAGAACATCTATTACAACTGGCTACCCGACCCGGCTGATTCGCTGGGGAACTTCTCGAAAGCCGACCTGATGTATGGGCGTACTGGCGGCGAAACGTTTTTTCTGGAACACGGCCATGCCGAAGCCGTACCCGATCTACACTTGCCTTACCAGAACGTCACATCGGGCGGACGTTGCATCATCGGTGGCGGCTGGACCCGCACGGGCGGCACCCTGCCCGAAGCCTACCAGAACAAGTATTTCTTTGGCGACTACAACCGCAACTGGATTGCCTACGCCGAATTTGACACCGACGACCACCCCATGGCCGTCGAACCGTTTGGGTATGGGTTCGATGGGCTGGTCTCCTTGATGGTCAACCCCAACGACAACAACTTGTATTCGTTTTTCCTGTTTCTGCTCGATCCGTTTAAGATTGAATTCACGGGGAATCAGACGCCTAAGGCCGTTATTGCCGCTACCCCAACCTATGGCAGTAGCCCGTTGTCGGTGACCTTTTCGGCAACAGAGTCCAGCGATCTGGAAAGTACCGCTCTGACCTACGCCTGGAATTTTGGCGATGGCTCATCCGTGGTCACGCAGGCCCAGCCGGTGCATGTCTATACGGCTACCGGATCGCGCAGCTACACCGCCACGCTGACGGTGACCGATGGGGGCGGCGCTACGGGACAGGCCACGCAGCTTATTTCGGTCAATAATACACCGCCCGCCGTTGTATCGACGAGCCTCGATGGCCTGTCGGTCGTCAGCGCCACGTCGCCCACGCTCGTAGCGCTGTCGGCTGTAGTAACCGATGCTGAGTCGGCGACAACCGACCTGACGTACCAGTGGAAACTGTTGAGCATGCACAACGACCACGCCCACGAAGGGGGGACGTTCACGACGGCATCACCCACGGTGACCCTCACGCCGCTTGGCAATTGCAGCTCGCTGGAAACGTACTGGTACCGGGTTGTGCTGACGGTGACCGACCCCAGTGGGCTGGCGGTCACCGTCAACAAAGACATCTACCCGGATTGTGCCGGCAGCCAGCAGACGATCGAATTTCCTGCGCCCCGCAAACGCGCGAAAACCAGCGCCCCGTTTCGGCCTTTGGTCTGGAGTACGTCGGGGTTGCCCGTCTCGCTGTACGTGCTGAGTGGCCCGGCTTTTATGGAGGGCAGCGCGATCCGGCTCATGGGCACCGCGGGCCGGGTACGGTTGCGGGTGGCGCAGCACGGGAGCGACCTGTACCGGCCCGCCTTTACGGTGGAGCGGGAGTTTGACGTGGTTGGTTCGTTAGCGCCTAGCGCTGATCTCTCGCTTCAACTGGTGTTTGATCAACGCGCCATCAAGGCCAACGAGCCTGTGCCGGCCCAATTGACTATAGCCAACGACGGGCCCGACGACGCGACGAATGTAACTATCAGCAGTTGGCTACCTGCCGGGCTGGCTTTTGTAAGTAGTCCGTCCCTGACTCCGCAGGCAAGCGGGGTGTTGTCAGGGACAGTCGCGGCTGTGCTGGCAGGCACCTCCGAGACGCTCCCTCTGACGGTGCTGCCAACGGCACCCGGAACCTACCGGCTGGCGGCGCAGGTGAGCAGCTCCGACGCGTTCGATGAAGACAGTCAGCCTGGTTCGGGCACAGGTGATGGCGAAGATGATATGACCATCGCCGAACTCCGCACCACCGACGCCGGTGGGAGTGTGTCGGAATCGCCCAACCCCAACCAAACGCTGTTGCCGCCCGTCTTTCCCAACCAGCCGAGGCCTGTGGCTAACCGGGTCGACCTGAGCCTTAAACTGGCCTTGTCGACCCGCGCCGTCGCCGTTGGGCAGCCAGTTGAGTTGTCGGTCGTCGTGACCAACGCGGGTAGCCTGTCGGCCGCGCAGGTCGTTGTGCGCGACACGCTGTGGGGCGCAAGCCTGGCCGCCTCATCCGTGTTTACAGCAATCGCATCGACTGCCCAATACACGGTTATTCAGGCCACGATCGGCAGTCTGGCGATTGATGGATCGGCCGTGCTGACGGCTACCATCACGCCCAATGCAGCGGGTTGGTTTCGCAATGCGGTGCAGGTATGGTCGGTGGGAAGCCCCGGCCCAAACAGCCCGCCCGATGCCGACAGCGTACCGGGAAATGGGGTTAGCAACGGTGAAGACGACGCTGCCTGGGTCGACTGGCGGGTAAACTAACTTCGCTGTGGGCGAACGGAATAGCGCCTTTGCCAGACCTGATCCAACGTGTTTTTAACCATAAGGTTGGTAAAGAGTAGCCTTCCAGTCCTTTCTTAAAGGAATCTGGCGTGCGCCCTGCTTGCGTCACGCATACTTCGTAAAGCAACCTCATGAAGCTATTTCGTTTTGGCCCCGATGGCCACGAACATCCCGCCGTTGAATTGCCCGATGGGCGCCGCCTGAATGTGACGCACTTTGGTGGCGATTATGATGAGACGTTCTTTGCCACTGATGGCCCCGCCCGGCTGGCCCACTGGCTGGAAAGCCACGCCGATCAGTGCCCCAACGTACCCGACGAGGTGCGCTACGGGCCGTGCGTAAAACGCCCCTCGAAGATTGTCTGCGTTGGGCTGAACTACGCCAAGCACGCGGCCGAAACGGGCGCCACGCCACCCACAGAACCCATTCTGTTCTTCAAATCGACCACGTCGCTTTGCGGACCCAACGACGACGTAGTGATTCCGAAGCATTCGGTCAAGACCGATTGGGAGGTTGAACTGGCCGTTGTCATTGGCAAGCGGGCGAGTTATGTTGAACTCGACGATGCGCTGGACTACGTTGCCGGTTACGCCGTTATCAACGACTACAGCGAACGGGCCTTTCAACTGGAACGCGGTGGGCAATGGGACAAAGGCAAAGGCTGCGACACTTTTGCGCCGCTGGGGCCCTATCTAGTGACGAAAGACGACGTACCCAACCCCAATAGCCTGAACCTCTGGCTCAGCCTGAACAACGAGCGGTTGCAGGATTCCAACACCGACGACATGATTTTCGACGTACCCACGCTAGTGAGCTACATCAGTCAGTTTATGACGCTGCTCCCCGGCGACGTTATCTCGACGGGAACACCCTCCGGCGTTGGGCTCGGCCTGAAACCCCCACGGTATCTGGTGCCCGGCGACGTGGTTACGCTTGGTATCGAAGGCCTGGGTCATCAACAGCAAACAGCAGTGGCCTATAACTAATGGATGATGTACAATGGATAATGGACAATAGACAATGCAAACTGCGCTCCGTCGGGACACCTAGTCACTGTTCATCCTACATTATCCATCGTACGTTATTCATTATCCATCATACAGTATTCATTTGATGATCGACGCACACCAACATTTCTGGCTCTACAATCCTGAGCGCGACAGCTGGATTACCGACGAAATGGCGACCATCCGCCGCGATTTTCTGCCGGCCGATCTGGAGCCCGTACTCCGGGCCAATGGCATCGACGGCTGCGTAGCCGTGCAGGCCAGCCAATCCGACGACGAAACGCTCTTTCTGCTCGGGCTGGCGCAGGCCTACGAGATCGTTCGGGGCGTGGTAGGCTGGGTCGATTTGCTGGCCGACAATCTCTACGACAAACTGGAAAGCTATTCGCAGTTTGAAGAGATCAAGGGATTCCGGCACGTAGCCCAGGCCGAGCCCGACGATTTTTTGATGCGGCCCGAGGTAATCAAAGGCATCAAACAACTGGCGGCGTTCGACTTTACCTACGACATCCTGATCTACCCGACGCAGCTGAAAGCGGCGCTGCACTTGGTGCGGGCCGCACCCGACGTGACGTTCGTGATCGACCATCTGGCCAAACCCTACATCAAAACCAAGGAGATAAACCGCTGGTCGAACTGGATGGCCGAAATCGCTAAACAACCCAACGTGTCGTGCAAAGTGTCGGGCATGGTCACCGAGGCCGACTGGCACAACTGGAGTAAGGCCGATTTTTTCCCCTATCTCGACGTGGTGTTCGACCATTTCGGACCCGACCGGCTGCTGTTTGGCTCCGATTGGCCTGTGTGCCTCACCGCCGCCGACTACACCCAGGTGAAAACCATCGTCGAAGACTATGTGCAGCCCTGGGGCGACGAGGTCCGGGCAAAGGTATTTGGCCAGAATGCCACGGCGTTTTATAGATTATAACTCACTGACGGAACACGGATAACAGCATTCCGGGAATCGGCTAACAGGCTGTCATCCGCGTTCCATTCTCCCTATAACCATGAATCTGAACCTACAGGATAAAGTCATCATTGTAACGGGCGGTGCCAAAGGCATTGGCGAAGGCATCAGCCGGGTTTTGGCCGCCGAAGGGGCCGTTGTCGTCATCGTGGGCCGGGCCGAAGCCGACAACCAGGCAGCCGTGGCGCAGATCGAAGAAGCGGGCGGCCGGGCCGTGGGCATCGTGGCCGAACTGACGCAACCCGACGACTGCCGCCGGGCCGTGGCCGACACCCTGGCGCAGTTTGGGCGCATCGACGGGCTGGTCAATAATGCTGGCGTCAATGACGGAGTAAGTCTGGAAAATGGTGATTACGAGTCGTTTATCGCGTCGTTGCACAAGAATCTGGTGCATTATTACCTGATGGCCCACCACGCTCTGCCCGCCTTGAAAGCCAGCAAAGGCAGCATCGTAAACATCGGCTCGAAGGTGGCCGAAACGGGGCAGGGTAACACCTCAGCCTACGCAGCGGCCAACGGCGGGCGTAATGCCCTGACCCGCGAATGGGCCGTCGAACTGCTGCCCTACAGCATCCGGGTCAACTGCCTGGTGGTGGCCGAGTCGTGGACGCCGCTGTATGCCAAATGGATCAAAACGCTGCCAAACCCAGACGAAACGCTGGCGAAGATTACGGCCAAAATCCCGCTCGAACACCGCATGACCACCACCGAAGAAATTGCCAACATGGTGGCGTTTCTGCTTTCTGACCGCTCGAGCCACACTACCGGTCAGCTCATTCACGTCGATGGGGGCTATACCCACCTGGACCGCGCTATTTCTTAAGTGATGAACGATAGCTGATGAGCGGTACCGACAGATCGGCATGCCACTCCACGCATCGTTCATCAGCTATCGCTCATCGCCTTTCAACTCCGTCTCCCTATGACCTCCCCAACTCCTGCCTCAGCAACGGCGGCACCGGCCCAGCGCTACACAATGGCGTTTGCGCTTGTAACCAGCCTGTTTTTCCTGTGGGCGTTTGTGCACAATCTGGAGCCCATCCTGATTCCGCACCTCAAAAAAGCCTGTCAGCTCACCGATCTGCAATCGGCCATGATCGATTCGTCGGTGTATCTGGCCTATTTCCTGATGGCCATTCCGGCGGGGATGGTCATGAAACGGTTTGGCTACAAACAGGGAATTCTGGTAGGCCTCAGCCTGTATGCGCTAGGTGCCCTGCTGTTCTGGCCGGCCGCCAGTACCCGCCTGTATGCCCTGTTTCTGGGCGCGCTGTTCATTATCGCGTCGGGCTGCGCGTTTCTGGAAACGGCGGCTAACCCCTACGTCACGTTGCTCGGCCCCCCGGAGTCGGCCACTACCCGGCTTAACCTTAGCCAGTCATTCAATGGGCTGGGTGCCTTCCTGGCTCCGTTACTGGGTGGCAAGCTGATTCTGAGCGGTATCGAGCACTCGCCCGACGAACTAGCCGCCATGTCGCCTGCTGCGCTGGATGCCTACCTGCAATTCGAGGCCAATTCGGTCAAGATGCCGTATCTCGTTATCGCGATCGTGGTGCTGCTGGTGCTGGCACTGGTTGCCCTCACCAAACTGCCCGACGTGCGCTCGGCGGTCGGGGAGCGGGTGTCGTCGCTACGGACAGCCCTGCAACATCCGCAACTGACAGGGGGCATTATCGCCCAGTTTTTCTACGTCGGCGCGCAGGTCTGCGTGACCAGTTTCTTTATTCGGTTTGCCAAATTCACCAGCAACGTACCTGAGCGGCAGGCAGCGGAGTGGCTCAGCTACGCGCTGCTGGGTTTCCTGATTGGCCGGTTCGTGGGTACGTTCCTGACGCGCTACGTACCCGCCGGTCGACTGCTGGCCATCTATTCGCTTATCAGTTTACTACTGCTGGCGGTAGCCGTCACGGCTAAATCCGACCTGGCTGTCTGGGCCGTTTTTGCCGTGCCCTTCTTCGAGTCGATCATGTTCCCGACCATCTTCGCGCTGGGCATCAATCGCCTTACCGACGACCGCGAACTGGGCGCCTCACTGCTGGTGATGGCTATTGCCGGTGGTGCTTTCTTCCCCCTGCTGATGGGCTGGATCTCCGACCAAAGCAACATTCAGGTCGCCTATTCCGTGCCGATGCTCTGCTTCCTCGTCGTCGCCTGGTACGGCTGGCGAGGGCACAAAACGAGTGTAGAAGGATAATTGAGCGTTTGGCGTTTCCAGTCTTCAGCTTAGAGCTGGCTGACGCAAGCTTTACTCTGGCGCAAGCCAACTCCAAACTGAAGACAGAAAACGCCAAACTAGACACTCGTAAACTCTAAACTGAAAACACCAAACTCGCCCTCCCCATGCGCCACTGTCTTGCTCTTGACCTGAAAAACGACCCGGATCTGATTGCCGAATACGAACGCTATCACGAAGCCGTCTGGCCCGATATCCTGCAAAGCCTGCGCGACGCGGGTATCGTTGATATGGAGATTTACCGCGTCGAAAACCGGTTGTTTCTGATTATCGAAGGCGACGAAACCTTTTCGCTCGAACGGAAAGGACAGATGGATGCCGCCAACCCACGTGTGCAGGAGTGGGAAAAGCTCATGTGGGGCTATCAGGACGCCCTGCCTACCGCCGCCCCTGGCCAGAAGTGGGTGCCTGCCAAACTGGTGTTCAAGCTCTAAGGGCCGCCATTGCATAACTGCCGCCGTTAGGAGCCTGTAGGAACCTAGTTTGGCCCACGATGCCTACCTTCGTGATAGTTAGTCCCAACCTTATGAACGTCGGTCTTTTCATTCCCTGCTACGTCGATCAGTTTTATCCACAAGTGGGTATTGCCTCGTTGCAGCTGCTTCAGAAACTGGGCGTGTCGGTAACGTACCCGGCCCAGCAAACCTGCTGTGGACAGCCAATGGCCAATGCGGGCTGCGAGCGCGACTCGGTGGGGGTTTACGACCATTTCGTGAACACCTTCGCCGACTTCGACTACGTCGTGGCCCCGTCGGCTAGTTGTGTTTATCACGTCCGCAAGCATTTCGACATTATCGACCAGACCCCCGCGGTTCAGCACGTGCGCGAACGCACCTACGACCTCGTGCAGTTTATTACCGAGGTGCTGAAGGTCGAGCAGATCGAGGCTCATTTTCCGCACCGGGTCGGGCTGCACCTGAGTTGCCACGGTCAGCGCGGCCTCCGCATGGCTACCGATTCGGAACTAACGCCTGTTCGGGATGGGCAGATGCGCCGCCTGCTGACCGGCGTGGATGGCCTCGAACTGGTGGACCTCGACCGCTACGACGAATGTTGTGGCTTTGGTGGCCTCTTCTGTGTATCGGAAGCGGCGGTGTCGGCCCGGATGGGGCAGGACCGCGTGGCCGACCACGTCCGCAACGGGGCCGAGGTCATCACGGGTGGCGATGTCTCGTGCCTGATGCACCTAGAAGGTATCGTGCGGCGGAAAAACCTACCCATTCGCGTGCTACACATCGCCGAGATTCTGAACGGGTAACCACTAGAAACCTATAAGGTCTCGGAGACCTTATAGGTTTGGCAAAACCCAAAACGTCAAACGTACGTACCCATGAGCCACCCAAAAGCCGCCGAGAAGTTCACCGCCGACGTTGATCGCACCACCTGGCACGACGGAGCGCTGTGGTTTGTACGGCAGAAACGCGACCGCGCCACCTACGCCATTCCGGAGTGGGAGCAACTGCGCGATATGGCCTCGCAGATCAAGATGCACACCCTGAGCCGGCTCGATACGTACCTGGAGCAGTTTGAGCAGCAGGCGCAGGCCAACGGCATTGTGGTGCACTGGGCCGCCGATGCCGCCGAGCACAACCAGATCGTGCTTGATATCCTGCACCGGCACAAGGCCACGCGCATCGTAAAAAGCAAGTCGATGTTGACCGAAGAGTGCCACCTCAACCCGTTTCTGGAGCAAAACGGCATCGACGTGGTCGACACGGATCTGGGTGAGCGCATCATTCAGTTTGAACACGTACCGCCCAGCCACATTGTGATGCCCGCCATCCACCTTAAAAAAGAGGATGTAGGCGACATCTTCCACCGCCACCTAGGTACGCCCGCCGGGGCTTCCGACCCGCAGTTTCTGGCCGAAACCGCCCGGCAACACCTGCGAGGTAAGTTTGTGGAGGCTCAAGTGGGCCTGTCGGGTGTCAATTTTGCCATTGCCGAAACGGGTGGTTTTGTGGTGTGTACCAACGAAGGCAACGCCGATCTGGGCGTCACGCTGGCTCCGGTGCACATCGCGAGCATGGGCATCGAAAAGATCATCCCCCGCCTCAGCGACCTTGGCGTATTTATCAGACTGCTGGCGCGCTCGGCCACGGGGCAACCCAGCACGGTCTACACCAGCCATTTTCACAAGCCCCGCCCTGGTCAGGAACTGCACCTAGTGCTGGTCGACAACGGCCGTACCACGCAACTGAGCCGCCCCGATTTCCGGGCGTCGCTGAAGTGCATCCGCTGCGGGGCCTGCATGAACACCTGCCCGGTCTACCGGCGCAGCGGTGGACACAGCTACGATTTCACCATTCCCGGCCCCATCGGCGCTATTCTGTCGCCTAATATCGACGTGCGCAAACACGCGTCGCTGCCCTTTGCCAGCACCCTCTGCGGCTCCTGCTCCGACGTGTGCCCTGTCAAAATCGACATTCACGTTCAGCTGTATAAATGGCGGCAGATCATCGGGCAGCAGGGGGCCATGCCCGCGGGCAAACGCCTCGGTATGCGTGGTCTGGCGCAGGTGCTGGCTCGGCCTAAGCTCTACGCCCGGCTGGGTAAAGTCGCCCGCCGGATGCTGTCGATTACGCCCCACGCCCTCACGCACAACGGCTCGCTCAACCCCTGGGCCATTGCCCGCGAGTTGCCCGCCCCGCCCAAGCAGAGCTTTCGGGAGTGGATGGAAACCCAGAAAACCAACTAGCCTGCCCCCAAAAGACGCCCACCACCGTGTCAAAATCAGCCATTCTCGACCGCATCCGGCAGCACCGCTTCGACGGCCCCGAGCTGCCTAACGTACCCACGTTCACTGATGGCCTCCCCGACGCCCTCACGCGCTTCCAGGACGTGCTGGCTTTTGTGGGAGGGCGCTCTACGGTGCTCGAGCCTACGCAGACCGTCGAGGGCGTGATCCGAGCAGCCTACGCGGATCAGGAGCGCGTAGCGGCATCGGTGCCGTTGGCGGGTATCGCTACCGTACCGATCGGGGAGGAGACGCCCGTGGCCGAGCTAGACCGCGTTGATCTGGCGGTGCTGGAAGGCGTGTTTGGCGTGGCTGAAAACGGGGCTGTTTGGGTGCCCGAAACCAACATGCTGCACCGGGCGCTGCCTTTCATCACGCAACACCTGGTGCTGCTGCTCGACCGATCGGCGTTGGTACAGACCATGCACGAGGCCTACGCCCGTATCGACCGGGCCGGGTTGAGCTACGGGGTGTTCATTGCGGGGCCCTCCAAAACGGCCGATATTGAGCAGTCGCTCGTGATCGGCGCCCACGGTGCGCGAAGCCTGACGGTAATTTTCCGATAACAATGGCGGGAAGGGGCGGTTAAAAAACTTGATCTTGTCCGTTTCGTAGTCGTTCTTGACCCACCTCATCGGAGCTGCATGGGCTATCGCGAGTACGGACCAGACCACCTTCGTTAAACTTCGCTACCTGTTGACTTACTTTCAATTAGATACTTGTCTGCTTCGTCCCTGGCGCGAAGGCGATGAGGAGGCTCTCTCGCGCCACGCCAGCAATCGTAACATCTGGAATTGGGTGCGCGACTTTTTCCCGTACCCGTACACCGTGCGCGATGCCACCTCGTGGGTACGTTCCAACAAGACCCTGCAACTCCCCAACAACCTGGCCATCGAAATTGACGGTGAGGCCGTGGGCAACGTGGGTTACACCGTCCGCGACGATCTGTACCGCTACAATGCCGAGATCGGCTACTGGCTGTCGGAGGCCTACTGGGGGCGCGGCATCATCTCTGAGGTGCTGCCCGTGATGGTGGAATATATCTTCCGCAATTCGCAGGTCAATCGCATTTATGCCTGTGTGCTGGACGGCAACCTCGGGTCGATGCGAGTGCTGGAACGGGCGCATTTCCGGCACGAAGCCGTGTTGCTGCAAGGGGCCATCAAAAATAACAAATACCTCGACGAACACATCTACGCCATTCTGCGGGAAGAATTCGACGCTCAGCAAAAGCAGCGTGGTTGAAAACTTAGTTTGCCGTTTGTCGTTTGCTAATAGGGGCTGAAAGTCAGGTGAGTAGGGGCGGGTGAGCAAAGCCCGTCGTCAAACTAATTCCAATTCCGCCCCGTGAGTGGTTTCTTTGCGGAAAAATTCAGGAACAGGGTTCATGTCGAAGATCATCATTGCCATAGACGGGTATTCGAGTTGCGGAAAAAGCACAACCGCCAAAGCCGTAGCTGCCCGGATGGGCTACGCCTACATCGACACCGGAGCCATGTACCGGGCCGTCAGCTTGTATTTTCACCAGAATCACATCACCTACTCCAACCCGAAGGAGGTGGCGGCCGCCCTCGAAAAACTGCACGTATCGTTTAATTTCAACGAAAAAACGGGCCGAAATGAAACCTGTCTCAACGGACTGAACGTGGAGGAAGAAATTCGGAAAATGTACATTTCCAATATGGTGAGCGAAGTGAGCACCATTGTGGAAGTACGCCGGGCGATGGTGGCACAGCAGCAACGCATGGGCCGCAAACGCGGCGTGGTGATGGATGGCCGCGACATCGGTACGAAGGTATTCCCCGACGCCGAAGTGAAGGTGTTCATGACCGCCGATACATTTATCCGGGCCAAACGGCGGCAGGTGGAACTGCTCGAAAAAGGCGAACTCGTCAACCTCGACGACATTGTGCGCAACCTGGAAAAGCGCGACCATATCGACAGCACCCGCGCCGAAAGCCCGCTTTCGCAGGCTGCCGACGCCGTCTTGCTCGACACCTCGTTTATGATGATCGACGAGCAGGTGGAATGGGTGATCGAACTGGCTGACCGGCGCATTGCCGAACTCCATCGTAAAGGGCATTTCGCTGCCAACAAGACAGCCGCACGCCAGGCATGATGGCCGACGTCCCGCACAATCGCCCGGCGGCCGACGTGCTGATCGTTGGGCAGGGTGTCGCCGGGTCGGTACTGGCCCTGACGCTATTGCAACGGGGGCTTCGGGTGCGGGTGGTTTCGTCGGCCTCGGTGCCGTCGGCCTCGGGCGTGGCGGCGGGCATTGTGAACCCGCTTACGGGCCGGAAGCTGGTTAAAACCTGGCTGGCCGACCAACTTTTTCCGTACTTACACCACTTCTATTCGGCTGCTGACCAACAGTTGTCGGGCGGGCGTTCAGGTACGTCGTTTTTCACGCCGCTGGACGTGTACCGGCCCTACCGCGACGCCGCCGAGCAAACCGCTTACGAACGGGCCGTGGCCGACCCCGCCCTGGCCCGCTACGTGACCATCCAACCCGATAATGCCCAGTACGGCGCGGTCGTCAGCAACCCGTTTGGCGGCTTGCAGGTGACCGGAGCGGGCTGGGTCGATCTGCCCCGCTTCATCACCGCTGTGCGCGACTGGCTTGGGGCGCAGGGGCTTTTTCAGCACGCCGATGTGTCGGCCAACGACCTACAGATTCGGCCCGACGGCGTTACGTACAACGGGCAGGCATTCAGGTACGTTATCTTTTGCGAAGGTCCCCACGGTGCGGCCAATTCGTTCTTTGATTGGTTGCCCTACAGCCTGGTGAAAGGGGAGGTGCTGACCGCCGAAGTCGACACGTACCCAGTGACCAACATTATCAATCAAGGGGTGTTTGTGCTGCCGTTATCGGCCGAATCGGGACGCTACCGACTCCGGATTGGGGCTACCTACGCCTGGGATAACCTCGACTGGCAAACAACCGAGGCAGGCCGCTCGTTTTTAGAAACGAAAGCGCGTCAGTTACTGACAATCCCGTTTCGGGTGGTCGATCAGCAGGCGGGCATCCGGCCTTCAACCAAAGACCGACGGCCGTTTGTGGGCTGGCATCCGACATACCCGGCCGTGGGAATTTTTGGGGGTATGGGTACCAAAGGGGTGTCGCTGGCGCCCTATCTGGCCCATAACCTGGCCAACCACCTGACCGTGGGCGAAGAAATTGAGCCGGCCGTACAGATTACTCGTTTTCAAGCGTTATAATGTAGCTTAAAAAAGAGTTGTCAGTGGTGCCTTCTCCGGCTCGGCCAACCGGCCCCCGGAAAGCAGCAACTGGCTTACATTCTTCTCGTTCTACTCGGTATATGCGTCAGTTTTATAGAATCGGGTTGCTGGGATTGGCCCTGGGAATGGCCCTGATCATCCCGGCGGTCGCCCAGAATTATCCTTCACTCGAACAGTTCGGCAAAAACCGGATTCAGTACCGCACGTTCACGTGGCAGACCGTGCGGACGTCGAACTTCGAAATTTACTATTATGAGGATGGTGAGCAGATCGCCAACCTCGCGGCGCAGTACGCCGAATCCGACTTTGACCGGATCACCGAACTGCTGGGGTACACGCCCTACAACCGCATCAAGATTTTTCTCTACAACTCGCCGCAGGAATTGGCGCAGAGCAACATCGGCGTAACAACGCTGGGTGAACTGAGCCGCCGCGAACTCGACCTCTCGAAGTCGCGGGTCGAGCTGGCGTTTACGGGCGATCAGGTGAGTTTCCGGAAAGAGCTGATCCGCGACGTGACCATGCTGTTCGTCTACGACATGCTCTACGGCGGTAGCCTGAAAGATGCCCTCCAAAGCTCCCTGCTGTTGACACTCCCAGACTGGTTTATGCCCGGTATGGCGGCCTACGTGTCGGAGGGCTGGAGTACCGAACTCGACGACTACATGCGCGATGCCTCGGTGAATAACCCGATTCGGAAACCGTCGGTAACGACCGGCATCGAAGCCGAGCGCGTGGGGCAATCGATCTGGAATTACGTGGGGCAGAAGTATGGCCGCGACAATATTTCGAATATCCTGAACCTGACGCGCATCATCCGCAACGAGCAGAGTAGTATTCAAAGCACGCTGGGTGTCCCGTACAATCGGTTTCTGCGCGAGTGGCGCGAGTATTATGCCGGGCAGGCCGGCCCGTTTGCTGCCGCTTTCAAGACCAACAATGATGATTTCCGGATCAAGCTGACCTCAACGACTAAAGCGCCGGTGCAGCTAAACAGCCTGAAACTGAGCCTCGATAAGGCGTACATCGCCTACACGACAGTTCGGGATGGGCGTTACAACGTAGAGGTGGTCAACACGGAGACGAAAAAGAGTTTGTCGTTGCTCTCTGGTGGCTACCGGCTCGACGGATTAAGCTATCGGCCCAACACGCCGTTGGTCGCCTGGCAGCGCGACAACCGGCTGGCGGTACTGGTGGAAGAACAAGGCGATCCGTACCTATATATATACAGCCTGGAAAAACGCCCGAAACTGGTGCTGAAACAGGCAATCAACGGCCTGTCGCAGGTAACCAGCATGGACGCCTCGGCCGACGGCGGTAGCCTCATCATGAGTGCCGTTCGGAAGGGGCAGAGCGATCTGTTTCTGTACAGCATCAACCGGAACAATTACCAGCAACTGACCAACGATTTGTACGATGATCTGCAGCCCCGGTTTGTGGGACGTACCCGGCAGATTGTGTTCTCATCGAACCGGCAGCAGGATACGCTGAACGTCGATAAAGGCAGCTACAAAAACATCCGTGACCAATTCAGTCTGTTCAGTATTGAGGGAACGCCCCGCGTGACGTCGGTTCGCCGGCTGACCGACTCCGTTGGCCGGGCCACCTCGCCGGTAGCCAGCGCCGAGAATACGGTCTACTACCTGTCGGAAGCCAGTGGTATCCGCAACCTGTACAAGCACCTGGTCGACGAAGGTACAGAAACGGCGGTTACGGCCCTGCCGATGAGCATTCGGCTGTTCGATTACCTACCCGCCAATGGTGGATTTGTGTACAGCAGCATTCAGGATGGCGAACAGTACATTGGCTATCGGGCCAAGCTGACCGAAGCGGGCGGTGGTCTGCCCACAACCCAACGGGCAACCAGCATGGGGCTGCGCCGCGCGGTGGCCGTCAGACCAACTGCCGTTACCACCACGGCTGTCGGAACAGATTCCACCGGCATAGCCCGACGCGATACGGCTACCCGCACGGCGCCCGTTGCGCAGACGGTAGCGCCCGCCCAAAACCGGTTGGCGCTGGCTCCGGGTGAGGTTGATACCGATTTTTATGAATTTGATCCCGACGTGCTGAAAGCCGCCGAGTTTCGGCAACGGCGGGCCGCCACGACATTCAACAGCGGTAACCCGTCGGGTGGTTTAACGACTCCGTTGCCCCGGAGCCGCCGCCGCGAAAACGTGACCGTGCGCGGGCCGTTCCCGTACAACGGACTGTTTGTGATGAATGATGCCAGTTCCGATTTTCGGATCGACCCCATCCGGGGCTTTGGGTACGTTCAGCGGGTGGCACTCAACGATCTGCTCGAAAACCACATCGTGAAGGCGGGCCTGTTCATTACCACATCGCTGCGCAACAGCGACCTGTGGCTGGAATACATGAACCAGAAACACCGGATCGACTACGGCATTCGCGTTGACCGGCAAACGTTGTTCAACGACTTCAACAGCAGCATCGATCAGGGGCAGCGTTACCGGTATAACCGCGTGTCGCTGACGGCGTCGTATCCGGTGTCGGTCAATACGCGGTTCTCGGTATCGCCGTTTTACGCCGTGACGCGCCGCATCGACCTATCGGCACTGGGTGAGCCTGATCTGGTACGCGACTACGCCGGGGCACGGGCCGAGGTGGTATTCGATAACACCAAGATCAACGGCATGAACATGATCGAAGGCACGCGCATGAAATTCCGCTACGAAAATTACGGTAGCCTGCAAGGCAACAGTTTATCGTTTAACCGGATTTCGGCGGATATCCGGCGTTACCAGCGCCTGCACCGCGATTTGATCCTGGCCATGCGTTTATCGTACGGGCAATCGGGGGGCGCCAGCCCGAAGCAAAGCGCGCTGGGTGGTATGGAGAACTGGATTGGTCAGGCGCAATCGCAACGGGAGCCGGGTGCCCGTAATCCCCTGCTGCTGGATCAGAACCAGAACATACAGGATCTGTTCTTTATGGATTTCGTTGCGCCGCTGCGTGGCTTCCGTCAGGGCAAACTCATCGGGAACAGCCACCTGCTCTTCAACGCCGAATTGCGCTTCCCCTTGATTCGCTACCTATACCGGGGTAACATCACGTCGAATTTCCTGCGGAACTTCCAGATCGTTGGCTTCTCGGATATTGGCGCTGCCTGGACGGGTACCGAAGGGCCGTTCAGCCGCAACAACAGCTTGAATACGGTCGAAGAAAACCGGCCGCC
This sequence comes from Fibrella aestuarina BUZ 2, assembly GCF_000331105.1. Taxonomy (NCBI): domain Bacteria; kingdom Pseudomonadati; phylum Bacteroidota; class Cytophagia; order Cytophagales; family Spirosomataceae; genus Fibrella; species Fibrella aestuarina. The sequence continues at coordinate 5,412,259 of NC_020054.1, read as the reverse complement.
TTTCCACTACACCGTCACGAATTTCAAGAATCCGTTCCTGATTGGTTATGGGGTTGGTGCCCGTACGATGCTGTTTGGCTATTATGTCAAAGCCGATTACGCCTGGGGGATCGAGAACCGCGTAACGAATCCGCCTATCTTCTACTTGACGCTAGGGTATGACTTTTAACATGGTGTTTTTGTAAGCATCAGGTATGCTGCTGATAGCTTGATACTCACCCCGGACAGGTTTGTCCGGGGTTTTTTTATGGCGCATACCTACTAATCGATATCGTGTAATACACCAGTTGTAACCTTGAGTTGGCATAGTTTTCTTTTGGCTAAAAAACCGCTTATAGTCGATAAAACAGGTGATTTATACGCAGTATTTAGATATGATATAAGTACCATCACTAATCTTTTATACTCAGTAACAGGCTCATTGCTGCTCCGTTGCCTTGATGGTTACCCGAAACAAAGTGGCATACAGGGCTTTGGCATAGTTTTAGATACTTACAACGTGTATTAAAGCCAGTAGACCGCCCGGTGCTGTTTATCCGTGACCAGTTCATATATGCTAGGTCACAAAGTAACCTGCCACCCAACTGGTACCTGATACGTGTTGAACGCCTCCAACTTGGTAGCAGATGAACTTGAATCCTATACCTACGAGTCGCCTCCAGAAGGCAATTACCATGAACGAGTGGAAGCCATCAACGATGGTTTTACCAATACGGCAAGCTAGCCGGGCACTACTGCGCTTTCTGAAGCAGGTCGTGTGGCTGCTGACTGGCTTGTTTTCTGGAAGAGCAGCTAAAGCTCAGTGCGTAGCAGGCCATGTTCAGAACGCTCTTGGCGCGTATCCGCAAACGGCCGCTGGTTCAGGTCGATACAGGCCACCCAGCGGAGAGCCTCCCGGCCCGCCGGATTCCGAATCACACCCTCTTCCTCTTCGCTACGATCATTTGCCGCTTGCCCATACCATTCGCTTTCTAATACGGTTTCTCTCAATGGATAATCAACCTTTACGCAACCAGTATGACACTCCAGCGGGCTCTCTACCAGCCTGTTTTCGCGCGTTAATGCAAGCGCGGATTGGGGCTGTTATGGCCAGCCGACAAGCAATGACCAGCTTCCGTCAGCTCTGCGCCCTGACTTTGTTATGCTTGAGCGTGTTTACCGGGATTAACGCGGCTGCTCAGTCGAGTTCGGTTAACCTCAGTCTCGACAAGGCAATTAATAACCCAACGCCCGCGATTGGTGAGGTTGTTACGTACACCGTTACCGTCACAAACTCAGGCACGGCGCCGGCAACAGGCGTTGTCGTGAGTGAGTCAATCGCCATCGGCTACAGCACGTACCTGTCGTCTACGGCTTCGGTCGGTACCTTCAACTATACGAGCGCTACAGGCCTCGGGAGTTGGGCCATTGGAAACATCGCGGCGGGCCAAACGGTCACGCTGTTGATCAATGCCCGCGTTGATGCGGAAGGTGTCGCGTTTAGCGCCTCAGAAGTGAGCGCGATGAATGAGACCGACGCTAATTCGATTCCGGGCAACGGTAGTCTGCTGGAAGATGATTATGACAATGCCTGTTTTTCGGTACCCTTAAGCTGGTACGCCGGTGATGAGTATCAGGTTGATAAACCGGCTGGTTTTTCGGCAGTAACGTGGTTGGCCGATGGTCAGCCTATTTCGGCGTCTACGACAAACGCCAGTGTGGATGCGTCGGGTAACCTGATTATTAAGGGACCCGGCACGTTTTCATTTCAGGCTACACTCAACGGTTGCCCCACCGGCAACTGCTGCAACATCGTTGTGATTCCGGGCGTGACCGCCAGCTTGGGCGATTACGTATTTGACGACAAGAATGTAAACGGCATTCAGGATGCGGGCGACGTACCCATCCCGGGTGTGTTGGTAACGCTTTACCAGAATGGCTCGGCCGTGGCCACGACCACGACGGATGGTAGCGGCTTGTATTCCTTTACGGGCCTGACGCCAGGTACGTCGAATAGCTACGTGGTTGGCTTCGCTAAGCCGACGGGCTTCTCAGCAACGACACCGCTAGCTGGCGCCGACCGGAACCTCGATAGCAATGCCGATCCCGTTACTGGACTTGCGAGTGCGGTGACTCTGACGGCGGGCGAAAGCAATACGTCAGTTGACGCTGGCTATTTTCGTCCGGCTTCGATTGGTGACTACGCCTTCGTGGACAAGAACAAAGACGGCATCCAGAATACAGGCGACACGCCCCTGCCGGGTGTGCTGGTGACGCTCTACCAAAACGGCTCGGCGGTGGCTACTACCACCACCGACGCCAATGGGCTCTACAGCTTCACGGGCCTGACCCCGGGTAGCAGCAATAGCTATTCAGTAGGCTTCACCACGCCCACCAACTTCACCGCTACCAGCCCACTATCGGGTACCGACCGCAGCCTGGACTCGGATGTGGACCCGCTGACGGGGCGCACCGCCTCGGTGACGCTGGCCTCGGGCGAGAGCAACACCACCGTGGACGCGGGCTTCACGCCGCTGACGGCGGGGCTGGGTGACTACGTCTTCGAGGACAAGAACCTCAACGGCACCCAGGACGCGGGCGACGTGCCCATCTCAGGGGTGGTGGTGAGCTTGCTGAGCAACGGCAGTGTGGTGCGTACCACCACCACCGATGCTAGCGGTCTCTACAGCTTCACGGGGCTGACCCCGGGCGTACCCTACTCGGTGAGCTTTGCCGCACCGGCGGGTTACCGGGGTACGGTGGCCAACGTGGGCTCAGACGATGCGCTGGACTCGGACGGCAACGCGGCGACGGGGCTGGCGGGCGTGTACAGCCTGACGGCCAACGAGTTCAACTCGACGGTGGACATGGGCTACTTCCGGCCGGCCTCGTTGGGCGACTACGTCTTCAATGATCAGAACAAGAACGGCATCCAGGATGCGGGCGATGTGCCCCTGCCGGGTGTGCTGGTAACGCTTTACCAGAATGGCTCGGCCGTGGCCACGACCACGACGGATGGCAGTGGCTTGTATTCATTCACTGGCCTGACGCCAGGTACGTCGAATAGCTATGTGGTTGGCTTCGGCAAGCCCTCGGGCTTCGATGCCACCTCGGCCAATGTGGGTAGCAATGACGGGCTGGATTCGGATGCGGATGTAGTGACTGGCTTGACGCAGGCGTTGACGCTGAGTTCAGGGGAGAGCAACACCTCAGTGGATGCGGGCTTTACGCGTCAGACAGCAGGCTTGGGCGACTACGTGTTTGAAGACAAGAACGCCAACGGCATCCAAGACGCGGGTGACGTACCCATTCAGGGTGTGCTGGTGAGTCTCTATGAATCAGGGTCGGTGGTGCGTACCACGACCACTGATGCTAACGGTCTCTATAGCTTCACGGGTCTGACCCCAGGTGTGCCCTACACCGTGGGCTTCGGCACAGTAGCGGGCTACAGCCGTACGCTGGCCAACGTGGGCTCTGACGACGCGCTGGATTCGGATGCTGGGGTTAACGGCATGACGGGAGCTTACAGCCTGACGGCCAACGAGTTCAACTCGACGGTGGATGCGGGTTATTTCCGACCAGGCTCTATTGGCGATTACGTCTTCCAGGATAACGATAAGGACGGTACGCAATCAGCAGGCGACACGCCGATACCAGGTGTGCTGGTGACGCTCTATCAGAATGGTTCGGCCGTGGCAACGACGACGACCGATGGTAGCGGGCTCTACAGCTTCACGGGTCTGACGCCGGGCAGCAGCAATAGCTATTCAGTAGGCTTCACCGCACCGACGGGTTACTCAGCCACCAGCCCACTGTCGGGGACCGACAAATCACTAGACTCGGATGTGGATCCGGTGACGGGCCGCACCGTCTCAGTGACGCTGGCCTCGGGTGAAAGCAACACGACCATCGACGCCGGGTATACCACACCGACTGCGCGGTTGGGCAACTACGTCTTCTACGACCGTAACAAAGACGGTGTGCAGGATGCCGGGGACTTCCCGCTCAATGGTGTCGCTGTTACACTTTACCTGAACGGTAGCGCTGTGGCCACGACGGCAACAAACGGCGATGGTTTCTACAGCTTCATCGGTCTGACGCCAGGTACGTCGTTCAGCTATTCGGTAGGCTTTGCCACACCGGTAAACCTGACGGCAACAGCCGCACAGGTTGGCGGTGATGACGCCCTCGACTCAGATGCCAACCCGGTAACGGGCCTGACGCGGGCCGTTACGCTGATGCCGGATGAGTACAACGATCGTCTTGATGCCGGTTTCTACGCTACGAGCGATCGTAACGATTACCTGGCTTCACTCGGCGACTACGTGTTTGAAGATGTTAATAAGAATGGGATTCAGGATGCGGGTGATTTGCCAATTCCGGGCGTAGTGGTTTCGCTGTTCCAAAATGGCTCAGCTGTCGCAACAACCTTAACGGATGCCAGCGGTCTGTACAGCTTCACGGGCCTGACCCCGGGTAGCCGCAACAGCTATTCGTTGCGGTTTGGTAAGCCCACGGCCTTCGAAGCGACCTCGGCCAATGTGGGTAGCAATGATGCGATTGACTCAGATGCCAGCGTGTCGACGGGCCGTACCGGTTCCTACACGCTGACGTCAGGAGAAAATAACACGACTGTTGACGCAGGCTTCATTCGTCAGACGGCAGGCTTGGGTGACTACGTCTTCGAAGACAAGAATGTGAACGGCATCCAAGACGCGGGTGACGTACCCATTCAGGGTGTGTTGGTTAGCCTCTATGAATCCGGGTCGGTGGTGCGTACCACCACCACCGATGCCAGCGGATTGTACAGCTTCACGGGGCTGACCCCGGGTGTGCCCTACACCGTGGGCTTCGGTACAGTGGCGGGCTACAGCCGCACGCTGGCCAATGTGGGCTCCGACGACGCGCTGGACTCAGATGCTGGTGCCAACGGTTTGACGGGTGTGTATAGCCTGACAGCCAACGAGTTTAACTCGACGGTCGATGCGGGCTATTTCCGGCCAGCCTCGTTGGGTGACTATGTCTTCAACGACCAGAACCGCGATGGGCTTCAGAATGTCGGCGAGCCGGGTATTTCAGGTGTGCTGGTAACGCTTTACCAGAATGGCTCGGCCGTGGCCACGACCACGACGGATGGCAGTGGCTTGTATTCATTCACTGGCCTGACGCCAGGTACGTCGAATAGCTATGTGGTTGGCTTCGGCAAGCCCTCGGGCTTCGATGCCACCTCGGCCAATGTGGGTAGCAATGACGGGCTGGATTCGGATGCGGATGTAGTGACTGGCTTGACGCAGGCGTTGACGCTGAGTTCAGGGGAGAGCAACACCTCAGTGGATGCAGGTTTCTATCAGCAATCGGCTGGTTTGGGTAACTACGTCTTCGAAGACAAGAACGCCAACGGCATCCAGGATGCAGGCGACGTACCTATCGCCGGTGTAGTAGTCACGTTGTACCAGAATGGCTCAGCGGTCATGACAACGACGACGGATATCAATGGTGCGTACAGCTTCACAGGGCTGGCATCAGGTGCTGCGAACGTCTACCGGGTTGGTTTCTCAACACCAGCTGGCTTTGGAGCGACGATTCCGAATGCTGGTACCGACGATGCCCTCGATTCCGATTTGATTGGCTTCACGGGCCAAACGGGAACCTATACGCTGACCGCCGGTCAGTTTGATCCGACGGTTGACGCAGGCTTTATCCGCCCGGCGTCGATTGGAGACTATGTATTCCAGGACAACGACAATAATGGTGTCCAGAACGCAGGCGATACGCCGATTCCGGGTGTAGTCGTAACCCTCTACCAGAACGGCAACCCTGTAGCGACCACCACCACAGACGCCAGCGGGCTGTATAGCTTCACCGGTCTTGCTCCAGGTACGTCGTTCAGTTACTCAGTAGGCTTCACGACGCCAATGGGCTATTCGGCTACGACCCCGCTGTCGGGTACCGATAAAGCGCTCGATTCGGATGTAGATCCCCTCACGGGCCGCACGGCGTCGATTACCCTTTCATCGGGCGAAAACAATACCACGATCGATGCTGGTTACAAGCAACCGTTGGCTAGCCTGGGCAACTACGCATTTGACGACAAGAATGTGAACGGTATTCAGGATGCAGGCGACGTACCCATTCCGGGCGTAATCGTAACGCTCTATCGGAACGGTACGGCGGTGGCAACGACGACGACGGATGCCAGTGGCCTGTACTCATTCACCGGCCTGGCGCCAGGTACGTCGAACAACTACTCGGTGGGCTTCGCCACGCCGGTAGGGTATGGCGTCACCAGCCTGCAAACCGGTGGTGATGATACGGTTGACTCAGACGTAACCCCGGCAACGGGCCGTACACGGTCGGTAACGCTGGCTGCCGGTGAAGACAACCCGCGTCTCGACGCTGGGTATGTGAAACTGGGCACCATTGGTGATTACGTCTTCAACGATACCGATAATAGCAATACGCAAACGCCGGGCGACACGCCGATTCCGGGTGTGGTCGTAACCCTCTACCAGAATGGTTCAGCGGTGGCAACGACGACGACCGATGGCAGTGGCCTGTACTCGTTCACGGGCTTGACGCCGGGCAGCAGCAATAGCTACTCGGTCGGCTTCACAACCCCGACGGGCTTCACAACGGTGACGCCGCTGGTGGGTGGTAACCCGGCTCTTGACTCGAATGTCGACCCGCTGACGGGCCGTACGGCGACCTTCACGTTGACGTCGGGTGAAAGCAACACGACGATCGACGCTGGTTTCCGCGGTAACACGGGCTCGATTGGCAACTACGTCTGGTTTGACTACAACAATGATGGTACGCAGGGCGATCCGGCGGTAGAGCCCGGCGTATCGGGGGCAACGGTGCAGCTTTACGCGGCCAACAACCTCACGACACCGATCGCTACGACGACAACCAGCAGCACGGGGGCTTATCTGTTCAGCAACCTGCCGAGCGGCCAGTACGTGGTGAAATTCACGGCTCCGAACGGCACCGTATTCGCCACACCAAAGAAACCGGGCGTTGGCGACGAGCTGGATAGCGATGCCAACGAAGATGGTCTGACGGATGTCATTACCATCGACGTGACGCAGCCGATCTCAAGCACGGCTCGTAACAACCCGAACGTCGATGCCGGTATCGTACCATACGGTTCAATTGGTGATTACGTCTTCCTGGATACCAACAAAGACGGTATTCAGAATGATGGGCCAAACGCTGGTTTGGCTGGTGTAACGGTTCAACTCTTCGGGACGGCTGATCTGGACAACCCGCTGAGCGAAACCTTGACGGATGCCAGCGGTTTCTACCTCTTTGAGAATCTGATCTCGGGTAACTATGTCGTGAAGTTTACGATGCCGAGCGGGTTTACCCTGACGCAACGCGAGGCTGGCACCGACCGTACGCTGGATAGCGATGCGGGTGCCGATGGCTTCAGCCGGACTGTGGCAATCGACGCTTCACTGCCGCTGGGCAACGTTGGCCGCGATAACCGCACGGTCGATGCCGGAGTCTACAGTACCTCATGCACTACGCCGGTGGTACTGGTAGCGGGTGTCAGCAACAGCAGCATCTGCGTCGGTGGTGTCGCCTCGGTGAGTGCGAACGCTGCCGGTGCTGTGGTGATCCGCTGGTACCAGCAGGCAACGGGTGGTGTGGCCTCCTTCACGACGGCCAACGCCCAGTCGTACACGGTAGCGCCAAACGCCGACGTGACCTACTATGTAGAAGCTGAAACGGCAGAAGGCTGTATTAGCGATCGCATCCCGGTAGTGATCAACGTCAATCCGCGCCCCAACGCGCCGACTTTGACGCCGCGCGAGGCGACGATCTGCCTGAACGAAACGTATAACCTGACGACCGTACAACCGGCCAGCCCATCGCTGCCGGGAGGTACCTTCGAATGGCGCACGACCAGCAGCGAAACCAGCCCGCTGGTGAGCAACCTGACCGCCGTTGGCGCAGGTACGTATTACCTCTTCGAGCGCTCGCCGGCTGGTTGCTACAGCGTGCCGGGTGTACTGACGGTGTCACAAATCGACTGTCGCTGCACCAACGTGGCAATGGTATCGACTACGCTGACGTCAGGTACGGCCTGCGCTGGTGACCGCCTCACGCTGCTGGCTACCATCGGTGGTTCGGCAACGGGTGTAACCTGGACGGTATCGAATTCGGCAACGGCAGGGACCCTCACCGGGGCCAACAGCCTGACGGCGTCGTACCTGCCCTCGGCGGCCGACATCCTGGCTGGTCAGGTGCAGTTCACGGTAACGACCAACGATCCGGACGGCAACGGCATCTGCCTGCCCGCCCAGAGCACGGTCATCGTGATGCTGAGCCCACGGCCGACAACGGTATACGGCGCATCGTGCGAAGATCCGGACGCCACCATCTGCCAGGGCTCTATGACCAAACTGATCGGCTTTGCGGATAACGCCCGCATCCGCTGGACCAACAAAGCCACCGGCGAACTGGTAGGCATCGTTGACAGCGGCCGGAACCTGACCATCTCGCCGACGCAAACGACAACCTACGTGGCGCAAGCGGTTGCCGCCAACGGCTGCACCAGCCTGACTACGGTTGAGGTAGTGGTGCGGGTAGCAACCTGCCTGGCTGATCTGGCGATCCAGAAATCAGTACTGACGGCTGGCCCGTACCGGGTAGGTGATGTGGTTTCATACGGTATCAAAGCCATCAACAATGGGCCTGTACCGGCAACGGGTGTCATCGTGAGCGAGGTTCTGCCGGCTGGTCTGGCCTTCGTAAGCGCTACGCCTGCCAACGAGTACAACGCCACGACCGGGGTCTGGTCGGTTGGTTCGCTGAACGCCGGTTCAGATCGCAGCCTGATCGTTCAGGCTCGCGTGACGGGCAATGGCTCACTGGTTAACTTCGTCCGCATCAGCGGTCCGAACGACGACCCGACCAAGCCGGAGAACAACACGGCTTCGGCAGGTATCACGCTCGACAATTGTGGCACGATACCAGCCCCGACGATCGCCTGCGCCGTTACATCGCTTTGCGGTGAAACGGAATCGACCGCCCTCACGGCTCGCGATTGCGCTGGTGAGATTCGCTGGAGCAACGGCATGACCGGGACGAACATCATCGTCGTGCCGGGAGTGACAACGACCTACACCGCTAGCTGCGTGGTGGGTAGCTGCACCAGCCTGGCTTCGAACGCCATCACGATAACGGTGACGAAAACGCCTGCGCCGGTAGTACTGGCCAGCGCCGAACGTACCTGCGTGGGTGGGGTGGTTAGCCTCTCGGCAACGGGCTGTGGGAACGGTACTGTCTACTGGAGCAACAACCAGATCGGCAGCGTGATTTCGGTAACGGTCAACGCCGATACCCGCTACACGGCCCAATGCCGCGTCAACAACTGCTACAGCCCGTCGAGTGAGGTAACCATCCGCGTGGGTGAGCTGCCGAAACCAACGGTTGTATGCAGCGAAACGCAGGTTTGCCCGGGTGAAACTGTAACCCTGACGGTTGAAAACTGCCTCGGCACGCCGCTGTGGAGCACGGGTGACAACACGAGCAGCATCGTCGTGCTGCCAACGGCGGGTAACAGTACGTACTCGGTCGTTTGCAAAGACGGCGCCTGCACCAGCCCGCGTTCAAGCGATTACACGATCCGCGTGATTCCGGTAACCAACCCGACGATTGTCGCCTCAACGACTTCGGTTTGCGTGGGTGGTACGGTTAGCCTGACGGCCTCGGGTTGTGAAGACGGTACGATTTACTGGAGCAACAACGCCGTCGGTCGCGTCATGTCGACGACACTGGTGGCCAACGAAAGTTTCTACGCCTACTGCAAAGTGCGTGAGTGCGTAAGCGATCCGTCGCGGTCAATTGCGATCTCGGTAGGCCGCCCAACGGCACCAACGATCCGCGCTATCCCGAACACCGCTATCTGTGCGGGTGAGTCGGTAACGCTGACGGTAACGGAAGGCTGTGCCAACGGTATTGTGAAGTGGAGCAACACGGTTCAAACGGGTAATACCATCGTGGTAACGCCGGGCAGCAACATGACCTACACGGCTACCTGTCTGGTCGACAACTGCGAAAGCAGCCGCTCGAACGAGGTACGGGTGATCCTGCGCACGTCGGGTACGGCACCAACCATCGCAGCCTCTTCACCGAGCATCTGCAACGGAGGCAGCGTCACGCTGACCGCCAGCGGTTGCAGCAGCGGTACGGTGATCTGGTCGAACCAGATGACAGGCCAGTCGATTACGGTGGCACCGCAGGCAGGCGAAGTCTTCTACGCCATCTGCCGTCTGCCGGCCGCCTGTGGTAGCCCACGCTCGAACACGATCAGCATCAACCTGACCACGCCGCCAGCGCCGACTGTACTGTGTAGCACATCGGTTGTCTGCCCGGGTGAATCGGTTGAACTGACGATCCAGAACTGCGCCGGTACACCAATCTGGAGCACTGGCCCGCAGGACGACGGCAAGTCGATGATCACGGTAACGCCGACGATGACAACCAGCTACTCGGCTGTTTGCCAGCAGGGCGGTGGTGCCAATACCTGCCTGAGTGCGCCGTCGTCGCTCTACACGATCACGGTGGTACCCGTGCCGGTGCCGACCATCGCGGCCTCAAGCACGGCCATCAACCCTGGCGAAAGCGTGACGCTGACCGTAACGAACAATTGCCCGGGCACGGTTACCTGGTCGACCAACGAAACGGGTAACAGTATCGTGGTGACGCCAACGGCCGCCGTCAACTACTACACGGCGACCTGCCGCTTCCGCTCATGCACGACCGAACCGTCGGTACGCATCCTGGTTCGTTACCGTGGACCGGAGAATTGCAGCGCCAAAGCAGGTACGTTGGTCGCTCCGGCTGCTGACATCTGCGCCTCGAGCCTGACAGCGGTAACGCTCACGGCGACCGACAACGGGGATCGTGTTGTGCCGACTGGCTTCTCGACGGTGTACGTGCTCACAAAAGGGAACAACCTGGTGATTCAGCAAACCAGCCCGACGGCTTCGTTCACGGTACCAGCCACGGCGGTAGGTCTCTACACGATCCACACGCTGGTGTACAACCCGGCTGCGCTTGATCTCTCGGTTATCCGGCCGGGCGTGACAACGGGAACCGAGGTGTTGAACCTGATCCGGACGAATAACCTCTGCGCTGACCTCGATGTGAACGGTGCCAGCACGACGATCAAGTACGTGAACCCGCCGATTATTCCTGGGCCGCACGTGATCTACCGCTGCTACGGTGAACCGGTGTCGATCACGGCTACCGGCTGCGACAACGGCAAAGTGGTCTGGAGCAACGGGGTTGTTGGTAGTGTGCTGTCGCTGACCATGAACCAGTACAACGTGTGGGTAACCGCTACCTGCGAAATTGACGGCTGCGTAAGCGCGCACTCGGAGATGTTCGACATCGGTGTGGTAACCCCGACCGTGCCGACGATTGGCAGCAACAAACTGTCGGTATGCGCCGGCGACGAAGCGACGCTGACGGCTCAGGGCTGCGAGAACGGTAGCTACCTCTGGAGCAACGGCAGCACCACGAGCAGCATCACGGTAACGCCGCAGGTGAGCACCACCTACGCTGTGAAGTGTGTGATGGGCAACTGCGCCAGCGACTGGTCGCCAGTGGTTAGCCTGACGGTTGGTTCGCCGGGTGCACCGGTCATTGCCGCCGCGGGTGCGCAGAACGGTGCGATTACAACCTGCTTCGGTGCGCCAGTCACGCTGACGGCTCGTGGTTGTGCCAACGGTGCCTACACTGTCTGGAGCAACAACCAAGTGGGTAGCAGCATCACGGTAACGCCAGCTCTGTCGGCAACCTACACGGCTGTCTGCTGTACCTCGGATAACTGTAAGAGTGTACGCTCGAACCCGATCGTGGTGACGGTGCTGTCGAAAGTGCCGCAGCCAGTGGTTACCAACCTGACCAACACCTGTCCGTTCGCTTCGGTGAACCTGACCAGTGCGGTACGTGCGGTGGCAACAACGGGTGGTTCGTTCGAATACTACACGACGCCTGATCTGAACCCGGCCAGCAAGTTGGCCAACACCAACGTGACGGTGTCAGGTACGTACTACGTGGTTGAGAAAACGACCGGTGGTTGCTACAGCCTCCCGACGGCCATCCAGGTGCAGATCCGGGCTTGCGGCGACATCCTGCCGTGCGACAACAACCCGGTTACGGTGAACGCCGGGGCCGACGACGCGATCTGCGCGGCCAAGACGTATAAATTGAAAGGAAGCACGACGGGGCAGAACGTGACCGTACAGTGGACCAGCAGTGGCACCGGTACGTTCGACAATGCCTTCAGCCCAACGGCACTGTACACGGCCTCCGCGGCCGATGTACAGGCCGGGCAGGTAACCCTGACTCTGTCGGCCAAAACGAATAACACGCAATGCCCGGCTCAAACCGATGCCATGGTCCTGAAGCTGAACGGCCCGGCTTTTCAGCCGACCATCGCCGTGGCGGGTGCTACGCAACTCTGCGCGGGTGGCTCGGTTGTGCTGAGCGCACCAGCCGGTGCCGGTTACACCTACCAGTGGACAGGTACGTCGGCAACGTCGCAAAGCATCACGGTAGCCAGCAGCGGTACGTATACGGTGCAGGTGGTAGATGCCAACGGCTGTAGTTCGGTCGCTTCGGCGCCTGTGGTTGTCAACGTGGCAGCGCCGGTAGCGGCCCCCGTGGTGGCTAACCTGCGCAATACCTGCCCGGCGACGACGGTTAACCTGAGCAACGCGCTGAGCATGACCACGGCGGGCAGCACTTATGAGTTCCGCATGGGCAACACGCCGACCTCACCGCTGGTGATGAACCCGGCAACGGCGGGTGCTGGCACTTACTACATCTTTGAACAGACAGCCACGCAGTGCGTGAGTCTGCCGGCTCAGGTGGTGGTGAAAGTATTCGATTGCACCAACAGCACCCAATCGGCCGACGTCGTGATGACCAAACTGGTTAACAACACGTCGCCGAAAGTAGGCGAAGCGCTGACGTACACCCTGAAGGTGACAAACAATGGTCCCGACAAGGCGTACAACGTAGACATCCGCGACGTACTACCGACCGGCCTGAATCTGGTGGTTGGTAACGCACCGCTCAACTACACGGTGGCCAACGGGTCTATCCTGAAACGCTTTGATAGCCTGGCCGTGGGTGCGTCTGACTCGATTGTCTTCGTAGCACGTCTGAGCAAGAAAGGTGCGGTGGTTAATACGGCGAGCATTACCTACAGCGACGTGAACGATCCGGGCACCGCTAACAACACGGCCAGCGTGACCGTCACCGACAGCTCACCGTTCCGCCCCGGCACCATTGGCCTGGCTAAGAACATCGTGGGTCAGCCCCGACTGGTCAATGACTCGACGGTGGCGGTACGTTACGCCTTCACACTGACCAACTTCGGCGACGAAGACCTGACCAATGTGGGCGTTACGGATAATCTAGGTGCCGTGTTTGGTGTCGCCAACCTGCGGAGTGTAAACCTGTCGGCAACCGACCCGGCTCTGACGTTCAACCCGGTCTACAGCGGAACAGGTACCGATACCCAACTGCTGGGGGCAAACAGAACACTGGCTGCCGGACAGACCACGACCTTCGTCATGGACGTAACGGCTGGCGTGACCCCATTGCAGTCGTACACGTTCAGCAACACGGCCCGCGCCACGGCGACCAACACCACGGCGACGGTAACAGACGACTCAGTGGATGGCCTCGATGCGGACCCGGATAAAGATGGTGACCCGACCAACAACAGTGGTAGCTCAACCTTCTTCATTACCGTACCGGGTGCACAAACGGCCCAATTGGGTGTAGCGCTGGCGGTAGACGGCATCGCGAAGCAGGCCGACGATAGCTACAACGTTACCTACAAGGTGTATGTGAAGAACTTCGGCACCACACCGCTGACCAACGTGAGCCTGATCGATAGCGTAGGAGTGTCGTTCCCGGCACCGGCAACGTTCTCGATCGTGAGCGCCCCGACCGTCAACGCTGGTAGCGAACTGGTGATCTCTGGCGACTTCAACGGGACCACTGCTCCGTACTACCTGAACGGGATGGTGAGCCGCCTGGCCGCTGGCAAGCAGGATACGATCACCTACGTGATCAACGTGAAGCCAAATGGTACCGGGCCGTTCTACAGCCAGATTTACGCCACGGCTAAGCCGGAAGGCAGCACCGAAACGCTGAGCGATCGCTCAAATGCCGGTAGCGTGATTGTGCCGAGCGACAACTCGAAAACGATGGTCCGCTTCGATCTGCCGAGCGCGTTGCTGGGTGTTGCCAAAGAAGTGGGTACGCCGGTTCGGGTGGCCGACAACGTTTGGGATGTGCCTTACATCATCAAAGTCTGCAACCTGGGTTCGGTTGGCCTAAGCCAGGTGCAGGTAGTCGACGACCTGTCGGCGACCTTCGGCAGTGGCGCGCAGGTAGTGAGCGTATCGCTGACGGCTGATGCCGGGCTGAAGGTAAACCCGAACTATACAGGTATGGGCTTGCTCACCAACATGCTCGACACGACGGCCAGCAGCCTGCCTGCCAAAGCCATCCGGTATGTGCAGTTGATGGCCCGGGTCGATGTGTCGAAAGCCACGTCGCTGACCTTCACCAACCTGGCGATCGGTTCGGCCATGAACGGTTCGGTTGCGGTGCGCGATACGTCGAACACGGGCTCTAACGTCGACCCCGACAACGACCTGGATCCGCGCAACAACAACCGGGGTACGTTCGTGGTGCTCAACAGCCTGCCGGGCGCACCGCACATTGGGGTCGCCATGATGGTCCAGGATACGGCTCGTCAGGCCAACGGAACCTACGATGTGACGTACCGCGTAGTAGTGAAAAACTACGGCACGGTGAAGCTGACCAACGTAGCACTCTCGGATACGCTCACGAACACATTTAATCAGCAGGTGGGCGCCAGCTATAGTGTCCTTGGCATGCCAATTGCATCAGCGGGTAGTAAGCTGAAGCTGAACCCAGGATTCAATGGTGGGGCCGATCCGATGCTGGTACTGGGCGATTCGACCAGCACCCTCGCGGTCGGCGCTACCGACACCCTGCGGATACGGATCAACGTGGCAAGCACTGGGGTGACAGGTACGTTCTTCAACACGGTGTACGCCGTAGCGAAGGCCGGTGCCGAAACCGTCCGCGACGCATCGACCAACGGTATGAACCCAGACCCGAACGGCAACAACAACCCGACGGATCTGACCGAGCGTGAAGCCACGCCGCTGTTCCTGCCGCTGTCGCTCGAAACGGTGTTCATCCCCGAAGGTTTCTCGCCGAACGGGGATGGTATCAACGACCTGTTCGTCATCCGTGGCACGCAGGGTACGACCGTCAGTCTTGAAGTCTTCAACCGCTGGGGCCACCGCGTCTACGTGAGCGACGATTACAAGAACGACTGGGATGGTACGGCCAACACCGGTGTACAGATCAGCTCAGGTGACGGCGGCAACGCCCTTCCGGTAGGTACGTACTACTACGTGGTACGCCTCAGCGATGGTCGTGAATACGTTCGCTACCTGACACTGAGCCGCTAAGAAAAAGAGGTTGAGGGTCAACGTTTTCGGCCTGACGATCGCCACCCGGTAACGACCCGATCGAAAACGTTGACCACCAACCTGAACCTATTGCACTCTAACTGACCATGTCAACAAGAAATACAGTCAAAGGCTGGGCAGCGGCAGTGCTGCTCGCCCTGGGGGTTACCGCTCAGGTTCAGGCGCAGCAGGACGCCATGTTCTCGCAGTACATGTTCAATACGATGGCCCTGAACCCGGCCTACGCGGGCAGCCGCGATGTGTTGAGCATGACGGCGCTGTATCGGGCGCAGTGGATTGGCTTGCAGGGTGCGCCCCAAACGGCTACGTTCACCGCCGATATGCCCCTGAACAGCGAGCGGATCGGGGTCGGCATTCAGCTCTACAACGACCGGATCGGGAACCAGACCGAGACGGGCGGCTACCTCACCTACGCGTTCCGGTTTCGGGTGGGTAACCGCTCGACCCTGTCGCTGGGGTTGTCGGGTGGAGTATCGGCCTACAGCAACCGCCTGACCGACGTTGTGTTGGCTCCGGGCCAAACGGGAGCGTCTGATCCGGCTTTCGCTGTCGACATCAACAAGATGCTCCCCAACTTCGGTACGGGGGTTTACCTGAGCAACGACCGTTCGTATATCGGCATTTCGGCACCGCGTCTGCTGCGCAACAACCTGACCGACTTCAGCGCGCCGGGCATCCGGTCGCGGCAGGCGCGGGTTGGCTACGCGATGGCCGGGTTTGTTATCGGGCTGAGCCCGGCGATCAAGCTGAAGCCGTCAATGCTGGTGAAATATTCGGAAGGGGCTCCGCTGGGTTTCGATGGCAACCTGAACCTCTGGCTCAACGACCGCGTCGCCATCGGTACGTCGTTCCGTAAGAATCAGTTTTATACCTTTTCCAGCTTTACCAACGATGCTATCGTGGGGCTGCTGGAGTTCCAGCTGAGCGATCAGATCCGGTTCGGTTATGCTTATGACCACATGCTGAATCGCCTGGGCCGGTTCTCGCCCAATTCACACGAACTGATGCTGCGGTATGAGTTCGGATATGGTAAAAACAAAATCCTTACACCGCGATACTTCTAATAAAAAACGGCAGAGTATTTGCATGAATAGGGTATGTATTCGTCTGAGTGCATACCCTTTTGTTTGCTAACTTACTCATTTGACTGTCGTTAGCGCGTATGATTGTTCGCTCTCTCCCAAAAATCGGACTGTTATTGCTACTGGCAGTAACAGCGTTTGCCCAGCGTCCGGCGCAGCAGGCTGACCAACAGTTTGCAAAAATGGCCTACTCGGAAGCTGCTGCGCTATATGAACAGGCCCTTCAGCAAGCCGACTACCCGAACCAGGCAGCGAGCCGGTCGGCGCTGGCCCGGCTGGGTTATTGTTACCGCCAACTGCGTGACTCCCAGAACGCGGAGCGCGTTTACCGAAACCTGATTGGCGATGGCAACGTACCTGCCAGCCAGGTAGATGCTTACTTGTATTATGCGCAGGCGCTGGTCAGCAACGGCAAGTACAAGGAAGCGCAGGAGGCCTTCGATACGTACACGGCCCAGCAAAACGCCGATGGTCGGGTGCCTGAACTGTCGACTAAAGTTTACCGCGATGTAAGCGCCCTCACCAACACGACGGCTGCTACCTACCGGATCAAATTTCTGGACATCAATACCCGGAAGCCCGAATTCAGCCCGATGTATTACCGCAACGGACTGGTTTTCGTGACCGAAGGAGGCCGGGCGAAAGGCTATCGGCGGGTCTTTAAAGGCAACGGGAGTACTTCGTATCTCGATTTGTATTTTGTGCCGGAGCTAAGTGCCGTCGGGGCAACCGACGCCCTGGCCAGCCTGAGCGAGAGCCGGGCGGCGCAGCGGCTGCTCCGCAAACAATCGTATACGGTGCTGGGTAGCGACGATTTTACCCCCCGTACGGCCAACGATAGCCGCACTGTCGGCGTTTTCGGCAGCAATCAGGTTACGGCGGGTGATGGTTACGGCCTCGAACCCGTATCGGAAACCGAGCGGTTTGGCCGATCGCTGAATACCAAATATCACGAAGGGCCGGCTACGTTCAGCCGCGATGGCTCGCAGGTAATTTTTACCCGGAATAACTTCAACAACGGGCAGGTCGGGCGTAGCACGGATGGGGTCAACAAACTCAAGCTCTACACGGCTCGCCAAACCAATGGAGTCTGGGGCGCTATCGAGGAAATGCCCTTCAACAGCGACGATTACTCGACGGGGCATCCCACCCTCAGCCGCGATGGCCTTCGGCTCTATTTTGCCTCGGATATGCCCGGTGGCTACGGCGGTACGGACCTGTACATCTCTCGCTGGGAAGGCACGCGCTGGTCGGTTCCGATGAATCTTGGGCCGGAGGTGAACACGAAAGGCAACGAGCTGTTTCCGTTTGTCGACGAAAAGAACAACCTCTATTTCGCCTCGAACGGGCTACCGGGAATGGGGGAACTGGATCTGTTCTTCGCGAAAATGACCCCCGACGGTAAGCCGACCAACGTGGTGAAAAATCTGGGTGAACCGTTCAATTCGGCCAGCGACGATTTTGGTATCGTTACCGACGGCAACCGCAAATCGGGCTACTTCAGCAGCAACCGGAAACATGGCGGGGCCGATGACGACATCTACCGCTTCGATCGGGAAGGGTCCTTGTACCCCTGCCGACAGCTGACCGTCAGTGTGTATGACGAAAACACCAAGGAACCACTGCCCAAAACGCAGGTGATGGTTGAAGGGGGCGAACCGGGCAACGAACGCAAAGAACTGATCACCGACGACGAAGGGACGATCCGGCTGTGCGTGGACGCCGAAAGTGATTTCCATTTCACGGCCATGCGCAACGGGTACGTCGACACGAAGATGGGCTTCTCGACGCGCAACCTGGACGATGATCAGCCCTCGCGTCTCGAACTGGCCCTGGAACGGCCCGTTGTGACTACGGCATCCATCGCCACCAGAACGGGGGCCCTTATCAGCGGTACGGTGAAACGGCAAACAGGCCACGTAACGAGTCAGACCGATGGGCGACCACTGCGCGACGTCCGGGTGTTGCTGACCAACGAATGCTCGAATGAGGTAACGGAGTTATGGTCGGATAGTGACGGGGCCTATTCATTCACAACCCTGACGGGCTGCGCCTATCGCCTCGAAGGTAAATACAAGCGCATGGCCTCGAAAGCCAGCCGCATCAATAGCGATGGCAGCGGTGACCCGAACCTGACCATGTTTGGCACTGGGGTTGTGCTGCGCGTTGACGATATCTATTATGACAAAAACCAGTCGGTTATCCGTTCGGATGCCGCTCAGGAGCTCGACAAGCTGGTGACGATGCTGGAAACGTACCCGAAGATGTCAATCGAGTTGCGGTCGCATACCGACAGCCGGGGTACCGATACGTATAACAAAACGCTGTCGAGTGCGCGGGCCAAAGCCGCCATCAACTACATTGCCTCGAAAGGGATTGCCAAGTCACGACTGAAGGCCAAAGGCTATGGCGAGACGCTGCTGGTCAATGATTGCACCAACGGAATCGACTGCACCGAAGAGCAGCACCAGCAGAATCGGCGCACCGAGATCAAGATTCTCCGCATTGAGTAACGGGTACGTACCTGCAAACAAAGAGCCCCACCTGGTTTAGGCGGGGCTCTTTGTTTGCAGGTCGTAGCATTGCTAGGCTAACCGCTTTTTCAGGAAGTCGACGGTGCGGCTCCAGGCTAGTTTGGCGGCCGCTTCGTTGTAACGGGTAGGCGCCGTGTCGTTATGAAAGGCGTGTTGAGCGCCATCGTACACATAGAGTTCGTACGGCACGCCCGCCTTTTTGAGCGCTTCTTCGTAGGCCGGAATGCCCTGGTTGACACGCTCGTCGAGCCCGCCATAATGCAGTTGAACTGCGGCTTTGATCTTGGGTACATCGGCGGCTTCGGGCTGACGGCCATAGAACGGCACGGCAGCTTTGAGGCTGGGTACGTTCACCGCCAACTGATTGGCCATGGCGCCACCCCAGCAGAAACCCACGCAGCCGACCTTGCCTGTGCTGTCGGGACGGGTTTGCAGGTAATCGACCGCCTTGACGAAGTTGTTGCGGGTTTGGGTCATATCTAGTTTGCCAAACAGCTCCCGGATCTGGGCGTCGTCGGTTGGGGTGCCACCTGCGCCTGAGAGGGCATCGGGGGCGAGCGCCAGAAAACCAGCCAGCGCCATCCGGCGCGTCACGTCTTCGATGTGTGGGTTCAGCCCCCGGTTTTCGTGAATAACGATCACCGCCGGGTACTTACCGTTGGCTTTAGGCCGCGCCAGATACCCCTTCATCGTCGTATTGTCGCCGGGGTACGTGATAGTTTCCGTAACGAGCCGATCGTCCTGATGAGGCACGGTTTCGGCATGGGCATAATTGATTTCCAGCAGCGGTAGGGTCGCCATTGCCGCTGCCATACCACCCGTCAGTTTGGCCAGCCGTTTCATGAACTCGTCGCGGGGAAGTGGCTTGTGGGTGTATTCGTCAAAAAGGTTAATAATTCGCTGATCCATAAGCGTTTGAGGTTTAAGGGTTGATGGCTGAGACTAACAGGCTGAAGATAATGATGAACGTCAGCCGGTTAGCCTAATGTAGTACAATGGCCGAATCCATCTGCTCCAGCGACGTGCCTTTGGTTTCGGGCATAAGTCGCCACACAAATAACCCTTGCAGGAGCATCATCAGGCAGAAAAAGGCGAAGAGCGTTGAGGGACCGAATTGTTCCGTAAGGTACGGAAAGGAAAAGGCAATCAGTGCGGCCATGAACCAATGGGTGAAACTGCCCAGCGCCTGCCCGCTCGCCCGCACTTCGTTGGGGAAAATTTCGGAGATGAAGACCCAGATAACGGCCCCCTGCGAGAAGGAGAAAAAGCCGATGTAAGCAAACAGCAGAAAGGGCACGGTCATACCCCCGAGCCCCTTGCCCGCAAACGCGTAGGCCACCAGACCCAGCGTGATCACCAGCCCCACTGAGCCGATAATCATCAGCACGCGCCGCCCGAAACGGTCGATGAAATTGAGCGCCAGCACACACGCCAGAAAGTTGACGACGCCAATGCCGACCGACGATAGCAGGGCTGACGACGTACCCAGCCCAGCCAACTCAAAAATGCGCGGGGCATAATAGATGATGGCGTTGATGCCCGATACCTGGTTGAACACAGCAAACAACACCGCCAGCATAATGGGAAGCCGGTAGGCGCGGCTGAATAGCGACGGCTGCGGCGTTGCCTGCTCCGTTTTGGGCTGTTGGGCCGAGGCCACGATAGCCGCCAGCGTATCAGAAGCCGTGGCCGGATCGACCTTTTGCAACGTCGCCAGCGCGCCTGCTTTGTCGCCCCGGTTCAGCACCAGCCAGCGTGGGCTTTCAGGAACGCCAAACAGGGCCAGAAAGAATACCAGCGATGGGAGTGTTTGCACGCCCAGCATCCAGCGCCACGACTCGTCGCCGCCAACACCCTGCAAGAGGTAGTTCGACAGGTAAGCGACCAGGATGCCCGCCACCACGTTGGTCTGGAACATCGCGACCATGCGCCCCCGCGAGGCCGCCGGTGACACTTCGGCGATGTAGAGCGGTGCCGCTACCGACGAAGCTCCTACGCCCAGCCCACCCAGGAAGCGGAAGATCAGAAAGATAGTCCAGTCGGTTGCCAGCGCCGAGCCCAGCGCCGAGATCAGGTACAGGGCCGCAATGCCAAACAGCGTAGCCCGGCGGCCGAAGCGATCGGCTGGTATGCCGCCGATCAGCGAGCCAACAACGGTGCCGATCAGCGCAATGGAGACGGTGAAGCCGTGCTGAACGGAACTAAGCTGCCAGAGTTGCTGGATGGCCCGCTCAGCCCCCGAAATCACGGCGGTGTCGAAGCCAAATAAGAAGCCGCCGAGTGCGACCACAATCGACCAATAAAGTACAGTACGGTTAGCCATAGAGATAGGAATAGTATGCGGTAAAAACACCCGTAAACCGGATGGTTACGAAGCCATTTGTCTGTAAAACGGCTGAGCACAAAGGTAATGAAACCGATGAGCTGCCCTACGATACCCCCTGACTACCACGGTCAGCATGGGGGGATGACTATAACGACTTGAGGGGCTCGTTTAATAGATCTTGCTATTGTGTATACTTACAGGAGCGACTTATATGCCTACACTTGCGGACATCTTTATCATGGTTTTACAAGGCTGCGCTTCTGCTGGGCATTCGGTATAAAAATGAGATCGACCAACCCTATACGTTCGTGCGTTGTCTTGTTACGGTTGACAAGTCTGGTTCTCGCCGATGTTGTGCTGAGCACCTGTAGCCAGGACCCATTGCCCAGACCCAGTCAAAGTGGGCAGAATACGTTTGGCTGCCTAATCAATGGTAACGCATACGTACCCGATGGCGGGCCCGCTTTTTCGGGCATAAAGCCAGTAACTGGAGGTCTATCTCTGAGATTTGGGTCTATAGCTACACAAATAGGCATTTTTGTTCTCGCGCATGCGAAAGACAAGCAACAAGTCAATCTTCTGTTAAATAATAGTAAGCCAGGCCGGTATCCGTTGACTTTTACTACAGCTGTATCCCCTGCCGCCGTCTCTCCAAAAGATTACGGCTTATATATTTCCAGCAACGGCGACGAATATGTCACGTCAGCCAACTACACAGGCTGGATCAACTTGGTTAAAGCGGATACTACCACAGGCATAGTGGCAGGTACGTTTGAGTTTACAGCGGCAACGCCCGGGGGCCGTACCGTTACGGTCACCAACGGCCGGTTTGACGTGAACCCGCGCACCCAATAGGGCTGAGCCGTTCGGGTAGCCAAAGCTATAACCGAAGATCCGATCTGTGTAGGCTGTTTCGACTTGCTGGTAGGTTATCCTGGCATAGGAAATGCGCTTGAAATAGGGGAAATTGCCACCTTTGTCGATTTCCTCTAGACATGATCAATCGTTTTTGTTTGCTGTGGTATGTACTCGTCGGACTGAGCGTGGCCCAATCGGCGCTGGCTCAGAAAGAGGTGCTGTATTCGCAGTATATGTTTAACCCGATGGCCATCAACCCGGCTTTCGCGGGCGTACGCGAAGATTTCAGCATGACGCTTGCGTTTCGGGGGCGGCTGTTCAGCTTTTTAAGCCAGAATTCGCAGCAGATTGCCACGCCTATCACGCAGACGTTTGCGGCAGACGGGCAGCTCGGTACGGGCCGGTTTGGCTTGGGGCTTCAGGTACTCAACGACCGCAACAGCACGCTCGGCACGGTGGCCATCAGCCCGGCCCTGTCGTACCGCATCGATCTGCCCAATCTGGCCCGCCTGTTTGTGGGGGTGCAGGGGAGCGTGAGTTTTATTCCCGTCATCGGCGTGGGTACCAACGTGGGCGGAACCAGCGCCTTGTTTGGCGCCGGAGCGGGCCTGTATTACGACGCCGAAAAACTGTTTATTGGCCTGTCGATGCCCGAAATCAGCGTCCGAATGGAGAAATTTACGGGGCTGGCATTTCGTAATCCGGTGTATGCGCAGGCCGGTGCCAAACTCCGCCTCTCCGACGACCTGTTGCTGATGCCCTCGGTGGTGTTGTCGCGGGCGGGTAGCGAACCGTTGGCCGTTGATCTCAACGCCCGCCTTTGGTATCACGACAAAGCAGCCCTGGGCGTATCGGTCCGGCAGAACAATACGTTCTTTGTGGGTACGTACAATTATGTACAGGCTTCGCTTGACTATCAGCTGTCTAACAACATTCGGGTAGGGTATCAGTTTAACTCAACAGCCCCCGAAGCACCGTATAGTTCGTTCCAGCCGACCATTCATGAGCTGACCTTTCGGTTTACGCCCAATCCCAATCCGTTGAAGTTTTCTTATTTTTAAGGCGTATGCCCAATCAACGCACAATTCAGGACCTTTTCATTACCCACGATTTAGACCGCGAGTTTCCCTTAGCGGCTCATTTTGTTCAGACGTACGGCGAGTACCCCAATTACCTGTTCTCGCACGAAGACTACAAAACAGACCTGCACGAGTGGTTGTTGGGCCGTGGTTTTGGGGTAATCAATGCGTCGATGCGGCTGAGCCGCGACGGCTTCCGCACCAACGAACGGATGTATCACCACCCCGACGGTGTGATGCTGAACGGCGAATTTATGGCCGATTCGTATTGCCGGTTTTCGGGCTACTACCGGTCTGAGCAGGTGCTGCATAACTGCCTGGCCGGTATTGAACAGCTGGTCTACGAGCATGAACCCGAACAAACGCATATTTACCTCATTCAGAGCGGATTGGGTGGATTGCACACGGAGCGGGTCGATATCGAGCCACCCACCATCGACCTGTCGCTGTACTACAACGACGGCTTCCCGGAGGTGCACGAGCGGCTGGTATCGGTGCTGAACCGGCCCAAATACAAAGGGCTGATTTTGCTGCACGGTGAACCGGGCACGGGCAAAACCACCTACATCAAATACCTCAGCTCGCTGGTGCGGAAGAATATGCTGATTCTGCCGCCCTACATGACCAACTACCTGACCTCGCCCGACCTGATTCCGTTCCTACTCGAACAGCGCGACTCGGTGTTGCTCATCGAAGATGCCGAGCGAATTTTGCAGGCCCGCGAAGCCGGGGGCGACACCAACAGTGTCTCGAATATCCTGAACCTGACGGATGGCCTGCTGGCTGATTGTCTGCATATTCAGATTATCGCAACTTTCAACGCCAATAAAAGCCTGCTCGACAAAGCGCTGCTTCGTAAAGGGCGCCTCATGATCGACTATGCGTTTGGTAAACTGACGGCCGCCAAAGCCAACGCACTGATGGGCAGTCTGGGTATCGACCATCACACGAACGACCCGATGACACTGGCCGATATCTTCAACATGGATCAGCAAACGATCTCGGGTGAGCGCATTGAAGGGATGCGCGTGGGTTTTTAGAAACGGGCCATAAAGCCATAAAAAGCACCGGAGGTGCCGAGTACATTGTCTTGCTATGACAGCATCAATGTACTCGGCACCTCCGGTGCTTTATGTATGATAGGGCTAAATTAGTCGAGAAAGGTAACGGCCTCTTCGGTTTTACCTTCGGCCTCAAGCATGGCGAAAAAAGAAGGCATAGCCGGGGCTACAGGCTTATTGGGAACGGGACCAAACGTCGAATTGTACTCGAGTTCGTTGTCAAGATCATCCAGCAACAACGTGGCTGTAACCTGCCAGTTGGTGGAAAAACGCGTCGACGACATAGCCCATTGGGTTGACACAGTCTGGCGCGTGGCATTCTGACTTACTTGATTGATAGTGAGCATAGTAATTATGGGTTGGGATGCCGGCCAGATCGTTATAGTGTATAGCTTGATACCTAACAAAAACCTTGCCTATTGACGCAAAAATAGGCAAACGCCTAATAGAAATTTATTGAGCAGCAAATATTCCCCCATTCTAGTGGACTAACCTTGATTTTGAGCTGAACACAACAACAAGGAGCGGGATACGATGAAAAGGCGGCACAGATGTTGATATTTCGTATGGCCGACTTTGAGAAGTGGCTTCGTTACCGGGTAACGACGGAGGCGTGCGCAGCTAATTCGCCTGAAAACAGGCATGTTGGCGAGCTACAGAGGGATGAAACGATCACCCGGCGGCGCGGCTCCCGAATAGGCCGAGCGCGATGAGGCAGTTGATCGACCGGTTGGTGCTGATTCGGTTGGGTGAGCGGCGGGCCGCTGAGGTTGACGACGGCTCGCCTAATCGCGAGCGCAGACACGCCACCGCTGCAGGCGTTAAGGCGAGCCACAGGCCAGGAACAAAAACTCATGTAACGATTCGATTTCACAAATGGGGGTAATCTTTAGACGGATTTGGTACCCGCACGCCACAAGTATATTTATACGTATTTTTGCTGACCCGCATTGCCCGAAGCCGGCATGCGGGTTTTTTATACGATGGAGATCCGCAAATCTGACCGCCTGACGCACCTCAAATACGACATTCGGGGGCCGGTCTATGAGAAATCGCTGGAGCTGGAGAGCCAGGGATACAAGATTATCAGCCTGAACATTGGTAATCCGGCGGCGTTTGGTTTCGATACGCCCGACGAAATTGTCCACGATATCATCCTGAATATCCGGAATGCGCAGGGCTATGCCGACTCGCGGGGACTGTTTGCGGCCCGAAAAGCGGTGATGCATTACACGCAAAACCTCGGTTTGCCGGGCGTCACCATTCAGGATATTTACATCGGCAATGGCGTCAGTGAGCTGATTCTGCTCTCGATGCAGGCACTGATCAACGAAACCGACGAAGTGCTCGTGCCCTCGCCCGATTACCCGCTCTGGACAACCTCAGTGGCGCTTTGCGGTGGTAAACCCGTGCATTACACCTGCGACGAAACCAATGGCTGGAATCCTGATCTAGCGGATCTGGAAAGCAAAATCACGCCGAAAACGCGGGCGGTGGTCATTATCAATCCCAACAACCCCACCGGCGCCGTCTACGACAAAGCTATTCTGGAAGGCATCGCGCGCATCGCCGAAAAACACAAGCTGATCGTATTTGCCGATGAGATCTACGACAAGATTCTGTATGACGGCGCCACGCATAACCCGATGGCCCGCTTCGTCCACGACACACTCTGCATTTCGATGGGCGGCCTGTCGAAAAATTACCGCGGCGCCGGTTTCCGGGGTGGCTGGCTGGTGATAACGGGGGCCAAACACAAAGCCAAGTCGTATATCGAGGGCCTCACGCTGCTGGCGAGTCTGCGGCTCTGCGCCAACGTACCCACGCAATACGCCATCCAGACGGCGCTGGGTGGGTACCAGAGTATCAACGATCTGGTGTTACCCAGCGGCCGACTATACCGGCAGATCATGCTCGCCTACGAGCGCATGGTGGCGATTCCGGGCATCAGCTGCGTGAAACCCAAAGGCGCGTTGTACATCTTCCCGCGTATCGACCTCACCCAGTTCAACATCGAAGACGATAACGCCTTTGTGTATGATCTGCTGGTCGAGCAGAAGGTGCTGGTGGTAGCGGGGCAGGGCTTCAATTTCAAAACACCTGACCACTTCCGGATCGTCTGCCTGCCCACGGTCGATGAGCTAACCATCGCCCTCGACCGCATCGAGGCCTTTCTGGAAAGCCGACGGAAGTAAAGAGCGAAGGGGATAAAGACTGAACAGGCCGGCGCAAGCGCAATTGACGCGTCAGCCTGTTCAGTCTTTATCCCTTTCGCTCTTTATTTATACTGTCGGGTAGGGCGCGGGCGTTGATGGAAAAACGCTTTCCATCACACATGCGTAAATCCGTCGGCCTGCTGGCTGTTTGTTTGAGTGCGTCGTTTTCGGCCTGTCATCGTCCCGTAGCCACTTTTCAACGTAGTCCCCGCGAAGTTTTCTACTCCCCAAGCCAACCTGCCACCGACGTACCGCCGGTCGCCGAATCAGCCCCCGAGGCCCCTACAGCGCCCGTAGACGAGCCCGCCGCCGCGCCTGTTGCTTATGCCGACGCCCGCGCAACACGCCTGCCTGAGTCGGTGGGGGAGCGCATCAGGACCCATCAGCAACGTACCCAACGGTTAACCAATCCGGTGCGTGAGGCACCCGCCCGCCCGACCTCGCCCGTCAGCCCGGCTGCCAATGCTGAACAGAACGTACCTGAGGCTATCGAGGTAGGCCCCGGTCCGAAAGACAAGCAACGCAAAACCCTGCGCGAGCTCCTGGGCCTGCCGCCGCGCAAGCAACTCAACTGGTGGCAAAAGATTCCCTGGCAGCTCAAAGCGGCTATCGTGGTGGTGCTGGTGGCGGTGGTGTTTGCGTTGCTGAAGATCCTCGCGCTCACGCTGGTCTTTGGCATCATCGGGGCCTTCCTGCTCATTCGCGGGCTGAAAAAGAGCTTTAAAGTCCGGCGGGGTATCTTCAACTGGCGCGTCAAGGGCTAGGCACCGTTGCAGAAGGATAGGGCTGCATGTTACCTAATGTAGCCAAGTAAGATTATACGTGTCCCTTTGGCCCAACAATTGAATTATCCCATTGTCGAATTGACTTTTATCTTCAATATTCCAACGCTTTTGTCTAGAAAGGAGTCTTAAAGTCATTCAGTACTTGTAGGCAAATGTGTCCATAGTCACCTGTAGCATGTTGAATTGGTGTTTGCGCGGGAAAGAATCGCCTCAATTTAATAGTCCTTTGGCCCATCCAATAAGTGGGGTATTAGAACGAAGTAGTCCTTGAGGTGAGCCGTTATGTGTAACTCTTTCTTATTCTGGTTTTGACTTAGTTAAATAAATAGTGGATTGTGCCATGAAATGTCTAGTAGCTACCCTCTTAGTTTTCATGCTTTCCGGCTGTAAACAAGAGGCCATGCCGCTTGATCCACGCCAGCAAATTTTAGGAAAGTGGGAGACTTTCTATGTAGGCAATGGGGAATACCGACCTCCTATAGCCAATCCTACGGGATATCAAGAATTTCTTCCTGATAGTGTGCTTTTAGAGTATACCTATGCTGATAAAACAACTTATCGACGCAAATACTGGATCGACTCGCTCCTTCATATGGGTAGTATGAGAGAGGATGGAGTCTGGATAATGTTTGACTACGATCTCCAATTCAACAAGGATACGATGCGTCTAGAGCGAAAAAATATTTTTTCAATTTTCGGTGTATCCAAGCATAAACGCATTAACTAAACTATTTCTCAACCATGAAAACATAGTTACTTTTCGCCATGATACTGGCGCTGCCTCTGATGGCCTACACTCAACCCGCCGACAAGGCTCCGATTTTACTTCGGGATAGGAAAGGTATCATTCGGGCGATGGAGATTACCGAGAACGACGCGGCCAGCAGCCTATCCGATCTGGCCTTTATGAAGCAATATCTACTGGTAACGGCCGAAGATGTCTTTGTGAAAGCTCGCGATAAACAGCGACGGGCTGGTTTTATTAACGATCACTTTGATCAATTTTATAAGGACGTAAAAGTAGATGGTGCCGGGTATAACTTCCACTACAAGGGAGGCAAGATGTATTACACTCACGGCCATTACGTAAAACTGCGCAATTTCGATGTCGTGCCAGCAATCACGCCTTAGAGGGCCAGAGATGTATTTGCCGCCTATAAAAAAATCCCTGTAAGTGCTGTAACTGACTTTACTTCAGAGCTATTAATCAAGGAAATTGCCCCAATGGATAGCTCGGCCAATCTGGTCTATAAGATCTATCTTCAGAGCAGCCATCCGGCCAATGACGAGATTGGTTACGTATTGGCAAAGACTGGTCAAGTAGTCTTTACTGAACCAATTCTGATGCATGCCTCATCAGGAGCGAAAATCAAAACCCCAAAAGCCAGTATTCAGCCGACGAAAGTTTTGAATCCCCAGGCGGCAATAGCGCCTTAGGCCATCTTGGGCAGGTGGGCCAGAATCTCCCGCTGTAGCGCGTTGATAAGGCTGCGTTTCAGGAAACTACGGTGCATCACCAGACTCACGTCTCGCTTGGGCTGCTTGCCCGCAAACGACCGCAGCCGGGCGCGACGGATCGGGTCGAAATCGAGCGTCGCCAGATAGGGGAGAAGCGTGAAGCCGTCCTGCCGCTCAATCAGCCTGACCAGCGTTTCGAGCGAGCCCGTTTCGTACCGCAGCGCCGATCGGCCCGAAAACCGGCCTCCGCAGAGGTTTAGCACCTGATCGCGAAAACAGTGCCCTTCCGACAACAGCCAGAGATCGGTAGTCTGGGTGAGGTCGGCGGGCGATACCGTAGCCTTTTTCAGCAGGTCGTGGCCATCGGCGGCATAAATCATGAACGGCTCACTAAACAGGGGTATCTCCGTAAAATTGCCTTCGCGCAGGGGCGTCACCACGATGCCCACGTCGAGCAGGCCGCTGCGGAGGCGCTCCACGATCTGGTCGGTCAGTAATTCCTGCATCTGAATCGTCACACCGGGGTAGCGATCCATAAATTCGCCAATAAAATGTGGCAGCAGATAAGGCGCGAGCGTCGGGATGATGCCCACGCGTAGCTCACCGCCCACCTCGTCGCGCGATTCTTTGGCCAGTTCGGGGATACGCCGCGCCGCCTGCAACACCTCGCGGGCCTGCGCCACAATCACCTGCCCGGTCTCGGTAGGCACAACGGGCTGCTTCGACCGGTCGAACAGCAACACCCCGAGTTCATCTTCCAGCTTCTGAATCTGCATGCTCAGCGTTGGCTGGGTGACATGACAATGGTCGGCAGCGGTTGCAAAATGACGGTGCGTGTCGATGGCGACGATGTAATCGAGCTGGGTAAGGGTCATAGTATAACTAGTATCGATACAAATCTAGATCATATTGATCATTTTAATCGCTTATTGCCGCTAAATGACGCCGGTCGTATAGCTTTGTAGTCTAACATCAATCCTATGCTAACGCGCTACTTTCTGTTTGGGCTTTTGCTGCTGGCATCGCCCCTGTTGGCCCAGAAGACCGACAACCCACCCGCCGAGGGTTTTGATATGGCTGGCTCAGACGCCCGCGCCGTGCAGATCGCCGACGAGGTGATGGCCGCGCAGGGAGGCCGCAAAGCCTGGGACAACACGCATCATATCGCCTGGACGTTTCTGGGCTTCCGGCGCCTGCACTGGGACAAGTGGACCGGCGACGTTCGGATCGATAACCTACGGAATGATCAGACGATTCTGGTCAACATCAACACCGAAAAAGGGCGTGTGTTTCGGAATGGCAAGGAAGAAACCAACCCCGATAGTGTCGCCAAATACGTGAAGCAGGGCAAAGGGGCCTGGATCAACGACGCCTACTGGCTGCTGATGCCGTTCAAGCTGAAAGATTCGGGCGTGACGCTGAAAGATCTGGGCGAGGCAAAAACTGAAGACGGTAAACCCGCCGACCTGATCCAACTGACGTTCAAAGGCGTGGGCAACACCCCCGACAACAAATACCACGTCTGGGTCGACAAGGCCACCCGGCTGGTGTCGCAGTGGGCCTATTACCCCAAATTCACCGACGAGAAACCGGGCTTCACGCTACCCTGGACCGACTACCAGACCTACGGGCAGATCAAACTATCGGGCAAGCGTGGCCCCCGCGAACTCTCCGACATCCGGGTCTTCACCAAGTTGCCCAAATCAGTCTACACCTCGTTTGAGCGGCCAAAATAGGGGGTGAACAGCAGACTTTAACTCACCTTGAACCTTGCACCAAACGTTTCCCGTTACCCAGTTATGGACGCTATTGCTTTACAATCTCCCCATACAACGGACGCTACAGAAGCCGTTGGTCTGCTTGGCAAAACCGGCGTGCTGCTCGTGAACCTCGGTACGCCCGACAGCCCCAGCGTGCCCGACGTACGGAAATACCTGCGTGAGTTTTTGATGGACGGGCGGGTCATCGACATACCCTACATTCCCCGTTTTCTGCTCGTCAATGGCATCATCGCGCCATTCCGGGCTCCCAAATCAGCCAAAACCTACCGCGAAGTCTGGACCGACAACGGGTCGCCCCTGAAACATTACGGGTACGTTGTCGAGAAGATGGTGCAGGCGCAACTGGGCGACGACTACGTGGTGCGGCTGGCGATGCGGTACCAGAGCCCCAGCATCGACACGGCCCTGACCGAGTTTCAACGCCTCGGCCTGACCGACATCGTGGTGGTGCCGTTCTTTCCGCAGTATGCCTCGGCCACGACCGGCTCGGTCTATGAAAAGGTGATGGAGGTACTGAAAACGTGGCAGGTGATTCCGCAAGTACGTTTCGTGAATCGCTTTCTCGAACACCCGAAGTTCATCGAAGGATTCGTGCAATTAGGCCGCAAGTATATGGCCGAACGTACCTACGACCATTACCTGTTCAGCTACCACGGCCTGCCCGAACGTCAGATCCGCAAGGGCGACGTCACAAAAACGGTCTGTCAACTGGGCGACTGTTGTGCCTCGCTCCGGGCCGACAATCAGCATTGCTACCGGGCGCAGTGTTTTGAAACCACCCGGCGACTGGTGCGCGAATTGGGTATTCCCGAAGGTCAATACACCACCTGTTTTCAGTCGCGGCTGGGTAAAGATCCCTGGATTCAGCCCTATACCGAAGATACGATCAAGAAATTGGCGGCGCAGGGCGTGAAAAGCGTACTGGCCTTCTCGCCGGCTTTTGTTGCCGACTGCCTGGAAACAACGATCGAAGTAGGCGAGGAGTACAAAGAACTATTCGAAGAGCAGGGTGGTGAACACTGGCAACTCGTCGAAAGCCTCAACGACAGCCCCCTCTGGGTTGAAACGGTCGTTGACCTGGTAAAGAATACATAAAGAATGTACGATGCATACTGTACAATGCACAATGGGGGCTGACGCAAGAGTAGATGCGTCAGCCCCCATTGTGCATTGTACAGTATGCATCGTACATCCAGCTTATGGCTGAATGTCGGCGTTGACAACCAGCGTTTTCGACCAGTTGGCTTTGTTCTCGTCGACAAAGTGCTGATACGGCGCGCTTTTGATGAACGCCTTCATGTCGTCTTCGTTTTGAAACGTCAGGTAGTGCATGGCATCGTACTCGTTGGTGCTTTCACCCGCGATAAACGTCTTGCCAGCCGTGTACCCCACGACCTGCGGAATTTCGTGTCTCAAAGCTGCAAAATCGCGCATGTGCTTTTCGACAGCTTGCGTTTTTACGTCTTTCACGAAAGAAAAGCAGAAAATCTGCTGTTTCTGGGCTTTACGGGCCGGTGAATAGGCTCCGTAGATTAATAAACCGAGGATGCAGAATAGACCTACAATGAGGGCATATCCTTTAGATTCGCGTTGCATTGATTTGGTAACTATGTCGTTTTAAAAAATTTTATTCGCTTTGGGTCGAGGTTTTATTTAAATAGTTTAACTTGCTCTATAAATAGTACCACGACTGGACAAATGTACATCAACAGAATTTGGTTGGGTGTTTTTCTGGGAAAAAATTTTCTTGTGGCCTCACTCGCTCTGGCAAACCCGTCAGAAACACCCCGCCGCCCCACCGTTACGAACGTACCTGAAACGGCTCCAACCTGGGGCTTTTATGCACATCAGCAGATCAACCGGCTGGCGGTGTTTACGCTGCCGCCCGAGATGATGCCGCTCTACAAAAGCCGGATTCAGTACCTGACCGACAATGCCGTGAATCCTGACAAGCGGCGCTATGCGGTGGTCGGTGAGGCACCGCGTCATTTTATCGATCTCGACGCCTATGCCGACACCACCCGCGAGACCCTGCCCCGATCGTGGTCGGCCGCCGCCGACCGGTACGGGGCCGACACCCTGGCGATTCATGGTATTGTTCCCTGGCACATTCAACTGGCCAAATACCAGCTGACCGAGGCGTTCAAAGAGCGGAACGTACCCAAGATCCTGCGCCTGTCGGCCGACATCGGGCATTACATTGCCGATGCCAACGTACCCCTGCACACCACGCGTAACTACAACGGCCAACTCACCAACCAAACGGGTATTCATGGTTTCTGGGAATCGCGCCTGCCCGAGTTGTTCGCGGGCCAGTATGATATGATCGTGGGCGCTGCCACTTACGTAGAACACCCGCAACGACGGGCGTGGCAGGCGGTTTTCGCCGCTCACGCGGCCCTCGATTCGGTGCTGGCCATCGAGCAGCAGCTGACCCAACAACTGGGCGAAAGCCAGAAATGGAACTTCGAAGACCGCAACGGGCAGACCGTGAAAGTCTATTCGGCGGCTTTTGCCCGGCAGTATCACGAGCGACTGCGCGGGCAGGTCGAGCGGCAGATGCGGGCATCGGTCAAGATGGTGGGCGACCTCTGGTATACCTGCTGGGTCGATGCCGGCCAACCCGATCTGGCGAAGCTGGCGGCTCAGTTGCCCACTGCGGCCGAGCAGGAATTGGAGGCCACCGAGAAGAAAAGCTGGCTTAAACGGCTATTTTCGGCCCGCGATGAATAACAAAATGGCTCTGAGCGGGGTCATGGGCACTCACTTATGTACTATCTTTTTCTGGTTCTGGCGTTTCTGACGGGCACGGCGATCTCGGTGCAGGCGGCGGTTAACTCCAATCTGCGGCTAGCCCTGAACAATCCGGTGCTGGCCTCACTCATCTCGTTCGGAACGGGCTTCCTGACGTTGTTGATTGTACACCTGTCGTCGGGCGGGGGTATTCCATCACTGTCTCTTACGCGGTCGTTGCCTTGGTGGAAGTATACCGGCGGGCTGATCGGGGCCGTCTACGTCACCACCGTCATTCTGTCGGTGCCGCGCATCGGTACGGCCAACCTGGTGAGCCTGAGTGTGGCCGGGCAGTTGATCGCCGCCGTCGTGCTCGATCATTACGGACTGCTAGGTTTTGCGCACCACCCCGCCAACGCCTGGCGCCTGCTGGGTATCGGGCTGATCCTGGCGGGGGTATGGCTGGTTGTACGAAACTGAAGCGGTCAATTTTACGTATATAGTGTAGCGGTAATGAATCCGTTTTCAGCCTGCTATACACGACATGAACTACTTCATAAACAGTACGTTAGCGCTTGCGCTGGTTGCCTCGTTGGCATGCCAGACCAATACGTCTTCAGCCCACCAAACCGCCAGCCTGTATGAGCAGGGGCAGACCCCGCCGGGTGGCCGCCGGGTCGTGAAATCAGACGCCGAGTGGAAGAAACAACTCTCGCCCGATCAGTATGAAGTGCTGCGGAAACATGGCACCGAGCGCCCCGGCACCAGCCCGCTGCTGAATGTCCATGAGGATGGCACGTTCCTGTGCGCGGCCTGTAAGAACCCGCTGTTCAGTTATAAAACCAAGTTTGAGTCGGGCACGGGCTGGCCGAGTTTCTACGAGCCAATCACGAAGAACGCCGTAAAAGTGGCCAAAGACAACAGCTACGGCATGGAGCGCGATGAGGTCGTGTGCGCCGTATGCGATGGGCACCTGGGTCACGTGTTCAACGATGGCCCCAAGCCAACGGGATTGCGCTATTGCATGAACGGGGTAGCGATGACCTTCCAGAAGAAGTAAAAAGGCCCATACAGCCCCCAACAGCTTCCTGTTGGGGGCGGGCCATTGCCTAACTATTAGCAGAGAGGCATCAACATTATAGGTGACCAATTGTTGTTTTGATAAACGTTGCCATGTTGGCCGTTTGTCAATCAGTATACGTACGGGTAAGTGTAGAGGTCTTGCCGGGCAACCGCCCCGCTTTGATCGAAAGCTGTTTGTGCCTGTCTGCAATAGGTTGACCTCTTAATTAACCATCTTCATTGGTACCCCTACATGAAAATCAGTGACTTCCCTTCGTCATCATCGAGCGATGTAACATCCAGTGAGCTGCTGTCAACGGCGTCGGTTTCAGAAACCCACTTGCCCAAGACCACACAGCCCATTGCGCCAACTAAAGCACCGGCTTCGTCACCCGAGAGCCTGATCTGCTTTTCGCATCTACGCTGGAATTTTGTTTACCAGCGTCCACAGCATTTGATGAGCCGCGCCAGCCAGCAAATGAACGTTTACTTCCTGGAAGAGCCGATTTGGGGCAAAGACCTGCGCGTTGAAGTACGGCAGGAAGGCGAGCGCCTCAAAGTGGTGGTACCCCATGTACCCCACGGCACTCCGCACCAGGAGGTATTGGCCTACCTGCGCCGGACGGTCGATCAGCTGATCGAATCGGAGCGCATTGCCGAATACGTGGCCTGGTATTACACACCGATGGCCCTGGACTTCAGCGACCACCTGACGCCCACGTATACTGTCTATGACTGTATGGACGAGCTGTCGGCATTTTTGGGAGCCCCGCGCGAACTCATCGATATGGAAGCGAAGCTGATGGCTCGTGCCGATCAGGTGTTCACGGGCGGCTACAGCTTGTATGAAGCCAAGCGGACTCGTCATGCGCACGCCCACGCGTTTCCGAGCAGCATCGACTTCAAGCACTTT
The DNA here is from genome assembly GCF_000331105.1 of Fibrella aestuarina BUZ 2. Classification (NCBI taxonomy): domain Bacteria; kingdom Pseudomonadati; phylum Bacteroidota; class Cytophagia; order Cytophagales; family Spirosomataceae; genus Fibrella; species Fibrella aestuarina. Next base: position 5,376,826 of record NC_020054.1, on the reverse strand, counting down.
GCGCAGGCACGCAACCGCGCCACCGATTCAGCGCAGGCTGACCCGGCCGATCAGGCCAGCATCCCGCACCCGCGGATTGGTTTCTCGGGGGTGATCGATGAGCGGTTCGATGTGCAATTGTTGCGCGAGCTGGCCAACCGCCGCCCCGAGTGGCAGTTTGTGCTGCTGGGACCGATCGTGAAAATCGATCCGGCGACGCTACCCAAGAACGACAACATCCATTACCTCGGGATGAAAAACTACAAAGAGCTGCCCACGTATTTTGGCGGCTGGGATGTAGCGATGTTGCCCTTCGCCCTGAACGCGTCGACCCGCTACATCAGCCCGACCAAAACACCCGAGTACCTGGCCGCTGGCTTGCCGGTGGTATCGACGCCCATCCGCGATGTGGTACGTACCTACGGTGAACCGGATTTTGTGCAGATCGCTGCTACCGTCGACGCGTTCGACACGGCTATCGAGAAAGCACTCAACAAAACACACCCAACCAACTGGGCCGCCATCGATCAGTTTCTGAGCGAACACTCGTGGGATAAAACCTGGGAGGGCATGGCAAACTGCATTGTGAAGAATAAGTAATGTATACTGAATAATGTAGGATGTATAATAGGGCTGACGCAAGAAAAGACGCATCAGCCCTATTATACATCCTACATTATTCAGTATACATTACATTACCCCCTCGGTACGACCAGGACGACGTCTTCCTTTTCGACAACCACCTGCCCTTCGGCCAGGCCTTTTGGTTTGCGAACAAACTTCTTGGGGGTAACAATCACCGGGCATAGGCTGTCCGTGCGGCGCTTGGAGTACCAGGCGGCCAGTTCGGCGGCTCGCTCAATCACCGTTTTCGGAAACGGTTTGCCCGCCCGGTATTTGATCACCACGTGCGACCCGCTCACGTCGCGGGCGTGCAGCCAGAGGTCTTCCTTATACGTATAGCGTTGGGTGAGCAGGTCGTTGTTTTTGGCGTTGCGCCCAATCCGGATCGTAAAGCCGTCTACCTGCACTTCCTTGAATAGCTCGGCCGGGTCGGTGGAGGCCGCATTTTCGGTGAGCAGGTTATGCTGTTTCACATAGCGCCGCAATTCTTTCAACGACTGAATGGGCTCGATGGCTGCCCGATGCGCGGCCAGTTGTGCCATCTCGGCCTCGCGCCCGTCGATCTGCTGCTGCAAATGCTCGGCCTCGATCTTCTCGTTTTTGGCTTTCCGGTAATACCCTTCGGCGTTGCGTTGCGGCGACAGATCGGGCTTGAGTCGGATGGTTACGGGGTGATTGTCGCGGTAAAAATCCTCGACCGTGATGGTCTCCGGTGAGCGGCCGCCGGGCAGCGTAGGTACGTTGTGCAGGTTGGCCATCAACAGATTGCCCAATTCGTCGTGGCTGGGCCCTTCGTCGCGGCTGATGAGTCGTTGCAGGTTGGCGTCGAGCAGCGTCTGCGCGCGTTTGAGTCGTTTGTCGAGTAGCCGCAACACTTCCGCCCGCTCCCGTTCCACCACATTCTGCCCGTTGAAGGCAATGAAAAAGCCGTTGGCGGCCTCTATCGGGTCGTCGTAGGTACGTCGTGTTTCGCCAATGGGTACCAGTGCCAATGTCGGCCGGTGCTCAAACGTCACGAGCCGGTACGTGGGGTTTTCCAGTAACTGCACGACCGATTGCAGCAGCGGCCAGGTGACGCCCGTACCGGCTTCCTGGGTACGTTGCTCCAGGTACGTTCGGACGAGCTTGCCAAAGGTGGGAAACAGCTTCCGGTAGTCATGGCCAGCGGCCTCGAACGCGGCTTCCGACTGATCGATCGGCCGGTCCAGTCCGTCGAGGCGTAGCGTCTGGTCGGCGGCCAATTTCTGGTTGAACAGGTCAACAACCTCGTTCTCGCGAAAAATCAGCAGGTTGGGCCGGTTGCCGAAAAACTTGAAAACCAGCGTATAGCCGTCGGCCAGCTCGATGCCTAGACAGCGTTCGTTCAGGAAGGAGCGTACCCCCAACACGGCTTTGCCGGGCTGTTCCATGCCGGGTCGGTCGGGGTCTTCGCCGCTGTCGTTGCCGGTGAGGTCGTCAAACAGATCGACGCTGTTGGTGCGGGCGCGACGTACGTCGTCGGCAAACAATAGGCCCGAGAAATCGGGGCGGAGCGTGGCCTTGATGAAGAACGGCTTGTAATAATTGGCCTTGCCGCGTGCCTGCGCAAACGCCAGCACCACCTCGTCGCGATCCTGGCTGAAACATTCCATCAGGTAGAGGCCATCGAGCCGGGTGGCCAGCGCAGGAGCCAGTTGGCGCAGAAAATAATAATTGGTGTGCATACGTAAATCCGCCAGCCAGATAGTCGACAAAGGTAAACAACGGGGCGTAGTGGGTGTTGCTATTGTATAAACGATCAACGTTATGAGCAAGCAAACAACCCAGCCGACCGTCCGTGAGACCGCCGACGACACCAAGAAGCACGAATTGAATACCAACCTGCCCGACGAAAACCAGGGTAAGACCTCGCGGGGCGTGCATAAAAGCAAGCAGAGCGAGGAAGATGATCACGCCCCCCAGGGCCGCCAGCAGACGCCGGGTGGCAAGTCAAAGACTGAGCTGGCCGACGAACGCGGCGGCAGTGGTCATTCGGGCCATAGCAGCAGTCGCTAGGGAAGTGCATCGGCTAGCTAGTCGGCAAAGCAGTATCCGTATACATACGCAACAGGCCAGGGGAGCCGGGTTTACGAACTAAGTAGTCGTAAGCCCGGCTCCCCTGGCCTATTTGGCGTTCTGAAGTGGCCAACGGTTGCGTAAACCTAGCCCTTTGCTGCTATCTTACGGCTTTGTTACTTTGTGAAAACTTAGCCCCACCGGATGCGCCTACCGTATATCTACTCAGTTGTCTGCAAGGCAGCTTTTTCGTTATTGTGCGTTGAGATGGCCGCTGCCCAATCGGCTGACGTTCCATTCTACGAAAATCCCAAGATTAGTAGCCAGTATACCGAACCCCACCACGCTACCTTCTGGCCATACACTACGGAAGCCCAGGCACTGGACGACAAACGCACGGCGTCGCCTTTGGTGCAGAGCCTCAACGGGACCTGGAAGTTCAAATGGCTGAAACACCCCAAACTGGTCCCGGCCGATTTCAGTGCGCCATCGACCAACGACGCCGGCTGGGACAATATGCCGGTGCCGTCCAACTGGCAGGTCGTAGGTGCCCGCGAAGGACGGGCCTATGATCGACCGATTTTCACGAATATCAAACACCCCTTTCCGGCAGAGCCACCGCTGATTCGGGCTGATACCAACGCGGTAGGGCTCTACCGAACGCGTTTCAAAGTCCCCGCCGACTGGAGCAGTCGCGAAACGTACCTGCATTTTGCGGGCGTGCAGTCGACTTGTCGGGTGTTTCTGAATGGCCGGTACGTTGGCTATCATGAAGACAGCATGACGCCCGCTGAGTTTAGGGTTACCGAGGCCATCCAACCCGGCGAAAATGTGCTGGCGGTCGAGGTCATCAACTGGTCGGATGCCAGCTACCTCGAAGACCAGGATTTCTGGCGGCTGGCAGGCATTTTCCGCGATGTCACGCTCGTGAGCCGCCCACGCCTGCACCTGCGCGACGTGCAGATCACGACGGATCTGGAAGATCCCACCTACCGCAACGGGACGCTGAAACTAACCACTTACGTTCGTAATCTGGTTGGGCAACTGATGCCCGTTTACCGGCTGAAAACAACGCTTTATGACCCGCAGAAACAACCCGTTTTCACGGAAACGCTATTGTCTGAAAATGCCGTAGGGTCTGACCAGGAGAAAATCCTGCGCCTGAGCCGCTACGTAACCAACCCGCTGCTGTGGTCGGCCGAAACGCCGAATCTCTACACGCTCACGATCCAGCTGATCACCAACGACGGGCAGGTGCAGGAGGTGATCAGCCAGCGGATCGGCTTCCGCGAAATGGAAATGCGAAACGGCCAACTGCTCGTCAACGGGCAGCCCGTGACGTTCAAAGGCGTAAACCGGCACGAGTTTGACCCCGAAACCGGGCGCGTCATCAGCCGCGAAAGCATGATTCGCGACATCAAGCTGATGAAGCAATACAACATCAACGCTGTCCGGACGAGCCACTACCCAAACGTGACGGAGTGGTATGACCTCTGCGATGAGTACGGCCTATACGTGATCGATGAAGCCAACGTTGAAAGCCACGACCTCTGGTATAAGGGCTACGAGATTGCCGAACGGCCCGAATGGCGCGATGCCTTTGTGGCACGGGGCCGCGCGATGGTGGAGCGCGACAAAAACCACCCGTCGATCATCATCTGGTCGCTGGGCAACGAAACCAGCATGGGGCAGAACTTCCGGGATATGGCCAACATCATCAAGCTGGTCGACCCCACCCGCCCCATTCACTACGAGGGTCGAAAGCCCTACACCGCCACGTCGCTCAGTAGTTTCGACATCATCACCACCATGTACCCGTCGGTCGACGATATGATCCGGCTGATGGAAAAAGACCCCACGCGCCCCGTCATCGTGTGCGAATACGCGCACGCTATGGGCAACAGCGTAGGCAACCTGAAAGACTATTGGGCCGCCATCGACAAATACCCACGTATGCAGGGCGGTTTCATTTGGGATTGGGTTGATCAGGGGCTGTACCTGCGCGACAAAAAAGGCCAGCCCTACACCGATCACATCAACTACATCGACGGCGCCAACGCCTGCGACGGGCTGGTGAACCCCGACCGGACGCCGCAGCCCGAGCTGAACGAGGTAAAACGGGCCTATAGCTACGTTAAATTCATGCTGCCCGCGCCACTGTCGGCCACGCAAACGAAGGTGAACGTCAAAAACACTTACGATTTCCAGAGCCTCGACAACCTCAAACTGATTTGTAAACTGGTCCGCAACGGCGACGTGGTGCAACAGGGCACTGTGCCGACGCTGACGGCTAAACCTGGGCAGACGATTCAGGTCACGGTGCCGTACAGCATCCCGTCAGTGCTGGAGCCCGGTAGCGAGTACTTTCTGGTGCTGAGCCTGCAACTAAAAGAAGCCACCCCCTGGGCGGCCGCTGGTCACGAAGTGGCTGCCGAGCAGTTTCCGATTCAGACCGACGTGGTTACGCCCCCAGTTATTGGCGTGGCCCGGATTCCGCTGCTGAAGATTAATCAGACCAACTCGGCCGTCGAGCTGCGGGGCGACAATTTTATGGTACTGTTCAGCAAAGCGGCGGGGGGCATCAGCCGCTGGCAGTTTAAAGACAAAGACCTGTTGCTCGACCCGAAAAACGGCGGTGGCGGCTTGCTACGCCCGTCGTTCTTTCGCGTGCCTACCGACAACGATGAAGGTGGTGGCGACAAGTCGTTTGCGGCCCACTGGCGGCGCGTCGGGCTGGATCAGCCTACGTTTTCGCCGGTCGATATGGTAGTTGAAAAGCTGGGTAACGGGCAGCGTGTTAAGATTATCTGTACCAACGAATGCGTGTTGAAAGGCAGCAGCATCCGACAAAGTACCGAGTATCTGGTGTACGGCACCGGCGATGTGCTGGTGACGACAACCTATTCGAGTGGGAGCCTGACGCAGCCCAGGAGCACCACCGCCACGGCGCTGCCGTCGCTGGCGCGGGTAGGCATGCAACTGAGCGTACCCGCCATCCTGAACACGCTGACCTGGTATGGGCGCGGCCCCTTTGAAAGCTATGCCGACCGGAAAGATGCCGCTTTTGTGGGGGTCTATACTGGTAAAGTGGCCGATCAGTTTTTCCCGTACACGATGGCGCAGGAAAACGGCAACAAGACTGACGTTCGCTGGGCGCACCTGACCGACGCCTCCGGCAACACCGGTCTGCTGATCGTGGCGGAGCCAATCAGCGGTAATGCGACCTGGCTGAATGTCAACGCCCGCGATTACACGGACGCGGCCCTGCTGGCAGCCAAGAATCCCCATGCGCAAACGGTCGAGCGGGGGACCACCACGCTGGTCAACATCGACTTTCAGCAGATGGGCCTCGGCGGTGACGACAGCTGGACCCCACGTACCCATCCCGAATTTCTGCTGTCACCCACCAAAACTTACACGTACAGTTTCCGGCTGCGCCCCACCGATGGCCGTACCGATCGCAAAACGGTAGCCAGCCTGATTCTGCCGCGCTAACAAGGAACAACGAATCGCTACCAAGTATGGATGTTCCGGTTTACTATTGTATGCAACAACCGATTGTAAAACGGAACATCCCGGTTACCTGATAACGGTTCATGGTCATGACTCCTTCCGAATACACGCAACACGACGCTCTGGCGCTGGCCGATTTGGTGCAGCGGGGTGAGGCTACACCCATCGAATTACTCGATATGGCCATTGCGCAGGCCGAGCGCGTCAATCCCACGCTCAACGCGATCGTGACGCCCCTCTACGAACAGGGGCGCCGGATGCTCGATCAGTTGCCCGACGATGGGCCATTGCGGGGTGTTCCCTTTCTGCTGAAAGATCTGGAACTGGAATGGGCCGGAACGCCGCTGAAGATGGGCTGCAAAGGCTACGCTGGGTACGTATCGTCGCACGACAGCTACAGTGTAGCGCGATACAAGCAGGCCGGGCTGGTGTTTTTTGGAAAAACAAATACGCCAGAGTTTGGTCTAACGCCTTATACTGAGTCAACCCTATATGGTCCGACCCGCAACCCCTGGAAACCCACGCACTCACCGGGGGGCAGCAGTGGCGGCTCGGCGGCAGCGGTGGCGGCGGGTATCGTGCCGGCCGCTACGGCGTCGGATGGGGGCGGGAGCATCCGTATTCCGGCCTCGTGTTGTGGGCTGTTTGGCCTGATGCCGTCGCGGGGGCGGGCCAGCATGGGGCCTGGTTTTGGTGAGCTGTGGCAGGGCTGCGTACGGAGCCACGTAGTAAGCCGCACCGTGCGCGACAGTGCCGCGCTGCTCGACGTCATCGCTGGCCCGGCGGTCGGCGACCCATATGCCTTTGACAAACCGGCCGACTCGTTTCTGAGTCAGGTGGGGCGCGATCCCGTCGAGGTGAGCCCGCGCAAGCTGCGCGTGGCCCTCACGACCCAGCATCCATTTCCGGGGCAACGTACCCACGAGGAGTGCGTCCGGGCGGTGCAACATACGGCCAAACTGCTGGAAACGCTGGGGTATGCCGTCGATGAAATTGCGTTGCCCTACGACCATACCGCGCTGAGCGAACTGTTCCTGACGATGGTGATTGGCGAAACGGGCGCGACTCTCCGTGAACTGGCCGATTACCTCAAACGCCCAACCCGCCGCGACGACGTGGAACTGAATACCTGGGCATTGGCCCGGCTGGCCGAAGGCTATTCGGCGGCCGATTTTGCGTACCAGACGCACCGCTGGAATGCCCTCAGCCGGATCATGGGCAAGCTCCACGAAACCTATGACCTGCTGCTGACGCCCGTGATGGCGCGGCCCCCCATCGCCATCGGTGAGTTACAAAACAGCGCTTCCGAAACCCAACTGCTCAAAATGATCGACACGGTGGGTGGGCTGCGGTTTATGAAAGGCAGTCGGCAGATCGACCAACTGGCCGAAAAATCGTTTGGCTACATTCCGTTTACGCCCGTCGCCAACATGACTGGTCAGCCGTCGATGTCGGTGCCGCTTTACTGGACGGTCGATGGGTTGCCCGTTGGGTCCATGTTCACGGCCGCGCTGGGCAACGAGGCGCTACTGTTCCGCGTGGCGGGGCAACTGGAACAGGCGCAACCCTGGGCCGACAAACTGCCGTCGTTGTAAACGCCCGTCCTTCGTTGCTAAAAGAACAGCAGCCGTTTACGCCGGTAGAGGTTGGGCAGGTCGGTTTCAAACAGAGTGTACGGGTCCTGATAAAACCGCATAAAATCGGGCACGCTTACCTGACCGGGGTAGGGAGCGTAGTAGTGCGTGGGGCTGCGGGTATCATTGCGCCAGACCAGCACATAGGCCAGCTTCAACTTCTCGGCTTTCAGCGATTTTAGCAGCGTGTTGGTCCACCAGGTCGTGTCGGGGATGGATTCCAGACCGGTTTCGGTGAAAGCAGCCAGTTTACCGTTTTTCGCGGCGAAATCGGCCATGATTTTGAGCTTGGCAATGCCCGCCGGTATGTTGTAACGCCCATTCCGGCCAAAATCGGCGTAGTTATCGACGCCGACCACATCGACCCAGTCGTTGCCGGGGTAGCGGTCGGTGTAGTCGGCTTCGGATTTGTAGAGGCAATCGGGTGAAAACGTGTAGATGAAGTTATGGACTTGTAGGCTGTCGCGCAGGTACGTTACCGTGAAGCGCCAAAGGCTGGTGAACTCATCGCGCGAGCAATGCGGCTTGCCCCACCAGAACCAGCCGCCGTCCAGTTCGTGATACGGCCGGAAGAGCATCGGCACCAGCTTGCCATCGCTGCCTTTAGTCGTGTTGGCCAGATCGGCCACCGTTCGCAAAATGGCCTTGTACTGCGCGTGGTGCGACCCGCCCGGCACCAGATTAGCCACCGCCGGGGCCGATACGGAATCCTTCCAGTAAAAGCCCGTTCGGGGCGTTACAGGGTTGGAAAAATGCCAGGCTACGGTCGTTACGCCGCCCCGGTCGTAGGTGTCGGCAATCTGCCTCCGAAGCTCCGCCTTTGTCTTTTCGATCACCGCCTCCGGGCGCCCCGATAAGCCACTGAAGTCGACCCCAATCACGGCGGGGTGCGACCCGCTGACCGATTTGACGTCGGAGCGGTTGGCGTCGCCCGTCCAGCCGTGGCCGTATTCGGTGGCGTGCTGATGCCCAAACAGAATGTGCTTCCGCGACAGTTTGTCGAGGTTGTGGTACAGCGCTTTGGTTTCTTTCGTAGCGTGGGCGTCGATCAGTTTCGGGCGGGGCCCGGCAAGGGTAGAAGGGCCGGCGAGCGTTCCGGCCGTCAGCCCAACGGCTGCGATGGTTGAAACGAAGACGTTGGAGGACAGAATGGGTTTCATAACGGTGAGTAAATGGGTAATGAGTACTAGTCGAAGCGGACTTTCTGCGTGACGCCGGGCCAGTCGTCGGTGCGGAAGGGGTTGGCGGGCAGGCCATCGATGCTGAAGAGGTTAGCTTCGTCGGGTGAGTCAGACCAGGCGTATCGCACCGACGCCGGTTTGGCCACCTTCGGGTGTGACACTACCACCGTGTTGCCGCTGATCGTCGCCTGCGCGTAGTAAAACACTTTGTCGTCGCCCGCAATCTCGAAGCCTTTGACGTAGCCATACTTGTCGTGCGCCGTCAGACCAACGTCGGCATGCTTGAAACGGACAATGGCTTTGTTTCCGTCAAACGTCACCTTGTCGTACATCGGCGAGCTGTAATTGACGGTCTGCCCGTAGTCGAGTTTGAGGGCGTTCAGCGCCAGCCGGTGGCCCACGTCCTGCTTGTTGGTCGGGTGGATGTCTTTGGGGTTGCCAATGTCGGTGATGACAGCCATACCAGTTTTGGGTAGGCTAAGGGTCATGGTCTGGGCTTCGCGCAGTTCGGCCCAGCCGCTTCCCTGGTTGCTGCTCTGGCTAGGGCCATAGCTCGAGAGCTGGGCAAAATAGAACGACATGGTCTGCCCGAATTTCTGCCGCCAGTCGTTAATGAGCAGCGGAAAGGACTGCCGGTACTGATACGACCGCCCGGCGTTGGTTTCGCCCTGATACCACAGTACCCCGCGCATGGCCATGGGTTCCAGCGGAGCGATCATGGCGTTGTAAATACTGATGGCGACGTTGTTCATGAACCGCTTGTACTCGTGCTTTTCGGCGAAGGCGGGCATGATGAACCAGTCGCTGCCGAGGCTGATGCGCTGCAACCCGTCTTCCACGTAAAGGTCCGTAGCCGAACCCTTCAGCCCCGGTCCATACCAGCTGGGGTTCACCATGTTGCCTAGCTTCAGCACAATCCGGTTTTGGCCCGCCTGCCAGGTGTTGGCCGGAATGGTGAACTTCCGAACGCCCTGCATCGTGCCTTCGGCCACGAGTTTACCGTTGATGTAGAGTTGATTCGGGCTGTCGTTTTCGGCCAGGGCCAGCGTGGTCTGCGTGCCAACCATCTCCTCGGGAATGTCGACGAGCCGGGCCATGTACCCGCGCCCGGTGAACCCGCGCATGTCTTTCCATTCCCACTGGCCGATGGGGTCGGTTTTTCGCCAGCCCGCAAACGTGTAGTCCGGCTTGAGGTAGTTGGCTTCGTCGGCGGGGGTAAGGTTTACCGGCACCTGTAGCTGTTTGCGGAGTTTCAGGTCGACCAGGCTGTCGGCGGCGGCCCAGTTGGTGGGCAGGTTTTGCACGGTAGGTCGCAGCTCGTCGTTGCTCAACATCCCTTCCTTGCTAATCCAGCCCTCGACCTGCGACCCGCCCCACGACGAGTGCATCAGCCCGATGGGTACGTTCAGTTTCTGGGCCAGCTCACGGGCGAAAAAGAACCCGACCGCCGTGAAGTCGCCCACCGTTTCCGACGACGCCACTTTCCAGTCGCCCGTTTTCAGGTCGGTTTGCGGGGTCAGGGCCAACTCGTGCTCCACGCGGAAATGCCGGATGGTCGGGAAATTGGCGTTCTTTTTTTCGGCCGCAAAATTGTTGGCCTGCCGCACCGGCCATTCCATGTTCGATTGCCCCGAGCAAAGCCACACCTCGCCAATGAGCACGTCAGTTGCCTGCGCGTTGCCCGATTTGGCCGTGGCGACCAGTGTGTGGGGGCCACCCGCTTCTAGGGGCGTAAACCGCACCATCCATTTACCGTTGGCGTCGGCCTTGGTTTGCTGCGTCTGGCCCGCCAGCGTCACCTTCACGGTCTCGCGCGGTTTGGCCCAGCCCCAAACCGGAATAGCCTGTTGCCGTTGCAAAACCACGTGGTCGGAGAAAATGCGGGCCATACGGACCTGGCCATGCGCCGCCAGACTGGCAAGCAGCAGAACGGAACAGAAAAAACGAACGCTCATGGGTGACAGTGGGGAGAAAACAATACGAAATGATTAGTAAGAAACTTGCTATTGATAGCCAGTTGGTTAGGTCAGGGCTGCGCTGGAATAGGTGTCGCTTTCTGCTGAAGCGCTTCGACCGCCGCGGCCAGATACACCAGCGGCGCATTCCAGTTGATGGCGATTTCGTTAGAGGCATACGAGCAGTCGGCGTCCAGAAAGACCTCATCGGCGACGGTGGTGGTATAGCCCGGGCATTTATCCTGCCGGGCGGCGTTGGCGTTGGTTCCGCCCGACAGTAAACCCGGCACGGGCGCATCGATGCCGTCGGCGACCGATGGGCGGTGGTGCGGGTGCATGGGCGTTTTATGACCAAAACCCGTGACGAACGAGTAGCCCACGGCATTGCGGCCCAGCAGGTAATCGAGGTTGGCGAGGGCGGCGTTCAGGTACGTGGCGTCGTTGGTGAGCCGGTACGCCTGAATGAGGGCGATGCCCTGATTGGCCGCTACGGCGCTGCTACCCCAGATGTAGTCGCTCGCTACCTTTCCCATCGGTGTCTGAAACGCGTGTTTCGCCACGTCCTGCCGCAGGCCATCGGCCAGCTGGAGAAGCTGGGCTTTCACCTTCGGCAGATCCTGTTGGCCGCGGGCCGTCAGTTGATTACGCAGGCGGGCAAGCGAATAGTAAGCCAGCGGACGTACCTGCGCCCACGACGGAAGCTGGGTTTTAGCGTCGGGAAACAGGTCGACGGCGGTGTAATACGCGTCGTCTTTGGTAGTCAGGTAGAGCTCGGCTGCCGCCCAGATCCACTCGTCGCCCGCGTTGCGGTCGCCGTAGGCCCCTGTGGTTACGTCGGGGTCGAAGGCACGGTTCATCGCTTCCTGATCGTAGAGCGCATTGGGGTTCTGTTTGGCCCACTGCCAGGCTTTGGTGGCGGCGGTCAGGCACGAATCGGCCAGGCCGGGCAGCTCGCGGCCATAAGGTTTGAGCACCCGACTGGCCTGCGCCATCACGGCCGCAAAGTCGAGCGTCGCCGTGATGGTTTTCTGAATGGCGTAGCGATCGCTCGTCCGATCGGGTGAACCGGCCTTGTCGGGCATCACCATCCCGTCGAACTTCGGGTTGGTGAGTTTGTGGTATACGCCCCCATCGTCGGGGTCCTGCATGGTCAGCATCCAGCGCAGGTTCCAGAGCGATTCATCGAGCAGGTCGGGCAGGCGGTTGTTGCTTTCGGGGATGTTGGTGGTCAGCGTGCGGCAGAAGTCGGGGAAGTCTTCGCAAAGCGACAGCAACGTACCCATCGTGATGCCCGAATTGACGATGTACTTGTTGTAATCGCCGGCATCATACCAGCCGCGCGGCGAAGCCATCGTGCTGCCCGCCGGGCGCGTGGCCGTGGCCGCCGACGGGTGAATCCAGACGTGGTTGTCGGGGTGTCCGGCGGGGCGGTGCCATTGCCCGGCGTAGCGTTCGGGCAGGTCGGTGCTCATGCGCTGGTAATAAAACCCTTTGAGCGCGCCCACTGCCACGGGGCGGTGCACGTTGGCCCCAATCGAAAACGGATAAGAGCGCCCCAGGCCAGGTACGTTCACGACGTAGGTCCCAGCTTTTTTAAAGGCCGAAAAATCGGCTGTACGTGCCAGTTTACCCGAAATGACGTTTTTGCGAGCCGCACTCAACGTACCTGAGAACACCACCTGCTTGCCGTCGGGCGTGGTCAGCTGAAAGGGCTGGGCAGCGTCCGGCCTGTTGGCGTCCGACCCGTTGGCGTCTGACCCGGCTACGATAATGGCGACCTTAGCCGCGTTGGGGTAAAACCCGATCTGGTTGAGCCGGATCGATTCGGAAACCGACTGGGCCTGGGTTTGCGCCACGAAGAAAAGACCGCCCAGAAGGAAGCGGAGGCGCAGGGCCGGGAGTGTCAGGTGCATGGGTGCCTGCCTGGTTAAAACGAGAGGAAGAGGGGTACGTACTGCACTTAAATCTGCGAGGAAGCGGCCGGTTCCAGAAACACCCGGTGAATGAACGACACGGTGTTGGCGTATTCGGGAGCGCCCGATACCCGTTTCCAGTCGGGGTTGGCGCTGAACTGTTTCCAGTTGGCATCGCGTTCGGCCATGTCCTTGAACGTCAGCATGTAGGTGAGGCAGGGCATGTGTTCGCCGGCCACCACTTCGCCGAAAAAGACCGGATGCAGCCCCGTTTTGTTGAAAATCGTGATTTCTTCGTCGTTGAACATTTTTACTTTCCGCCGCACGGCATCTTCCGAGTAGCCTTCGTAGGTCCGTAGTTCAAACAGGCGGCCTTCCGCCTTGGGCACGGTCAGCGCGGGCAGGCCGTCGAAGGCGTTGAGTAGCGTGGTGGTGTAGCGCACAAACGGGGCTTTGTCGGGCGTCAGGGCGTCGTATTTGGCCTTCGCCTGCCCGTAGGCTGTATCGGCGGCGAGCTTAGTGGCGGCCATGCCATACTCTTCCCACGAACCGTAGGGAATCAGCACGTACGTTTTGGCGGGCTCGGGTTTGCCCATTTCCGTGAAGACGCCCACGTTCTTCACGCCCATCCGGTTCAGGGCGGGAATCAGCCCCTCGGTGAGGTAGCTGTTCAGACCCGCCTGCGACAGGTTGAAGCGAAACTCATAGACCCGAAGTTCATAGACCTGCTTGCGGGCCGGGGCCATCGGGGTGGTCAAGGGGTTTGCCTGAGCGGTTGTCAGGGCGGCGGAAGCTGCCAGCGAGGCAGTTACAAATTGTCTGCGTTTCATGCGTGTTTAGGAGTAAGCGGTAACATCCTCTGCCAACGGCTCAAGGTTGTCTGGGCCGTCGTGGCTGCAGAGAACGCTTACGTACTATAAACCAAAATCACCGTCGTACCTAACGCCCGTCAGGCCATATGCGGGCAAGGTTACTGAAATCAATGGCCGGGTGGGGCTGCCTTCCGAATGCTGGCGGCAACTGGAACGGATACCAAATAGAATTATTGATAGCAAAATTAGGATTGGCCTGAGCCTCTATTGCTACCGAAAACCCCAAAGGCATATAATTCAGGGAAAACCCTAACGTCGGGTGGTTAGGGACTAATCCGCCGGAAAGTATGGGGTGTATCCGGCGTGCCCTCTGTTGGGGGGCTTTTAATCCAACACGTCGCCACCTTTTGGTGACTTTCTGACTAAAAAGTACCGTAATGGCTGGTCTGGTTGCCCAAAACTGTTATCATTACAGTAAATCAAGCTTGATAACGATTGTGAAAAACCTGGTTTCTATGGCCTGCGCGCTCCTGCCACTGGCGGGGTTGGCCCAAAGTGGTGCCTACACGCTCACCGGCAAAGTAGGTACGTACAACGCGCCTGCGAAAGCGTACCTGCGAACGGTGTCGGGTGGGACCGTCAACCTGGATTCGTCGGCCATCACGAATGGTGCTTTTTCGTTCAAAGGTACCGTAACCGACCCCACTAAAGCGATGCTGATCATCGACCATCGGGGCGTAGGTATGCGCCGGTTGAGCGCCGCCAATGGCGTAGCGGTGTACCTGGAGCCGGGAACGATCACGGTCAGCAGCCCCGACTCGGTTCTGCATGCCGTAGCGAGCGGCACCAAACTGAACGCCGACAACGAGAAACTGAAGGCCGCGCTGAAACCCGCCTCCGACCGGATGACGGCGCTGATGCAGGAGTACCAGAAAGCCACCGACGAGCAGCGTAAATCGGCTGATTTTAACAGCTCGATCGAAAAACGCTACAACACCATCGAAAGTGAGCAGAAGAAAATCTGGGCGGATTTCATCAAAGCGAACCCGCGTAGCCTGGTCAGCCTCGATGCGGTGAAGGCGACGGGTGGAAGCGTGCCTGAATACACGGATGTGGCCCCGCTTTTCGCGACCCTTTCCGACGACCTGAAAAACAGCAAAGCCGGCAAAGAATACGCCACGGTGCTGACTAACCTCAAAGCGACCTCGATTGGTGAAGTGGCCCCCGATTTCACGCAGGCCGACACGCTGGGACAAGCCGTATCGCTGAAATCGTTCCGGGGTAAGTACGTGCTGGTCGATTTTTGGGCGAGCTGGTGTGGGCCCTGTCGGCAGGAAAACCCCAACGTGGTGAAGAACTTCAACCAGTTCAAAGACAAAAACTTCACCGTCCTGGGCGTATCGCTCGACCGGCCCAATGCTAAAGAAGCCTGGATGCGCGCCATCCACAAGGATGGGCTGACCTGGACGCAGGTGTCGGACCTCAAATTCTGGGACAACGATGTGGCCAAGCTGTATGGCGTGCGGGCTATTCCGCAGAATTTCCTGATTGGCCCCGATGGCAAGATTCTGGCGAAGAACATCCGGGGCGAAGAACTGGGCAAAAAACTGGGCGAACTGCTGGTAGCCAAGCCCTAAGCACGTACCCAGCAACGTACCTGACTCGCGCTGGGTACGTTCTTCAACGCGAAAACGGCCGCGCCCCTGAGTGGAGCGCGGCCGTTTTCGCGTTGGGCTGGGTTAGCGGGTTACCTGTCGCCAATAGGCCAGGCTCTGCGGCACCTGCGTGGCGATGTTGGGGCTCTCGTCTTCGATGTAGAAATGCCGAACGCCCGCCTGTTGCGCGGCCTTGATGATGCCCGGCAATTGGGCCTGACCGGTGCCCAGCGCTACGTCGTTCTCGGTGGGGGTGCCACCCGACAGGTTGCCTGCTACGCCCTTGCGCAGGTCTTTCAGGTGCATAAGCGCAAACCGACTGCCATATTTGCGCAACAACGCCACAGGGTCATGCCCCGGAAAGACGGTCCATAGAATATCCAGCTCGAAGCTCACGTACCTGGGGTCGGTTTTTTGCACGATGTAATCGAACAGGGTGCCTTCCGGGGCGGGGTGGAATTCGTAGCCGTGGTTGTGGTAGCAAAACGTCAGGTCGTACTGCTCCTTCAGGCGCTTTCCGATCTGGTTGAAATCGGCCACGGCTTTCTGCGCGGCGGCCAGATTGAACGGTGCTTCGTGCGGAATCCAGGCTACGCGCACATACTGCGCCCCCAGCGCTTTGGCGTTGGCACCGACCTCATCGGTTTTGGTGAGGGCATCGGGGTAGCTTACGCCAAACGACGAGCAGCGCATACCCCGTTCGTCGAGCAGTTGCCGAAGCTCGGCGGCCGTCTTGCCAAACAGGTTCGAGAATTCCATGTCCGTGATGCCCATCGCCCGGATCGTGTCCAGCGTAGCCGCCACGTTGCGCTGAAAACTCTGCCGGTACGTGTACGACACCATGCCGGGTACGTTGGGCAGCGGCGCTTTCTTTTGCGCCATCAGCGGCGAGCCGAGGCAAACCAGCCCCAGCCCGACAAGGACGCGGGCAATAACTTGATTGGTCATTGAATGGGGCGGTTTAGACTCTGACGTTCCAGTTTTTGTTGTACTCGCGTGACCATAGTTTCTGGGCCTCTTTATCGTTGAGAATGTGCCCGTTGGTGGGGTCGCACTGCAACACCCGACCCACGCGGTAGGCAATGTTGCCCAGTTGAGGCAGCAACGTCGATTTATGGCCTTCACTAATCGGGCACTGCAATTTCGCCTCGCCCCGGATAGTCTGCACGAAGTTTTGCAGGTGCAGGGCGTCCAGTTGTTCCAGCGGGCTGACGGTGTTGGTGGCGTCGTAGGGCGTGCTGTCTTTCACCTCCTGCACCAACTTGTTTTTCTGGTCGTAGATGCTGTAGCTGTTGGCACCGGGATACACCAACGTACCTTTTTCGCCGTAAAAGACCACGCCCCGGCCCGTGCCTTCGGCGTCGTAGCCGTTGCAGCTCCGGCCTTCCCACGACATGGCCGTGTTGTTGGCAAAGTTGAAGGTAATGGTTTGGGTGTCGGGTGTTTCCCAATCATCGTTGAACGCAAACCGCCCGCCCGACGACACTACTTTGGTGGGGTGGTCGACCCCGAGCCCCCAGCGCATTACGTCCAGCTCGTGGGTGCCGTTGTTGAGCGCTTCGCCCGTGCCCCAGTGCCAGAACCAGTGCCAGTTGTAGTGAATGAGGTTGTCGCGGTAGGGGCGGGCGGGGGCCGGGCCCTGCCAGAGGTCGTAGTGCAGGTGGCCGGGCACGGGCACTTCCTTGCCTTTGCCGATGCTCGGCCGCCAGTTGGTGTACCAGCCCCGCGCAAAATACACCCGGCCGATGACGCCCTCGCGCAGCCGTTTGACGGCATCCTGCACGTTGGAAAACGACCGCCGCTGACTGCCCATCTGCACCAGCCGGTTGTATTTCTGGGCGGCTTCAACGGCCATTTCGCCCTCGTGCGGGTTGTGGCTGCACGGCTTCTCCACGTATACGTGCTTGCCCGCCTGACAGCCCATGATGGTAGCGGGCGCGTGCCAGTGGTCGGGGGCGGCTACGACCAGCGCATCGAAGTCTTTCTTTTCGAGCAGCTTCCGAATGTCGGTGAACCCCTGTGGGCGTTTGCCCGTCTGCTTTTCCAGGCTGTCGAGCGTGCGGGCGAGTACTTTTTCATCGACGTCGCACACGTACCCAATCTCGGTATGGGGCGTGCGGGCGAAGTTTTTGGCCAGAAACGCGCCCCGGCTGTTGGTGCCCATCATGGCCAGCACGACCTTTTCGTTGGGGGCGCCCCGGTAGAGCCCCCCGGCCGACAGCGAGGGCGATAAAAGCAGGCTGGTGCCAGCGGCCGAAGCTGTTCGGATAAAATCACGGCGATTGAGCGAAGTCATAGCGTTTGGGTTGGCTGCCCAACGTACCCAGCAGCAGTAAAGGCGGTCAGGTACGTTGGGCAGCGGTTAAACTGAGTTAATAGCCGGGATTCTGGGCCACTTTAAACCCAAAATTGGCGTCGATAAACGTCTGCGGAATGGGGAACAGCGCGTTTTTGTCCTGAACGGTACTGACCGTCAGCGGATAGCCATTGTAGCGCTTGGTGCGGTCGACCAGCTTGCCCATCCGGCTCAGCGTGAGGCGGCGGGGTTCTTCCACGATCAGTTCGCGCAGGCGTTCGTCGAGCAGGTAGTCGAGGTCGACGCGGTCGGCGGTTACGGGCTTGGCGTTGGCCCGGCTCCGTACCACGTTGATGTTGTCGGCGGCCTTCTGCTTATCGCCTTTCAGCAGGTGGGCTTCGGCGCGCAGCAGGTACGTTTCGGCCAGCCGCATCATGGGCCAGTCGCTGAAGGTGCGGGTGTTGGTGGCCCCGGCCAGCGAAAGCCCTTCGATTTTCTTGAACGAGGGGTAAATGTGGTAGAGCGTGTCGAGGTACTGATGCGGTTTGATGGGCTGCCCGAAGAACCGCGACGAGGGGTTGTTGTAGTACCACTGTCGCCGGATGTTGTTGGGCGAATTGCGCATGTCGGCCGGGTCTTCGCGCCAGATCGTGTGCAGGACGTGGGTATTGGGCCGCATCCAGCTTACGCCTCGCCCGAGGCTATCGACGACCAGCCCACCGGGGGCGTTGTTGGGATCGCGCACATCGAAGTAGCGCGCCCCCCAGGCCCGCAGCCAGGGTTTGGCAAAGCCCGACGTAGGCGAGCCGCCCGGCGTTTGAAACTCGTACTGCATCACCCAGATGTTTTCCAGATTCCCCGACGACCGGTTCTGGTTGCCGTCTTTCCAGAGATCGGAATACACGTCGCCAGGCTGGGTACGTGTGCTGCCGAAGCGGCTGGTCATCAGCTGGTTGCGGCCCGACGAAATGACGGAGGTCGCGGCGGCGATGGCCCGATCGTATTCGCCCTGACTGATAGCTACCTCGGTCAGCAGGTGGTCGGCGGCATCTTTGGTGATCCGGCCCTGAATGGTGGTCGTCAGGGGGAGGTTCTGGGAGGCAAATTCCAGATCGGCCCGCACGAACGCCAGCACGTCTTTACGGGACGTCCGCTGAAAATCGACCTTGGGTTCGGTAAACACTTTGTCGGCTACGGGTACGTCGCCGTAGAGGTTGGTGAGCAGGTTGAGCGTGTAGGCGCGGAAGAACCGGGCCTCGGCGATGACGGCGTTTTTCTGGGCCTCGCTGGTCCAGGTGGCCGTGGGGCGCTGGGCGTACTCGATGATCTGATTGGCCCGGGGTAGCATGGTCAGGTAGCCCCAGTTCCAGAACCACGTCACGCCGAAGAAAGTAGGCGTCAGTTGCGTGGAGTAATCGCGCAGGTGGGCGTCGCGGGTGCCGATGGTGCCGATGTCGGTGCCAAAATACAGCGACCACCAGCCGTCGGCGTTGTCGTTGTTCTGGCCAAACAATTCGCGGAAGCCTTGGTGCAGCCCCACGATGGCGCTTTGAAAACCGGCGTTGTTGACCAGCGTGACGTCGGGCGAGAGGAAGGCCAGCGGTTTTTCGTTGAGGACCGCCTCATCGCAGCTCTGGGTCAGGAGCAACCCGCTGATCAGCAGCAGGCCGGTGACCAGTTTTTTGATGCTATGTTCCATAGGTATGTGTCAGACGAAACGATTAAAAACTGAAGTTGAGGCCAGCCGACAGGGTGCGGGGCGTGGGGTAAATCGAGAAGCGGTTGTTGTAGCCCGTTTCGGGGTCGACGCCCGTCCAGTTGGTGAGTGTATACAGGTTACGCCCGCTGACAAACACCCGCAACGACGCCATCTTGAGCTTGTTCAGCACGGGCTTGGGTACGTCGTACGACAGCGATACTTCCTGCAGGCGCACAAAATCGCGGCTTTCGATGAGGCCGGCCGCCGTAGCCAGCGGGTTGGAATACACCAGCGACGGCCGGGTGTTCGACTTGTTGTCGGGCGTCCACCAGCCCAGATCCTGGAAATTGGTGACCCGGCTCGGAAAATTACCATTGTCATTCACCGTCACGCGCTCGCTGGTCGCCCCCAGTAGGTTGACGCCCTGCCAGCCCAGCATCGAGTTGAGCATCACCATGAGGTTGAATGGCCCCACCCGCAGGTTGTTGGTGAAACTCCACCGGAAACGTGCGTCGCGGTTGCCAATCACGCTGCGGTCATTGGCGTCGATTTTACCATCCCCGTTGAGGTCTTTGACCCGGACAAAACCGGCTTTCTGCCCGGTCGGAATCTGGTCGTTGGCCTGATAAATACCGTCGAAGGTGTAGTCGTAAATCACCTGAATGGGCTTTCCCACAAACCACTGGTTGCCGATGTCGTTGTCTTCGACGCCGTCGCCGTTGATATCGCTGTTGTAGATGTGGACAATGCGGTTGCGGTTCGAGGAGAAGATGATGTTGCTCGACCATTCCAGCCCGCTACGTTTCACGTTTACCGTGCTCAGGCTCAGTTCTAAACCCCGGTTGTTGGTGGCGCCCACGTTGGTCAGCACGCTCGAAAAACCCGTTGGCGTGGGTAACTGCCGGTTGAGCAGCAGGTCTTTGGTGTCCATGTTGTACCACTCGACGGTGCCACCGATGCGCCCTTTCAGCAATTCGAAATCAACGGCCAGGTTGGTAGTGGTGGTAGTTTCCCAGCGCAGGTTGGGGTTGGCCATGTTGGCCGGGAAAAGCCCCACCGAGGTGGTGCCACCATCACCAAATACGTAGAGACCCTGACCCTGCCGTACCAGCGTGCTGTAGGGCTGAATGGCCTGGTTGCCCACCGACCCATACGACACCCGCAGCTTCAGCAGGTTAACCAGCGGTACCTGTTTCATGAACGACTCGTTGGATACGATCCAGCCCAGGGCCGCCGAGGGGAAAATGGCGAATTTGTTGTTGGCCCCAAACACCGAGTTGCCATCGCGTCGGGTCGTGAACGTCAGCAGGTAGCGGTCTTTCAGGCGGTAGTTGAGGCGGGCCATCGACGAGATGGCGTCGACTTGCGAGGCCGTGCTCGTGGTGGTCTGGATTTTGGCCAGCGCCAGGTTGTTCCAGCCGTTGGCGTCGCTCGACCCGGTGAAATCCACGCCCGACCCGACCAGTGAGTTGGAGTAGGCCTGATTGCGGCCGTAGAGCAGCGTCAGGTCGAGGTTATGGTCCTGCCCGAACTGCCGTGAATAGGTCAGGATGTTTTCCAGCACCCAGTTGCGGTTGAAATCGGTGCGGCGGTTGGCGCTGCCCGTCGAGTTGATGCCGTTGCGCTGATACACCGGGCTGAAGTTGTTCAGTTCATACCAGCGATAATTGGGTGAGTAGTTGAGCCGGTACGAGAGCCCCTTCACAAACGGCACGTCGACGATCCCGAAGAAATTGGCGAACAGGTTCCGCTGCTTTTCTTCGTTCTGGTTGATGATGGCGTTGAACAGCACCGAGCCGGCCAGGTTGTCTTCCGTCGGGAACGGGTTGGGGTCGGTTTTGGCTTCGTCGAGCCAGGGCGACACGAAGGGCGTGGTCCAGAAGGCCGCGCCGAGGTTGCCTTCCTGCCCCGACAGGTCGCGCTCGGCATACTGCGCATTGACGCCGATACGTACCCAGTCGGTGATCTGGTTCTCGACGTTCACCCGCACGCTGGTTCGGCTGGCGTTATCGTTGTAAATCAGACCTTTGTCTTTATTGATGTTGGCCGACAGAAAGTAGTTGGTCCGGCTTGACCGGCCCGAAATACTGAGGTCGTAATTCTGGATGCTGCCCGGCTGCGAAATCAAATCCCAAGGGTCGATGACGTTGCCAGCTAGGTAGTTCTTCTTCTCCGTCGCGTCGAGGTAGTCGGCTACTTTGGCGGGATCTGACGCCAGACCGGCCTGCGATCGGTAGTCAAGGACCTTTTGCAGGTAGCGCTCGGGCGAGAGCAGCTTGGGCTTGCGGCTCCAGCTCGACACCCCGTAGAACGTCGAGAGGCGGATGGTCGGCTTTTCGGTCGTGCCTTTTTTGGACGAGATCAGAATGACTCCGTTGGCGGCGCGGGCCCCGTAAATGGCCGTTGCCGAGGCATCTTTCAGCACCTCCATCGACTCAATGTCGCCGGGGTTGATGTCGGACAGGGAGCCTTCGAAGAAAATGCCGTCCAGGATAATGAGCGGGTTGTTGCCAGCCGTGATGGAGCGTTGCCCGCGAATCAGGATGTTGCCGCCCTGCCCCGGCCGGCCGTTGTCGGTAAACTGAACGCCCGCCACCCGGCCGCGCAACGCCTGCGCGATGTTGGTGTTGGGCGTCGTTTCCAGCGAGCCAAGATCGACCTTCGCCACGGAGCCGGTCACGACGCGCCTCGACTGCGTGCCGTAGCCCACGACCACCACTTCATCGAGCGATTTCTGGTCGGCCTTCAATGACACATTGACCACCGACTGATTGCCCACGGCCACTTCCTGCGGCAGATAGCCCACAAAGGAAAACACCAGCACGGGCGAGGTGGCCTCGTCGGGAATGGCGAGGCGAAACTTGCCCGCGCCGTCGGTGGTGCTGCCGCGCTGCGTGCCTTTAAGCACGACGCTGACGCCGGGCAGGCCTTCGCCGGTTTCGTCGGCGACGGTGCCAGCAATGACCCGTTCGAGCGCCGCCAGGGCGTTGTCGTCGGTGGGGGCGGGGGGCGGTTCGGCCAGGCCCATGCTGTCGCCCCGGCGGAGCATGATGAGCTGTTGCACCACCTCGAAGTCGATTTGCAGCGGCTTCAGAATACGGGTCAGCACCGTACCGAGCGATTCGTTGGTGGCCGAGATCGTTACCTTCCGGTTGGTCTTGATAAGGCGCGAACTGAAGACAAACCGGGCGTCGGTCTGTTGTTCAATCTGGTTCAGCACCGTTCGGATGTCGGTGGCCTGCGCCTGTAGCGTAACCTTCTGGTCCAGAACGGCCTGCGCCTTTCCGTCGTGGGCAAAACTTGCGCCCACACAGAGCAGCGCCAGCAGGAGTTGTGTACAGGTGATGTGCATAAGCTTACCCAATACAGATTTCCGTTGTACCCATTTTTTCATAGTTTTGGTACGTTTTGTTTGAGAACTAGTAGGCAAAACAATCCCCCGCATCCCGTAGACGGGATGGCTCAGGTTCCAACTCAGCAGGGGGAGCAATCAGGTCGGCAATGTTGGCGCATTGCCGACTTTTTCGTTAGACAGCTGTCTGGTAGTCGTTTAGGATAGTGGGTGGTTTGGGCATAAGCACTAGGGTTTGCAGCCGTGGCTGTACACCACGATCTGGCCATCCATCACATCATAACGGGCTTCAATGACCCGGCAGATGATGTCGAGTTTTTCGAAGAGGGGCTGATCGGTCAGTTCGGCCGTGAGGGGGCAGTTGGCCAACAGATCGCTGTCGAAGACAATATTGACCCCGTAGGCGCGCTCAAGCGTGGTGAAGACCGTGGGGATGGGGGTGTCGTCGAAGACAAACGGGTTTTTCTGCGACGGGCCGGGCAGCAACTGCGGATTGTCGACCAGCGATTTGGCCAGGCGGGCCTGCTCGCGTTCAAACACAATTTTCTGGTTCGGTACCAGCACCAGGCCCGTCAGATCGCGGTCGGCTACTTTTTGCTGGTGCGCCGGGTCTTTCTGGGCAAAGACGGCCACCCGCCCGGTCTTCACTTCGACCGTTACGTTGGGGTCTTTAGGGTAGGCTTTTATCAGGAAGCTGGTGCCCAGTACCTTGGTGGTAAGGCCGTTGGCGTAAATCAGAAAGGGCTTGCTGGCGTCTTTGGCAACCTCAAAGAAGGCCTCGCCCGATAGATAAACCTCACGGCGCGGGCCCCGGAAGGCCGGTGCGTAGCTGAGGCGGCCGCCGGGTTTGAGCAGCACCAGCGAGCCGTCCTGCAATTTGACGGGGATAGTCTGTTGTGTCTGGTTGAACCGCTCGACGAGCGTCTGTTTCTGTTCCGTCACCAGCTGTTCGTAGCTCACCAGCGCCGGGCCGGTCATCAGGCGGTTGAGCCACAGCCAGCCCGAAATACCCAGCAGGAGTAATAGGGCTGCCGCTGCCCGCAGCCAGGGCCGCCGGTAGAACGGAAGCGGTCGGGTCGTGGGCGCCGCAGTCTTAGACAGATCGCGCTGCCGGGTCCGTTCCACGGTGCGCTGTACGGCCTGTTGAATCTCCTGTTCGCTGAGTGGTAGTTCGCCGGGTTGCAGGGCCAGTACCAGCGCACGGGCTTCGTCGATTAACGGGGCTTTGTCGGGGTGAGCGGCCAGCCATTGCCGCCACTGCGCTTCGGTTTCGCGGGTGGGGGTCAGGACCCATTGCCGGAAGGCCAAATCCCAGACAAAGTCATCAATATGGTACTGCAGGTATCGTTTCATCGCCGGAGTTGAGCCGCTCATAAGCAGATAGACATCAACTACCGACAGATACCAAGATTTTCAGAAAATTTTTAATTTTTCTTAGCAGGTGGCCAACGTACCTGTGGCGAGTAAGGCCGTGGCCAGCCACATAAGCAACTGAGCCGCACCCTGTTGGCGCAGCTGCCGGAGGGCCAACTGAAGCAGATTCGATACCGTCTGCGGGGCGATGTCCATGACCTGCGCGATGTGGTCCCGGTCGAGTTCCTGAAAGTATTTCAGGTAGATGACTTCTTTCTGGCGGCGGGGCAGCGTGTCGAGCAACTGCTGCATGCGCTGGGTACGTTGGAACGTGGTTTCGTGCTGAATGAACTGCTCTTCCACCGAAAACACAAAGGCGAACGCCTCCTGCTCATCGCCCAGCTCAAGGTTGGGGCGGCCGCTGGGTACGTTCCGGTGCATGGCCCGGCGCAGCGACGCCATCAGATAGGGCTTGATGGCCACGTCTTTCCGAAGAAATGTGCGGCGCTCCCACAGGTGCAGAAACAGGTCCTGAATGGCGTCTTTGATGAACTCGCGGTCTTTGGAAAAACGGGTGCCGTACCGGAACAGCGACCGGTAGTGGGTCGTCATCAGGGTATTGAGGGCCGTTTCGTCACCCGCCATGAACCCCGCCCATAGCCGCTGCTCAACCGACAGTTCGGGCATGGCGCCCGGCGTATCGGGCTGGGGCGATCGGTTTATGACGAAGATCGGCATAGGCTGGTTAGGCTGGGTATTTTTACAAAACTATACATTACCAAGATATTTTAGCACCGATTTACCCATGCCGCCGCATCAGACCGTCATAAACCAGCCAAGCCGCGTTCAGGCGGTGCTGACGCGGCTTGGCACCCAGGCAGGCGTTAGCTTATTTGCCCGAGGTGGGAGCGGCGCTCAGGGGCGCCGAATTGCTGATGAAGGCGAGTTTTTTGCTGTCGGGCGACCACGACGGGGTGTTGATGGTGCCCTGACCGCCGTAGATGTAGGCCAGTACCCTGGGGGTAGTTTTGGCGGGTTGGCCGTTCTCGATGGGAATGTGCCGCAGGTAGACCTGCTTGTAGAAGGGGTGATCGTCGGGCGAAATATCCTTCAGGAACGACAGGATCACCATCTGTTTGCCATCGGGTGAGATGTGCGGAAACCAGTTGTTGAACTCGTCGTTGGTGATCTGGATCTGGTTGCTGCCGTCGGCATCCATGCGCCAGATCTGCATCAGGCCACTACGGGTCGAGTTGAAATAAATGTACTTGCCGTCGGGCGAGTACTCGGGGCCGTCGTCGAGGGCTTTGGCGGTAGTGAGCTGCGTTTCGGGACCACCCGTGCTGCTTACTTTATAAATGTCGAACTCGCCGTCGCGCTGCGCCGTGTAGACCAGCCATTTCCCATCGGGCGACCAGCCGTGCAGGTAGGAGTGCCCAACGGGCGTGATCTGTTTGGGTTTGCCGCCCCCAACCGACACCGTATACACGATCGACTTGTTACCGTGGTCTTTGCTACTGCTGCTGAGGCCGAGCATCTTGCCATCGAACGACAGCACGTGGTCGTTGTTGTTGTTGGTGACGTAGTCGGTGTTGAGCAGCGCGGGCGTTTTCTTCTTCAGGTCGAAGCGATAAATCTTGCCGTTGCTGTTGTAGATAAAGGCTTTGTTGTCGGGTGTCCAGTTGGGGGCCTGCAACGACTCGGGCGAGTAGTAGAGGATGTTGCGGCGGGTAGTGGCCAGGTCGAGTACTTCAATGTTGCTGCCGATGTATTCGCGGTAGGGGACGAAGTTTTCGCGCGCCGGTATGCTGATGCGCACGTCGCTGAAGACGCCCTGTTCCACCACGTCTTTATTGTGCGAGCCGATGAACAGCCCCACGTACACGTCGTCGCCCAGATCGAGGTCGGTGACCTGCTCGGTGATGAACGGCTCCCCAAATTTGGCTACCGACATGGTGTAGGTGTTGCCCCGCCGCGCCAGTTGGATCACGTCGGCACCGGTCATTTTGGCCTTCACCTCTTCGGTCAGGGCTCCGGTCTTGCGGCGAAACTGGAGTGAGGTGAGGCCGTCGCCGTGCTCGGCAGCGTTGATGTGGGCCGAATTGCTGTCGAGGCTGCTGCGCACCATCCAGCCGACTTTGCGGTGCGGATCGACGCCCTTGCCGATCAGGCTGGCGCGGGTGGTCAGGATGAAATCGCCCTTCATGCGTTTCCACAGGAAGTGAAATTCGTCGTGGTCGAACCAGATGTTGTAACCGGCACCGGTGAGCATGTATTCGTCTTTCTTGGCGTCGTAGCGGGCCGACCCGGCCTTTTTGACCTTACCGACATCAGTATGGCCGTCGAAGAGGCCGAGGGGTTGGGCGTGGGTGGCCGAGGCCGTCAGCAGGCACAGCAGCACGATGGCCACGCGGGGGTAGGCGAGTGAGTTCATGGACTGGGTACGTTGGCGTTTAGGATTTAATCAGCTTTAAGGTAGAAGCCTTCGTTGCCGAGAATATACGTATGAGGTAAAGGCCCGGCTCGTGGGAACCGAGCGGAAATGAGTAGCGCAAGGTCGCGGTGCGGGGCGTCACGGCGCGTTCGGTCAGTTGGCGGCCCCGCGTGTCGAACACCACGAACCGGAGGGCCTGCCCTTCGGCCCCCTCAATGTCCAGATCGACCTGACTGCCATCGATGGGGTTGCCCATCGCCGTGACGTGGTAACCGGGGTCAGGGTCAACGCCCGTGATGAGGGGCGTAATGGCTTTGCGCCAGTCAGGCAGTTCGTCGCGGGTGATAACGTCGGCATCGGTGAAGAGCGCACGCAGTTGCTCGACGGGCTGCTTTTTGATGTAGTCGGTACCCGTCCAGACGGCGAACCACGACCACCAGGTTGCCAGCCCGCGGATGGCATCGAGGGTAGGCGGATTACCTGATTCGGAAAGGGTGACGAGCTTTTTGCCGTCAAACTGCGCCAGCGCGTTATCCCAGTTGGTGCTGAGGGTGGCGTTGGGGGTGCTGTAAATATCGAGCCCTACCACATCGACATACGCATCGCCGGGGTACCAGTCGGGGTTGACCGTGTCGGTGGCGGTGTAGACCCAGATGAGGTTATGCAGGTTGTGGTAATTGGTGAGCCGGTCGTAGAGGAGTTGCCAGAGCTGCCGAAACGGGGCCGGGCCTTTGGCGCCCCACCAGAACCAGCCGCCGGGGGCTTCGTGCAACGGCCGCCAGAGCACAGGTACGTCGGCCGTCTGGAATTTTTTGAGCTCGGTCGCGATGGCGTCGATGTCGCGCAGCAGCAGTTGATACCGCTGACTGGTTTTATCGGCCAGCGCAACGTTCAGGTCGAAGGTAGTGGCATCGGTGTAAAAACCGCGCCACCAGAGTTTATCAGGTGCCTGGTTAATAAGGTCGGTGGGGGCGTTCCAGTGCCACATCAGGCTGACGATACCGCGCCCGTTGCCTTTTTTTGCCCAGTCGATGCACGCCTCGCTGCTGCGCAGGGGTTTGGCCCCGTTCTGCACGCGGGTAGGGGAGTAGTCGATGAGGTCAAACGCGCCAATGGCGGGTTCTTTGCCCGTTTTGTCGAGTACATACTCTACGTCGTCCTGTTGCCCGGCAATCACTTTCTGGCCATACTGATCGACCAGAAAGGCATACAGACCCAGCGTGGAGGGGGTCGCGGCGGCGTCGCTCAGCTGGGACGTGGGTTTGGTGGGGCGTTTCACCGTTGCAGGCGTCAGCAACACGTAGTCGATGTCGAAATAACCCCAGCCCCGAAAGATGGTGATGATGGTGTTGCCGCCTGTGAGCAGGAATTTTCCGCCACTAAACGGCCTGAAGCCAGCGGTCTGTTTGAGCGTGCCGCTAGCCGGGCTGCCGTTAACCTGAAAATCGATGCCTTTGTCGCCCGACGCCGAGCGGTAACCGATGGTCAGTTCGTAGAGGCCCGCCGGTACGGTGGCGCTCAGGCTGAGCTGATCGGTGGCGTTGTCGAAACCCGTGACGTACCCCTTGCCGGAAAACCCCGTCGCAACGGTGGCTATTTCCACGCCCGCCAACGTACCTGACTCGGCTTCGATGCGGATGGGATCGGCCCCTAAGGTTCGCGTTGCGATTGCTAACTGGCTGACTACTAAGAGTATGGCAAAGAGATGGCGATAGTTGAAAAGCGTAGAGTCATTCATGGGCAGCGCTGAAAAGGCAAACGATTGGGCAGAAAAAAACCACCACAGGTAGCGAAAGGCTACCCATGATGGTTTAGGTACTCAGGCGCACTATTTCACAAGTAAAATGTCGTCGAAGTAGAACGTTTCGTCCTGCTTGTCGGGGCCTTTGATGCGGAAACCGACCTGTTTCAGCGTTGAGCCCGCCGACCAGAAATCGATGTCTGAAATCTTGAATTTGAAGTACGTCCACGTCCCGGCTTTCACGTCGATCCGGTTTTTCTCGTCGAATCCACCGAAACCGGCTTTGGCCGCGTCGGTGGTGAGGTAGAGCGAGTAGTCGGCCGAGGCGCCTTTGATCCAGCCCGTCACGTAGGTGTAGGTGGGGTCATACGCCATGCCCGCCCAGTTGGCGAAGCCGATCAGGTGCCAGTTGCCTTTCTGGAAGGTCTTGGCGGCCGATGCCTTGCCGTCTTTCGCTTCTTTGGTCGAAACAGCGCCGGCATCGCCCCACGAGTTGTCAACGAACGTGCCGTAGGCGTCGGTAAAGACCGGCATGGCTTTGTCGATGTTCACGAATTCCTGCTTGGTCCGAATCCGGCCGGTGCTGTTGGTGATGGCCAGCGTAGCCCGGTTCAGGGTGGTGGCAGGCATCTGCACAACCAGCTGCTTCTTCGATTTCGACACGATGGTGGCGTTATCCGAAATGCCCTTCAGCGAGTCGGCTACGGCGACGGTCGTCACATCGTCGAAGTTGTTACCGTTGATGGTGATGACCGTGCCTTTCGTGAAGTTGTAATCCGATACGTCGCTGACGGTCGGGTAGGCGAGCACCTTGAACGGCACCTTCAGCGACTGTCCGGCGCTGTTCGTGAAGATGATGTTCTGTACCCCACCTGCGGCTTCGGCCGGTACGCGGAAGATGAGCGCTCCGTCGGTGTTGAGGGTGCTCTGGAAGCCCGCCGGTACGTTCTGTTTCTCGAACATAATGGTGCGGATGTCGCCCAGCCCTGTCCCCGTAAGGGTAACGGCTACTCCGCCCGCCGCCGAGTCGGGGAAGATTTTGGTGGCAACGGGATTACCGGGGGCAATCTGCGGGCTGCCGTCGGTGTCTTTCTGACAAGCCGTCAGGGCCAGTCCGGCGAGCAGGGCTACGCCTGCGAAGTACGTTGATTTATAGAGAGTCATGACTATGCGTTGGTTTGGACCTCACCCCCGGCCCCTCTCCTGATTTTCAGGAGAGGGGAGTTTCCCAAACTGGCTACTAACAGATCGGGTAAACTCGGCTCAAGGTTGACGTTTATGTCCCCCTCTCCTCGTTTTAAGGAGAGGGGCCAGGGGTGAGGTATGATCACTTGTAGTACGGAACGGCGGGTTTGCCTAGTTCGGGGTCCTGAACGATTTCGCCAGCTGGAATGGGCAGGTACATCTTATCCTCCGAGAAGTTGGTCAGGAAGGAACCGTACGCTTTCGAGCCACGGTCCTGCTTCTCGATGATTGCCTTCGCTTTGGCGTAGCCCTGCCGCTGAATGTCGTACCAGTAGTCGCCTTCGAAGGCAAACTCAACCCGGCGCTCGTGCAGAATGTCGTCGTTGGTGATCACCGTTTTGGGGTTCAGCCCGGCCCGTTTCCGCACCTGGTTCAGCGCGTCGAGGGCTTTGGCGTCGGCGGTCGAGGCCTGACCCGCCAGCACGGCTTCCGCATAGATCAACAGCACGTCGGCGTAGCGCAGCAGCACCACGTTGTTGCCTGAGCCCTGGCCCAGTACGGGTTCGCCACCGTAGGTTTTACCGGGTCCGGCAAAGTACTTCACGATGTTGGCGCGGGTGGGCGAGAGGCTGCCACCGTCGTTGGTTGGTTGCAGGGTATCGTATTTGAACCCATTGGCCATGAACGCGTTATAGGCCGGGGCGTTGGCGCGCTGGGGTTTCCAGTTCGGGTTGGTCCAGCCGTGTTCCATCACCGACCATTTGCGGCGTAGGTCACCAAACTCATACTCCTTCAGCATGTCCATCGACGGAACGTACATTTCCCAGGCATCGGCCTCCGACGTGCGCAGCGCACCCGCGCCTCGATCGGGGTTTTTGATGTTGGCCGTACCCCAGGGATCCTGCGCAAACTGGTGCTGAATCGAGAAGAGCGACTCGGCGTTGTTGTTCATGCTCGCTTTAGTGAACATACCCGTGTAGTCGCTTACCAGCATGTACTTGCCTGAACTGATTACCTCTTCAGCTTTGGTTTTGGCGTTGGCGTAGTCTTTCTGATACAGGTAGAGCTTGGCCATCATGCCTTTCGCCGAATACTTCGTGACCCGGCCAGGTACGTCCGACTCGGGCAGGCCTTTCTCGGCCGCCTGCAACTCTTCGAGCGCAAACCGCAGCACATCTTTCTGGATGTAGCGCGGAATGTTGAAGTCGCCCGAGAGCGCCGTGGCACCCGGATCGGTGATGATCGGCGCGGCACCCCAGGTACGTGCGATGAAGAAATACAGCATACCCCGGATGAAATGACACTCGGCAATGGCCGGGTCGAGGTAGGCGGCGCCACCGCCAGCGGCTTTCTTCTCTTCAAACGTTTTGAGCATCACGTTGGCGTAACCGATGATCTTATAGAAGGCACCCCACGACGCCCCTACGCGCTCCGATGCCGCCGATACCGTGAAATTCAGGTATTCGGTGTCGGTGTAGGTGAACATGTTGCCTCCCATGACGTCGCCGATGGCATCCTGCGCGCGGCTTTCGTAGTTGCGCCAGGGTAGCCCGCTGTAGAGTGTGCTGGTGGCCGCCCGTACTTCGTCGGCGTTGTTGTAGTAGTTGCCCGTCGTCGTGCCCGACAGCGAAGGCCGCTCAATGAAATCTTCCTTGCAGCTGGTCAGGAACAAAGCCGGAGCCAGCATGGCAGCATATATGAGTTTGCGTTTCATGATATCAATGTTATTGGTGGTCATTCCGCTGCGCTGTCATTGGTAGTCATTCGTTGTACTGCCTTGGGCGGAAAACCAGGAATGACGCCGAAGGCTAATGACTATAAATGACGCGCAGCTAATGACGTTTCAGTTAGAATTGCAGATTCGCGCCGATGGTGAACGTGCGGGGGTTCGGGTAGTGACCGGCGTCGACGTTCATCAGCTTGATGCTGTTGTTGAACGAGCCGATTTCGGGATCGTAACCCGAGTAGTTCGTGAACGTCTTCAGGTTCTGGATCGAGCCGTAGATACGCAGGTTCGACACGTGCGCCTTGCTCAGCAGCGCCTTAGGCAGGCGGTAGCCCAGCGTGATGTTCTGAATCCGGGCATACGAAGCATCCTCCACGTACCGGTCCGACATGGCCGTGTTGTTTTTGTTGGTGCTCGTGAAGCGGGGCAGCGATCCGTTCGGGTTTTCGGCCGTGTAGCGGTCGTTGACCGTCGTCATCTGGTTGGTGTAGGCGTTGTTCAGGCCTTCCAGCTGCCAGCGCAGGAAGTTGAAGGCCTTGGCA
This sequence comes from Fibrella aestuarina BUZ 2, assembly GCF_000331105.1. NCBI lineage: Bacteria > Pseudomonadati > Bacteroidota > Cytophagia > Cytophagales > Spirosomataceae > Fibrella > Fibrella aestuarina. Next base: position 5,345,198 of record NC_020054.1, on the reverse strand, counting down.
CCCTGGCTCCCTTGCAGGAACAGCGAGAAATCGAAGTCGCCGTAGTTGACCGTGTTGGTCAGGCCCCAGGTGAACTTGGGCAGCGGGCTACCGATGAAGGTGTAGTCGCTGGCGTCGATTTTACCATCGTTGTTCACGTCTTTGAAGCGGATGTCGCCCAGCCACGTTTCCGCCTGATTCACCTTGTAGCCAAACTGCGGCAGCGATTTGTCGAGTTCTTCCTGCGTGCGGAACAGCCCGTCGGTTTGCAACCCCCAGAACGAACCCACCGGACGGCCGGGCGTGGTGTGCGTGATGAGGTAGTTGTTATAATACACCTTGCCATCGAGGGCCGACGCTGCCGAGGCCGCGCGGTCGTAGCTGTTGGTGAACTGCGTCAGCACGCCGCTCGTCTTCCAGCTAAAGTTGCCTTTCTTGATGTTGGTCGTGGTGATGCTCAGGTCGATACCCGTGTTGGTCATCTGACCAGCGTTGCCCAGCGGTGCTTTCAGGTCGTCCCACTGATCGCCTACCCCAATGAGGTTCGGGCCGGTCAGGAAGATGATCATGTCCGACGTGACTTTCTTGTAGACGTCGATCGTAGCGTCGATGCGGCCGTTCAGGAAGCCCACGTCAAGACCAACGTTGGCCGTTTTCACCGACTCCCATTTCAGATTCGGGTTGGGAATGCCGTTGATCATATTCGACGAACCGAAACCAACCGGCCCCGAGAAGAACTGCACTGCCCCCACGTAGGCCGGGTTGGGCGCGCCGCCGGGGAAGTTCTGGTTACCCACGAGCCCATAGCCCGCACGGAATTTCGCGTAGTTGACCACGTTGGCGATCGAGCCTTTCATGAATTTCTCGTTCGAGATGGTCCAGCCCAGCGATACACCGGGGAAGTAGCCCCAGCGATTGTTGGGGCCGAAGTTCGACGAACCATCGGCGCGGAAGCTGGCCGACACCGAATACTTATCGTCGAAGGTGTAGTTGGCGCGGGCAAACCACGATTCCATCGCCCATTGGCCTTTGCCACCGCTCAGGCCCCAGGTCGTCTGGTCGGCGTTGCCGGTGTTGAGGTCAAAAATGTTCGCCTGCAGATCCACTTTCGAGCCCGAAATACCCTGGTAGTACGAGTTCTGCGCCTGGTGGCCGACCGTGGCCTGGAAGCCGTGTTTACCCAGGTACTTATTGTACGTCAGGTAGTTGGTCAGCGACCAGTAGTAGCTGTCGGAGCGCGAGTCGATCAGTTTGCTGCGGAACGACGTGCTGCCCACGTTACCGGCTTTCTGGAAAGCGACGTTGTTGTCCTGCCCCAGCGAGTAGGATACCTCGTTGCGCAATGACAGCTCTTTGGTGAAGAACAGCTCGGCATACAGGCTACCGAAGATGTTGTTGGTCGTTTTGGTGTTGCCCCGGAACTGGCTGTTACCCACCAGGTTGGAACCATAATACTGCACACCCCCCACGGTCTGACCGCCACCCCAGGTGCCGTCGATGTTTTTCACCGGCGTGAGCGGGCTGGTAGTAGCTCCCCACCAGATAGTGCCTTCGGCGGCGTCGGCCAGCGATACATTCTGGATGCTGCGCGACACGTTGGCGCTGATGCCCACCTTTGCCCAGCTTTTTAGCTGGCTATCGATGCTGAAGCGCGACGCATACCGTTTGAAATCCGACCCCAGAATGATCCCCTGGTTATCGAAGTAGTTGAGCGACAGGTAATAGGTCGTTTTGTCGCGGCCACCCGAGAAGCTCAGCTGGTGGTTGTTGATCTTGCCGCGCTGAAACATGGCCTCCTGCCAGTCGGTGCCGTCGCCCAGCAGATCGGGGTTTTTGAACTCGTCGGCAACGGGAAGCCCGATGGCGGGCAGCACCTGATTCTGATACCGGGCAAAATCGCGCAGTTTCAACAGGTCGAGGCGGCGGGCTACTTCCGACACCCCGGTATACATTTCGTAGTTGATCTTGCCTTCGCCTACTTTGCCTTTCTTGGTCGTGATCAGGATCACGCCGTTGGCGGCCTGCGACCCGTAGATGGCCTGCGCGGAGGCGTCTTTCAGCACGTCGATGCTCTCGATGTCGTTCGGGTTAAGCATGGCCATCACCGAGTTGCCGGTTTGGCCGTCACTGCCACCCAGCCCGGCGTAACCTGAGCTCGACGAGGTGTTGCCACCCACAAACGGTACGCCGTCGATCACGAACAGCGGGTCGTTGCTGTTGATCGAGGTCACGCCCCGCACCTTCACCGACACCCCACCACCGGGCTGACCCCCGTTGCTGGTGACGGTTACCCCGGCCGCTTTACCCTGCAACAACTGGTCGATACCCGCCGCCGGAATGTCTTTCAGTTCGGCGGCTTTCACCGTCGTGATCGACGAGGTCACGTCCGACCGTTTGGCCGTACCGTAGCCGATGACCACCACTTCATCGAGCGCCTGCCCACCGGCCTGCAACGTGATGTTCAGGGTGGTGCGGGTGCCCACCTCTACTTCCTGCGAAGTCATACCGATGAACGAAATCACCAGCGTTTTGGCCCCTTCGGGCATATTGATCGAGAAATTCCCGTTGACGTCGGTGGTGGTCCCCAACTGGGTGCCTTTCACCGATACCGTAGCGCCCGGCAGGCCGTTGCCTTTATCGTCGGAAACCGTCCCCTTGATGAGTG